>NZ_CP089096.1:1872311-2184363 GCF_021172165.1 Flavobacterium channae | reverse complement strand
GGCCAAAAACTATTTTGATTTAGCATTCGAATATTCAAAAAAATCGGAAACAGCCGAAAAACTTCGGGATTACTATCAGCAAAAGATAATTTTCAACAAAAAATACAATAAACTTGCGGAAGCTATTGAAGAACAAGAAAATTACATCAAACTAAGAGATTCTATTTATACCGCTGAAAAAAACAAAACAATTGCCGAACTAGAAACGAAATACCAAACGGAAAAAAAAGAAAAGCAAATTTTGCAACACCAAGCCGAAGTGAAGCAAAAAAACATTTGGTTACTCCTAATTTCAAGTTTTACCATCATCGGTTTAATTGTGTTTCGAAATTTTAGAGCCAAAGCCAAATTGCAAAAAGAACAATTAGAATTAGAAAATAAATTATTAGAAGAACAATCCAATTATAAAATTCAAGAACAACGTTTAGATATTTCACGAGAATTACATGACAATGTGGGATCGCAATTAACCTTTATCATTTCGATTTTAGATAATTTAAAAAATTCTTCCGTTCAGTTTGACGAAACTATTGATAGAAAAATAGATACACTAACTAATTTTGCCAACAAATCCATTTCCGAGTTGCGTGACACAATTTGGGTTTTAAATTCTAAACAATTGAGTTTGTTTGAATTAAAAACTAGAATGACCAATTTTATAAAAGATGCTTCTGAATCAGTTGATACGATAAGCTTTCATTTTGATTTTGATATTCAAAATGATGTTCAGTTGTCTTCAAAACAAGCCATTAATTTGTATCGTATTCTTCAAGAAATTGTAAACAATGCCATTAAACATGCTAATGCAAAAGATATTTCGGTTTCAATTTCTCAAATAGAAAATGAATTGCAAATTAAAATTTCAGACAACGGAATTGGTTTTGATTACGAATCCAAAAAGAAAATATCATTTGGGTTAACTAACATCCAAAATCGAGTTCAAGAAGTAAACGGAAGGTTACAGGTTGAATCTAATCAAACAAAAGGAACTAATTATTCCATCACGGTTAAATTGTAATTATGATTAAAGTAATTTTAGTAGAAGATAATTTCTTTCTGCAAAAAGCATTGGAAGAAAAACTGTCTAATTTTTCAGATATTGTAATCAAAGATACGGCTCAAAACGGAGAAGAAGCAATCGCTATTTTAGAGAAAAATCATGTGGTAGATTTAATATTGATGGATATCGAAATGCCTGTGATGAACGGTATTAAAGCTACCGAAATCATCAAATCAAAATATCCACAAATTAAAATTATAATGATAACGGTTTTTGATAACGACGAAAATGTATTTGCTGCCATAAAAGCAGGCGCCGATGGCTATCTGCTAAAGGAAACCAAAGCAGAAAAAATACATGAAGCCATAAAGGAAACTTTATCAGGTGGTGCTGTCATGTCTCCTTCAATTGCATTGAAAACACTGCAATTGTTAAAAAATCCAAAAGTTTTTGAATCCTCAGAAGCAACCGAAATGGTCGAACTTACCACTCGCGAAATAGAAGTCTTAGAACAATTAAGCAAAGGATTAAAAAACAAAATCATAGCAGAAAATTTGTTTTTGTCTGCTTTTACAGTTAAAAAACATATCGAAAATATTTACCGAAAACTTCAGGCACACAACCGGATTGAAATGATACAAAAAGCCAAACAGAATAAGCTAATCTAAAATACGTCAAACGGCTTATTTCACTAAATTGTAAAACGTTAGATATTTGATAAAAATATGTAACGTCATGAAAAAAATTTACACAACATTACTTTTAGTGATAGGATTATACGCAAAAGCACAACTTACAGTGGTTAAAGATGTTGCTGCGGCAGGCATTACACCTACATCAGACAAACAAGCCTTCTGGCAAAACAATAAATGGAACAATAAGTTTTATTTTAATGCAGGAACTACCGCAAAACTAGGTGTTACTGACGGAACTGATGCCGGCACCTTTTTAGTGAAAGATTTGGCGGTGGCGGGCGTTTCAACTTTAATCTCTAAAATCATTCCGGCACAGGATTTTTTCTACATTCAGGTGGATGTTATCGATTCTTATTCTCCTTATACTCTCCATAACGAATTATGGCGTTCCGACGGAACAGCGGCCGGAACTTTTTTACTGAAAAGATTCGATGCTACCATTTCATATCCGCTTAATTTAGGAAGTGATATCACTGAATATCGCAACAATTCCATCTTAGGAAACGAAATGTTTTTTGCCGGATTTACTACCGCAAACGGTTATGAATTATGGAAATCTGACGGAACCGTTTCCGGAACCGTTATGGTGAAAGATATGACAGCTGGAGCCGGAAATACTCCAATGGACGGTTTTACCCGATTAGGCAGTGATGTTTACTTTTTCACAGGTTCAGGACAACTTTGGAGAACTAATGGAACGGATGCGGGTACCGTTAATATTCCGCTTCCTGCAGGGCTTATCGTTTATGTGTACAATACTATGGTTGCTTATAACGGGAAACTTATTTTTATAGGTTACGATGCTGCTAACGGAATGGAGCCGTGGGTTTCTGATGGTACCACAGCGGGAACTCATATAATTGCAAATACTTCACCAAGAACAGATTATTATTATGTTTTAAAAGATTTAATGTTTAAAGAAGTACCGGGTGGTGTTTTATTCCAACAATTAATGACTTCCGGCAGTAATAAAAACACGTTATGGAAAACCGATGGTACGTCTTCGGGTACGGTACAACTTTCTAATATTGATGTCATAGATGAGCAAAGTGGCCTTGATTTTGGTATGACCCAACAATCTATTTATATTTACAATCTATCCCAAAAAACTTTTTTTAAGAGTAATTATCAGCCAGGCGGCAGTACTGTAATCTCTCAGAATTTAGCCTACAATCAGTTTTCAAATTTTTACAATTTCAAAAACACACTATGGTTTAGTTCTGGTATTGCGGTATTTGGTTCTGATGCGAAAGAACCTTGGAGATGCGATGGATTCCAAACCGTGAAAACATTCGATATCAATCCTGGAGTTGGACCATCTACACCATTCGGTTATTTTGAAATCAACAACGATCTGTATTTTTTTGCTAATAATGGCGGTGGTGTAAAGTTGTATAAATTTAATGGCGATTTTACCTTTAATAATTCGGTTAACAACAATTGGAGTAATGGTTCAAATTGGAATGCCGGGACAACACCACTATTAACGGAAGACGCAACCATTCCTTCCGGATTTAATGTAAATGTAGATGCGAATGCTTTTGCCAATAACCTAAGCGTAAGTTCTCCTTTAAATTTAACGACGGGTAATTTGAACTTCAGAGGGAACTTAAACTTAAACGCACCCGTTACCTTGAATGCAAATAATATAAATCTTAAAGGGGAAAATGCCACAGTCCTAAACGGAAATGCTACAAATTATCTTGCTACAAATGGCGCAGGAACCGTAAATGTGGAAAATCTAAACCCAACAAGAGGACAAGTGAATTTGCCTATCGGAACAGCAACCAATTACAGTCCGATTACTATTGAAAACACTGGAACTTCCGATACTTTTTCGGTTAACGTTCAGGATGGAATTTCCAATACCACAGAGGGCGCAGTGAACGCTACTTGGAATATATCCGAAGCAGTAACCGGTGGTAGTAATGTAAATGTTTCGTTCACTTGGAATCAAGCGCAAGAAAACGGATTGTTTAATCGCAATACAGCTGCAGTTGGACATTTTTACAATGCAACTTGGAACGGTGAAGCTTCTTCTGCCGTAACAGGAACAAATCCTTATACCATTTCGGCAACTAATATTTCGAGCTTTTCACCTTTTGGAGTTTTAAATCAATCAGCTTTAGGAATTGAGGACAATAATTTTGTTGCAAATCAAATTCAGGTATATCCAAATCCAACGACTACTCAATTTTACATTAATGCAGCAGAAAGAATTGAGTCTGTAGAGATTTACGATGTTAATGGTCGTAAGTTAAAAAGTGTTTTACCTAAAACCATGGCAACAGAAATTGAGGTGACGGACTTGAAAACAGGTGTTTATTTCGTGAATATAAGTACTCTTATAAATAAAAATCAAACCTTTAAATTAATTAAAAACTAAATCGTATGAAAAAAATTCAATTGTATTTAATGCTTATTTTGTCTGTTACTTTACTTTCTTGTTCCAGTGATAGTGACGTTAACAATTCAAGTCAAAATCCTTCTACTAATGGTTTTTTGTATGCTGAAAACGGAAGTACAACGATGACTTCGGTGTCTTCGCCTTATGCCAGCAATCAGTACAAATCTATTTTTGCGGTAAACAACAGTAATACCATTATTGAAATTAATTTAACATCATTGGCCGTAGGAAGTTACACTATTGACGATACCACTAACTTTTTTGCCTATTTAAAACCAGGAACAACCGGAATGTGGACTGGAAGTGCAGGAACAGTTACAATTACTGCCAATGCTAACAATAAATTAACGGGAACATTTTCAATAACTTCGGGTTCGGGGATTAGTGATGTTACCACGTTATCCGGTAGTTTTACAGATATTCCGATACAGTAATGATAAAAAGGCTGCATAAAAGAAAGTCCCGATTAATCGGGACTTTCTTTTATAATTTACTTTCTAAACTTTGCCAACCACCACCGTTGATGCAATCAATTCCGTTTTGTTGTAGCATGGAAGTAGCTTGCGCACTTCGCATTCCAGAACGACAACAAGCGATAATCGGTTTGTTCCATTTTTTTATGGTTTCAATGTTTCCATTTAAAACTTGTAAAGCAATATTTTTAGAACCTTTAATGTGTCCGTCTTTAAACTCTTCAGGTGTTCTTACGTCTAAAATAATAGCGCCTTTTTGAACATATTCTTGTACATCATTTGTTTTACTTCCTAATCCTAAAAAATCTAAAATTCCCATAATTGTTTCTTTTTTTTGACAAAGATATACTTGATTGAAAATCTTTTCAGTAACAAAAGTTACGTTTGAAATTTGGAAGATTTAATAATATGATTTTCTATTGTTTTCTATGATAAGTGAAACGACTTAAATCAACATCAAGTTAAATCTATTGTGGCTATGTGTTTAAACAATCCCTTCTTTCTCAAAAATCAATTCCAATCCGTTGTCAACTAAATGAGCAATTTCTGGGCGATTGATTTTTACTTTTTCCAAGTGATTTAGCACTTTATCTACTAAATCAGTATTGCCTTCTTTTTTTGCAAGCTCAACAATTTCAACTGATAATAACCAATCATTTGAATGATTAGCTGAAACCGCACCAAAAGCTTCTTTTAATGTGGTTGTAGCCTTTTTGTTTTCTCTAATATTTCGAACACTTAAATATAAGTTTTCTAATTCTTCTCTTTCGGCAGATTTCTTTTGCTTGATTGTTTGAGATGAAGGAACATGATTAATCATATCAAAACTATTCACATCAGCTGGACCAGAAAAAGCTGAAATCACTTTTTTACCCACAGCCATATCATAAATGCCCCATTCGGGTTGGAAAAGAACCGTGTCATTATGAGTCACGGTACAATTTTTAAATTTAATCAATAAGATCTCACCTTGTAAATTGCGAGTTCCCGTTACAATTTCGCCAACAACTTTGATGTTGCCTTCAAATTCCAAAGTCACTTGCTCACCTTCGTAAATATCATATGCACGCAAGTCTCTTGGACTCATTTCTTCAATGGCCAAGTTGATGCCTTTTAGTTTTCCAATTGGCGAACCAAAGCCTTCTGCGTGATATTCTGTTCCGTGACCTACTAATTCTTTTTCTCGATGAGAAAGTGCTGTTTTTCCTGTGGTTTGAACATAAACTGGTTTTCCTTCGTCCTCAATAAAATTGGTGAAAAAACCGGAAATTTGCAAACCAGTACTCAATTCAATAGTTCCTAAAGCTTTAGAGTTTATTAGTTTTTGAATGCCCGATAATCCTCCAGTTCGTAATGCCATTTTATTCGCAAACTCCTCTAAAACTTGACTCAATTGAGCAAAATCAGATGTTACATAAAGTTGAGGTTGCGGTTTTGTAATATCAAAACTTTGGTCGGCTGCCGAAATATCGTATGGAATTTTCTTTACATTATCGGTCATGCACCAAGAGCTTTCTCCAATTGAAGAAAGTAATCCCGCGCCATAGATTTTTGGATTGTCAACGGTTCCAATTAAACCATATTCTACTGTCCACCAATGTAGGTTTCTAATACGCGACATTTCTGATAGTTCACCCATATTATTCTGTAAGAAATCCACTTGTTCCTCTGCTTTTTTAATTTCTTCTTCTGGAGTATCTTCTGCTTCTTTTAAAATAGAAAGCAAACGAATAGCTTCATACAATTCATAATCACGTGCAGATGAAATAGCTTTACAGCCAATTTCACCAAATCGTCTTAAATATTCTGCATATTCTGGATTTGCTATAATAGGAGCATGGCCAGCACCTTCGTGGATAATATCTGGAGCAGGTGTGTATTCAATATGTTCTAATTGGCGAATGTCGCAAGCAATTACTAAAACATTGTATGCTTGGAATTCCATAAAAGCATTTGGCGGAATAAAACCATCAACGGCAACTGCAGCCCAACCGATTTCTTTTAAAATTCGGTTCATGCCATACATATTTGGAATATTATCAATTTCCAAACCTGTTTTTTGCAAGCCTTCTAAGTAAGAGCTATGAGCAACTTTTGAAAGATAGTCGACATTTTTACGCATTACATATCGCCAAACAGCTTGATTTATGGGAGTATAATCCTCATAAACTTGTGGTTTAATGAATTGTTTTAAATGTTTAGGTAATCTGTCAATCAAAGGATTACTTTCAAAATGCGTTTCCATAATTTTACTTGTGATGTTTGAGGTAAAATTACGAATTTTTCAGAAAGCAAGAAAGCTTTTTGAGAATTTGATACTTAATATGCCGATTTATTTTTTCTGGCTTTTTTTAATTGCTTTCCCTAATCAATTGTTCGTTTTTTGCCTTTCTATTTTTTAGAATATTAATATAGCGTAAAGCATTTTTATCGGCATAATCAGTGTATGATTTTGTAGTCCATTCAATTGCCGCATTAATATCACCATTTATTTCATTGATGATTCCCATGTTATAGCAAGCACGACCAGCAATTTTAGGATTGGTGTTTTTGGTTTCTAATAACCACAATTCTGCTGCGCTATCCCATTTTCCAGCTTGTGCTCTACGTTTACCAATTTCAAAATTTGGAGTTCCTTTTACGTAGTAATCTCTACTAACTCTTATGTTAAATGGCAAAATTTGAAGCGCATATGATTTTCCAATGTTTTTTGAAACAGCTAAAACTGCATCTTTTCTAGATTGAACGGTTTCAAAAGCTTTTAAAGGATTTATGCCTCTTCCACTTAATTGTATAGTGTTGTTTGTATAATAAACATCAACAATGGCTTTATCATTATTATCGTAAATTCTCCAACCCGATTTTATTAAAGTCGTAATCGTGGCTTCGTGTTCTATAACAGGAATTTTTAAACCAAAAGCATTTTTAGCTTCACTTTTTATGGTTTTGTAATTGATTTTAGAATCGGTATCAAAATAAGAAAGTTCATATATAGCATCTAAATCATAAACTCGGCAAAGTTCTTCAATCTTTTGCCAAGATAATTCGCTGGTAAATTGGTCAATTCCATATTTCTTAGATTCTAAAGTGTCTATTATAGTAACACTTTGAATTTTATTGTTATTTAGAAGTTCTTTTTTCAAACTTTCAATAGCCGAGTAGCTACCTAATTTGTCTAAATCTCTTCCTTCTGCGGTTAAGATTTTATCAATAGCATCAAAAACTTCGTATTTCTTATCCGGTAAACTACGATTAAGAATTCCAATTTTTGACGATTTCTTATTTAATAAAATAGGAGCAGGCTCAGTAACCGACAAAGTTAATCCGTTTGTAGCGCTACACGATACTAATAATATGAGTAAGTTTAAAATTGTTATTATTTTGATACAATTCTTAATCATAATTTTAAATTTTGACTAAAAATAAGAATAAATATGACAATTTATAGTTTTACTCTGTTTTTTCTACAGGAACCGCTGGTGCTATTTTCGGAATGCTATCGTTTTTAATTTTAATACTGTCATTCTGAATCGTAGGAACAGGAGTTGTTGTGTTTGTAGGTGTTGCATTTACTGGTGCAGGATTGTTTATTGGAGTTACACCATCTACATATTCTGTTTCTTCTAAATCTTCAGATTTTCTACCAAGCTTAATATCGGGATTTTCTTGAGTTCCTAAAACTTTAATTGGAATTCCAATAATGCCTAATGGAGGTAAACCAATTCTCATTTTTAAATTCAATTTTCCATCTAAACTCGTTTGTCCTTCAAATCGTAATCTAAATCCAGCTACTTTAAACTTAAATCTTTCAATAGTTACAAGGTTGTTTTTTATGGTTGATTTAATTTCTACTTTCGAAATGTCAGGATCTTTAATGTCAGGGTTTTCTGTTTTGGCAGAAACGACATTTAATAATTTAAACCCTTTCATTTTAACTTGTTTTACCGATAATGTTCCGTTTCCTTCTAATGAAGGCATTATAGGTTCCATTTGATTGTTTAAAACTCCTTTTATTGAATAATTAAGACCAACGATTCCTTCAGCGCTTTCGGCTGCAGTTACAATTTCTCGGAACATTTTAATTTCATTGTAAGCACGTTTTATATCAAATTCCGAAGCATTAATTTTGTAATCGAAATAAGCTTTTTGCGAACCTTCATTTCTATAAACAGCATTCATTTTAGCAGTAGCACCAATTATGCCTAGCGTTCCGTTTGAAAGTTTTAATTCGCCATTTTGAATGCTTAAACTACCATTTAAATTTTCGATATTGATGTCGTTATATTTTGTTTTTGTAGCTTTTGCTTGAAGAAGTAAATCAATATTTTTAGGAATTTCAATTACACCAGTAACTTCTGTTTTAGGAGTTTCGTTTTCTGTTTCCTCGTCTGTAATTGTTGGAATAAATTCGTTCAGATTTAAATGGTTTGAAACAAATGAGAAATCACCTTTGAGAGTTTGATTATCAGATAAAACGAAATTGATTACGTTTTGTAAATTTCCATTCATACTAATATCGGATTCGCCATATTTTCCATTGAAATTATTGAAATGCATCTTGTCTTGATGGAAAGAAAATGTACCGTTCTCAATTATAAACGGTAATGGTAAATACTCGCTATGAGTACGAATGTTTTTTACTTCAAGCGTGCCGCTATTTTTAAGATTGCCATATTTTCCGTTTGTAGCATCACTTTGTTTTCCAGCCAAACTAACGTCAGCTTTTATTGAACCATCTAAATCCAATCCTTTTTGAGAAAACACTTTGTAAATTTTCGCAACGTTTAAAGTTCCTTTTGCTTTTACATCGTAAGTAATATCATCAAAGTTTTTAAATGAAGCATTTAAATTAAAAGGTTCACCTTCAAATGTAAAACTTGCTGGAGTCAATCTAAAACTTGCATTTTGATAATCACCTGTAGGACAATCTAAATTTGCTTTTACGTTTATGTTTTGAATAGGTTTTGGATAATAAGCCGTTTGAATTAAACCATTAACGAGTTCAAATTTTCCTTTTGTAACAGGAAATTTCTTTTCGTCTTTATTATAGTTTCCTTTTGAAACAATATCAGCATCAAGATTACCTGCTAATTTAAAGTTTGGAATTTGTAATGCATCACTAACAAATTTCAAATCGAGTTTTGATTTAATTTTAGAATCGATTGTTAGTTTTTTTCCAAAACCATCAGAGATTAAAATAGCATTTAAGTTATTTTTATTGACATCAAAATACAACGAATCCAATCTTATTTTCAATTGATTGATGTCTAAGTTAGGTAATTTCGTGTCTAAGTTTAGGAAAATGTCTTCAACTGGGTAAGGTGCTTTTGTGTGTTTTACGTAACCATCTCTAACTTTTATGTTGAAGTTTAATTCTGGACTTAAATTTTCAGAAGCAATGTATTTTCCTTTTAATGTTAAGAAAGCAGATGTTTTTCCTTTCATTTTGGTTTCATTCATCCATGAAACATATTCAGCAGGTAAGGCTGTAAATAAGTCATCTAAATTGCTGTCTTCTGTTTTTAATTTAAAATCCATTTGATAGCCATTCTTTAAGAAATCAAATGCTCCGGTAAATTCAACAGGTAGTTTGTTGATAATCAAGTCATTTTTCTCAAAAACGAAAGAAAGTGAGTTGGTGTTGATTTTAGTGATTAAATCGGCTTTTACTTTTTTGTTTTTTAAATACTCGCTTTTGTCATAAGTAAAGCTCAAGCTGTCAATTTTAGCGGATGTTTTTAAACTGAAATTTGATTCTAATAAATCACCTTTCCCTTTGTAGTTAAAACCTTTTGCTTCGATAAGAATTTTAGTTGATTTATCATTATAAACCAACTGACTATTATTGATTTGAATGTTTTCTAATTTTAATGAAGCACTTTCCGACGAAGCTGTTGTGTCTTTGGAATCTGATTTATAAATATTGTAATTGGCTTCTCCTTTTCGGTTGACTAAAATATTAATCTTTGCTTCCTCTAAATAGATTTCTTCAATTTCTGTCTGATTTCCAAAAACTACCGACCAAACATCGATTCCAAAACTTATTTCCTTAGCAGAAACTAGCGATTTACTTTTATACGGCTTTGAACCGTTAAGATTTAATTCATTCAAGGTCAGAGTCAAAGAAGGGAAATGTTTGAAAAATGATAATTCTGAGTCATTGAAATTCAATTCTCCTTCTAAGTTTTTGTTGGCTAATACTTTTACTTTTTCTGTAATGGTATCAGCAAAAATGATGGGTAACAATACAATGATTAGTAATGAAATAATAAAAGTGATTCCCGTTACTTTTAAAATTTTAATAAGTAATGTTTTTTTTGAGTTTTCCATTTTTGTAGCCGTATCGAGATAGGGCAAAATTACTACAAATATTATTTGTAAGATTTAAAAAAAAAATAAAAAAAGAGCTAACTGTTAATGTTAACTCTTTTTGTTGTCTTAAACATTTATTTGGGAGGATATTGTTCTAATATCTTTGAGACAAATTCTTTAATTCGAGCATCTTTTTTGTCGGTATTGGTAGTAAGGTATCCGCTACCTTCTCCTTGCCAAACTAATTCTTTTGTTTTTGCATCTATAATGTCGATAAACAAGGTGCCTTCTGGAGTTGTAACTACACTGCTATAACCCATTCCCCACCAAGGATTCCAACCCCAGCCCCAGCCCCAGCCGAAACCTGCATTGTTATAAATATCAACACGTTCTCTTTCTTTTGTGAAAATACTAATTAAAACATCAGGACTTTCAGATTTGGTAAAGCCTTTGGTTGCCATTACTTCATCTATAGAATAGAGAATTCTTTTCTTGTCTAAATCGGAAATTTCAACTTTATCTATTCCGCTTTTTAAATAAGCGTAGGTTTTATAATTAATAAAGTTTGTTTTTTTATCATAGTCTGCATTAACTCTAACAGAACTACAAGAAGCTAAAAATACAGCTAATAAAAATACCGATAGAAATTTTAAAGTTTTCATAATTTAATTATTTAAAGTTTCAAATCTCAGGTTTAAAGTTTTTAAAACATAAATTAACATGAAACTTTAAACTTGAAACTATAACAATGATTCATCTACTATAGTAGGGATGGTAATTTTCAATAAAGGTTGCGTCTCCATAGCTCTTTTTATTGCAAAAATGGCACCTTCATTTCTTGCCCAACTTCTCCTTGAAATGCCGTTGTTTACATCCCAAAAAAGCATTGACTCTAAGCGTCTTGATGCTTCTTTACTACCATCAAGAACCATACCAAAACCACCATTAATTACTTCTCCCCAGCCAACACCACCGCCATTGTGAATAGAAACCCAAGTAGCACCTCGGAAACTATCACCAATGACATTGTGAATCGCCATGTCAGCGGTAAATCTAGAGCCGTCATAAATGTTGGAAGTTTCTCTGTAAGGAGAATCGGTTCCGGAAACATCATGATGGTCGCGACCTAAAATTACATAGCCAATTTCACCACGGGCAATCGCTTGATTGAAAGCTTCTGCAATTTTAATTCGTCCTTCGGCATCAGCATAAAGAATTCTTGCTTGCGAACCAACCACTAATTTATTTTCTTGGGCACCTTTAATCCATTGAATGTTATCTGCCATTTGTTGTTGGATTGCTGACGGTGAATTTTTCATCATTTCTTCTAAAACATCGCAAGCAATTTTATCCGTTTTTGCTAAATCTTCTGGATTTCCTGAAGCACAAACCCAACGGAATGGTCCAAAACCATAATCGAAACACATTGGTCCCATAATATCTTGAACGTAACTTGGATATTTGAATTCACGACCTAATGTTGGATGGTCATTCATAACATCGGCACCTGCTCTTGAAGATTCTAATAAAAAGGCATTTCCATAATCAAAGAAATACGTTCCTTTAGCTGTATGTTTGTTAATTGCTTCAGCATGACGACGAAGTGTTTTTCTAACTTCTTCTTTGAAGCGCTCTGGTTCATTTGCCATCATTTCATTCGATTCTTCAAAGGTAAATCCGATAGGGTAGTAGCCTCCAGCCCAAGGATTGTGTAGAGAAGTTTGGTCAGAACCTAAATCGATATGTAAATTTTCTTGGTCAAATCGTTCCCAAACATCTACCACATTTCCTAAATAAGCAATGGAAACTACTTCTTGATTTTCTAACGCTTTTTTAACTCGAGGAACTAATTCGTCAATGTTATCAATTATCTCATTAATCCAACCTTGTGAATGACGAATGTGTGTAATTTTTGGATTTACTTCGGCACAAACCGTAACACAACCTGCAATATTTCCAGCTTTTGGTTGAGCACCACTCATACCTCCTAATCCAGAAGTTACGAATAATCCGCCTTTTGGTGATTTTTTAATTTTTCTAAATCCGTTTAAAACAGTGATTGTAGTTCCATGTACAATTCCTTGTGGACCAATGTACATATAACTTCCAGCCGTCATTTGTCCGTATTGCGAAACTCCTAAAGCATTCATTTTTTCCCAATCGTCTGGTTTGGAGTAATTTGGGATAACCATTCCATTTGTAACCACAACTCTTGGTGCTTCTTTATGCGATGGAAATAATCCCATTGGATGACCCGAATACATGACTAAGGTTTGCTCGTCAGTCATTTCGGCCAAATATTTCATCGTTAAGCGATATTGTGCCCAGTTTTGAAAAACCGCACCATTTCCGCCATAGGTAATTAACTCATGAGGATGTTGGGCTACAGCGTAATCCAAGTTGTTTTGAATCATTAGCATAATCGCTTTGGCTTGTTCGCTTTTTCCAGGATATTCTGAAATTGGACGAGCATACATCTTATAATCAGGACGCAAACGGTACATGTAAATTCTTCCGTAAGTTTCTAGTTCCGCTTTGAATTCTGGAATTAAAGTTGCATGATGTTTTGGTTCAAAATAACGAAGTGCATTTTTTAAAGCTAATTTTTTTTCTTCTTCTGTTAAGATTTCTTTCCTTTTTGGAGCGTGATTAATTTCTGCTTCATAAGGTTTTGGATTGGGTAGAACCGATGGAATACCTTCTAATATTTGTTCTTGAAATGTCATTATTCTTGATTTTAGATGTTAAGATTTTTGATTTTCAGATTGGATTGTCTAAATATCTTTAATCTATTTATCTTGTTTATTATTTATTGTTTGATGTTTAATCTGACTACTGAATACTGTGACTTAACACTGCTTATTTTTTATTAGTTCCAGTTTTTTTATCAAAACCATAAGGGCAATGTCTGCACCCACTTTTACAGCAATAACCTCTTTTTAAATGATATTTTTCTGTAAAGCATTTGTATCCTTCAGGAGTATAATAAAAATCTTCTCCTTCTTTTAAATTATTTGGATTTAATTCATTGTTCATATGGGCAAATTTACCAATTTTGTATAATATGATTGTACTAGTTATTAAATATTTAATACCGAAAGGATTTCGAGGATTTACCATTTTCCCATTTATTTTTTTATTGAATAAAAAGGATAAGTTAAATCCTGTTTTATTAAACCATGAAAGAATTCATATCAAACAACAATTAGAACTTTTAATTGTCTTATTTTTTGTTTGGTATTTTGTTGAATATTTGGTGAGGTTAATTCAATATAAAAATAGGAGAGAAGCTTATTACAACATTTCTTTTGAAAGAGAAGCGTATGCCAAAGAAAAAGACCTCGACTATTTAAAGAGGAGGTCTTTTTGGAATTTTTTGAAGTATGTTTAGTTTTTAGTTTCTTCTTTCTTTACTTCTTTTGATTTGAATCCTGGTTCTTGTACTAATTTTGGACCGATAGGAAATCTTAAGTTTTCGAAATGAGATGTTATTTCTCCATTCGTATCTTTACTATTGGCTCTTGTAGCAACGATTTGCCAAGAAAAAGTAACATCACTATTCCCGTTTTGTAATTCTTTAACGGTAAAGCCTTTGTCTGATTTGTTTGTTACGTATACACCGTTACAATCTCCTTCTAATTGAATGAAAACCTTTAGAGGATGAGTGTTGTCAACTAAGATGTTTCTACTTAAAATTTCATCTAGTTTAATCACTGCTGTTCCATTTACTAGTTTACCAATTCCATAGTCTTGGAAAAGTACTTCGGGTGCTTCTGGAGCAAACATAATTCTAGGATTGTTATCTTTATCTTTTACTATAGTTGAAACAGTTCCATCACCTAAAATTTTATAATTTGTTCCTCCTGCTCCTGTATTATCATGGTCATATTTAGTTCCTACATATGCATAAGCTTGTCCAGATCCAATTCCAGAAACGAAATACCCTCCAAATAAAGATCTTCTTAAAGGAGTTAAAAGTCCTGGTGGATCAATTTCGGTTTTACCAGCAATTAAAGCAAATGCACTAGAGTTATTTGTGCTTGGATTATTGTCAGAATCTAATGAAAAATATCCTGCAGAATTTCCATCATGAGCAGTATTGTTTGGTGCTCCATTTCCAGCCATACCAGAAATACCATGTCCGTCGATTGCTGAGCCCGCTACACCCGCACCTTTTGTAGGATAAACACCTCCTAGACCATTACTTGCTCCAATAATAGCTGTTCCAGTTGCGTGACTATTTCTACCCCAAAAAGCATTAGCAACATTGTCGTTAGCAGAACCTGCAACTGCGTCATTTGTACCAGCACCAACTACGGTAATCTGACTAGATGCTGTTCCAGCGGAGTTAACTCCTATTGTTCCACCACTAAGAATGCGCGCTCTTTCAGTATTATTGGTATGAAAACGTACGTCTTGAGCATCTGTTGTTCCTAAAAAGTTAGTTCCAGCTGTAGTTCCTGAATTTCCATTTAAAGACCAATCAAGTCCTCCTGGAGAACCTGCAAATGCCACCCATCTAGTTCCATTCCAATAGTAAAGACCTGGAGCGACAGCAGTAGCTGGAGTAGGAGAGCTAGTATTTGTGTTCCAGACAATTGTTCCAGCAGGAATAGCACCACCTTGTGGGTTAACAACTGGTGCGGCAACGTTAGTAGCTGTTAACGCTACTCTAGGTGGTATGAATCCATTAGTTGTTGAATTTACATCTAATGCTCCGGCTGGTGCAGTTGTGCCAACACCAACTTGTGCCACCATATTTAAATTAATAAATAAAGGCACTATTAAAATTAATACTTTTTTCATAATCTTTGATTTTAAAATAATTATGGTTTTTTTTCAAGTACAAAAGTATCTTTTTAAATGTTAAAATCAAAATATTATAACAAAAATTAAAATTAGTGTCATTTTTTTGTTTTCCTCATTTGAATAAGTAATGGAGGGAGTAAAAGAAAAAGCCCCAACATTACGTTGAGGCTCTTGTTTATTAAAGTTTTTAGTTGTTTAGTAAATCGCTTTTTTACTAATAACAGATCCGTTAGATAATGTAACTTGAATTATTAATCCAGCATTGTTTTTTTGAATGGTAGTTAAAGGAACTTCATAGCCATCAACATTTGGATAGTAGGCTAAGTGTCTTCCTAAAACATCAAATACTCTTACCGATTGAATTGTATTTTTTGTTGATTTCACAGATAATACATCTGAAGAGTACACCCATAAATTAGCATCATCAACTACTAAATCATCGCCACCTAAAGTTTCGTTCGTGTATCGTAATACAAAACGATTTGGATAGTTTCCTGCCTCAGCAGTAAAGCTATATGGATTTTGTCTCAAGTCATGAATAATATTATTTTCTAAATCTTCAAGATAAATGTTTTGATTAGTATTAGTAAAGAAACCATCAACAGCGCCAATACCAATTGTATAATTTCCATTTTGTGAAACTTTGATTCCCATTGGAACGCGATCTTCTTGGTCAAATGGTAATGTTCTTCCTTGAATCGTCATAGGTAAGTCGCCAATCAAACTATACAAATTGAAATTTAATTTTTCATCAGTTATTGCATCAAATAAACGATCTCTGTTATTAGAAGCGCCATCAACATAAGCAACAAGATTTCGGATGTTTGTTCCGTTTGATGCAACTAAATCTAACCAAATTCTTCCATTTTCATTAGAAGTTCTGAAAAATTGGCTATTGTCATAAGTACTGCTTCTCATAGAGTTGTTAAATGTAACATTTTCAGAAGCAGAAGCAGATGTATGATGCATCAATACAAAAAATCCTTGTCCTGCGGCTATATTTCCATTAAAAACACCAGGTCCTGACGAAGTTCCTGAACTATTGTAAGTGATGTAATCTCCAGGAGTATAGTTATAGGTATAATTATTGTAAAATGGATCAGCAATAGCAGAACTTGGTAAAGTTCCATGAGTCCATATTTTAATGAATCCGTCAATATTTGTATTTAATGTCAAGAAGTCAATAGCTCTTACTGCAGATGGATAAGGATTTCCAATTAAATTCCAATTATCATCATGGTTTGTTCCAAGAGTTGTTGATACCCCTGTAGAATACGTACCTCCATTCCATGTGCCTCTCAAAATAGGAGTTGAAATAATGCCATTATTTGGAGTTCCGGCAAAAACGGCATTAAAAGGGGTGACTGTAGATGTAAAACTATCTGGACCTCTTACGATATATCCTTTTCCAAGAACCATATTTTCATTTGCTCCGACCCAATTACAAAAACCATTTATGTTAGATGCGATTGTAGGAATCCATTTGTATTTATTACCAGTAGTTCCCGGTGAAACATTATTAACGCTGAAATTTGAAACAGGAGATGACCAATATACATAATCTAATTTTCTGATATTTGCAGTTCTGGTCATGTGCATAGTTCCTTGATTAACATCATTATTGATTTGAAGTAAACTTGCACTATTTTGTAAAATTAAATCACCTGTTGTGTTAATGTTAACCCATTCTGTAATGGTTAAGTCATTATTTGAAGTTACAGTCAAAGCAGCATTGTTTTGAACAGTTAAATTCAATCCTAAACCATTGTAATTTGTTCCTGAAATGATTGGATCATTTGCTGTGTCAGGGATGACAACGCAATCTGAAGCGGTTGGAACTCCTGCAGGTGTCCAGTTGTTAGCTGTATCCCAGTCAGTATTTAAAGAACCATTCCATACTTTGGAACCATTAATTGTAACTATAGTTTCTTCTGTTTCTACAAGGGTTGATCCATTACATAAAGTATAAGTAATTGCAGCTGTATAAGTTGTAGTGGCAGTTGGGCATACATTGATTACTGGAGTAGTTCCTATAACTGGTCCAGATGTTCCAGAACCTTCATGCCATCTTAATGTTGCAATCGAAGTACCATCAGGGATAAATCTCCAAGCTTCATTGGTTGCTGTCCAGTCAGCGTCTAATGCATTTCTTCCTGGTGCAACAGCTGCAAGAGTACCTGCTGCATTTTGAATTCCGACAACAGCATTGTTATCATTCCAAGCGTCAGGATCTAAAGGCTTATTCTGAATGTAAACTTCTATGACGTTTGAATTTTCATATAACACAATCATCCCTGTATATATTTTAGAATTATCTCCAAATAGAGGAACGCTACTCCATGAAGCAACAAGTGCTCTACAGCCTGTGTTTAATGTGATTAATTCCCATCCAACTTCACCGCTTACTCCCGGGTTAATGTCATGGAAAACACCAAAAATTGCGTTTTCAATTAGTGACGAATGTCCGCTAACTGGAAGTTGCCCTGGATTAGTAGAATCAAATTCCCAATCACAAGTACCACCTGCAGTATTGCTTCCTAAATCAAATGTAATAACTCCGTTTGAACCAATTAAACATTGATTGTAGGTGTTGCCATAAAAACAAAAATTAAAAGGTAAATTAATAACCGGAGACCAAACGTCGTCTGTATCCACACTTACAGGATTTTCTAAACAAGTAAACTGATAAGGAGGATTGTATGGGATTGATTCTACTCTATAAGTAGAAGTATTTCCTAAGTCTAAATAGGTGGCTTCTAAATCTACACAAGTAGAAGCTGCAGTACATAAAATAGCATTATGATCAGCGCCATTTAGTCCTAATCCACCAGAAACTACTGAAGGACATCCTAAATCAGTTGTTCCAGTTCCTGGACCATTTCCATTACAAGGTGTTCCGATACAGATGTTGAAATTTGAAGTTTGTCCACCAGTACTTGTATAGGTATAAACTTGTACATAATAAGTTTGTCCGATGGTTAAGCCATTTACGATACTTGAATCTGAATCTGAACATACTAATGCGGCACCAAGTGAACCACAGCCAGAGGCGCCAGAATATACTGCATGGTACATGTCAGTTGTACTGCCAGTAACATTTAATAAGTTAACATAATGAGTAGTGTTAGTTGCTACAAATTGATACCAAACATCATCATCATCTGTGCCAAATCATCCACTTCCGGCAATGCCAGAATCCGTTGCTGATGCAACACTTCCTGCAGTTGTAGTTGTACAACTAAGATCTGTATTTACGGTTAATGAGATGGCCCCACTACAATTATCGTTTGAGGGAGGAGGTGGAGGAGTTCCAATACAGATATTAAAATTTGTAGTTTGTCCTCCTGTACTTGTATAGGTGTATACTTGTACATAATAAGTTTGTCCAATTGTTAAACCATTTACAATACTTGAATCTGAATCTGAACATAAAATTGCAGCACCAAGAGTTCCGCATCCTGAAGCTCCAGAATATACAGCGTGATACATGTCGGTTGCACTACCGGTAACATTTAATAAGTTAACGTAATGAGTAGTGTTAGTTGCTACAAATCGATACCAAACGTCATCATCATCTGTACCAAAACAACCACTGCCTGCAATTCCTGAATCTGTGGCTGAAGCAACAGTTCCAGCTGTAACGACTGCACAACTTGTGTCTGGATTTACGGTTAAGGTTATAGCCCCACTACAATTATCATTTGATGGAGGGGGAGGGGGAGTTCCAATGCAAATATTGAATGTAGTGTTTTGACCTGTTGTACTTGTATAGGAGTAAACTTGTACATAATAAGTTTGTCCAATTGTTAAGCCTGTTAAAATACTTGAATTTGGATCAGAACATGTTATGGCAGCTCCAAGTGAACCACAACCTGAAGCTCCAGAATATACAGCATGGTACAGATCTGTTGCGCTACCAGAAATATTTAATAAACTCACATGATGTGTTGTGTTTGTTGCTACGAATCGATACCAAACATCATCGTCGTCTGTGCCAAAACATCCACTTCCTGTTATTCCAGAATCAGTTGCAAATTGAACTGTTCCACTAGTCACCGTTCCGCAATTTAGATCTGGATTTACAGTTAATGCTATAGCTCCAGAGCAATTGTCATTTGCGGGAGATACTATAGGAGTACAAGTTCTAGAAATTGTAAAAGTTCCTGTGTCAGTAGCTGTGCCAGTAGAACTATAATAAGCTATATAAACATAATAATTTACTCCAGCTGATGAAATAAAAGTATAGGTTTCAGTTCCGCCTGACAAACCTGAATCTTGACAAGCAATATTTGTTAGTGTTCCACAACTACCTGATGAAATTGACATTTCATGATCAAATCCAGCGCCTGCAGTAGAGGTAATTGTTGTTTGTTGTCCGTCTCCAACAAAAGTGTACCATGCTCCATAATTACTCATTAAGCACCCACTGTTATGGGTGAAATTTGAACTACCAACAGTTGTTCCTGCAAGATTTGTAGTTCCGCAAGGTAAGTTTATAGCTGATGTACATGGGCTAGTTACAGTATATGTGAAACGTATTTCACCACGTGCTCCAGAACCACCAGGTTGATTTCCACCGCCTCTTTCTCCACCACCGCCACCGCCACCGGGTGTGTTTCCAGGATTGCCAGCCGCATTTGTACTTCCAGTACCTCCAGTACCTCCATTTGGAGCGCTACCTCCATTTCCCCCAGATGTAGTACCCGCCATTCCAGGGTTTCCATTTGTGTTTGTTGTTCCTCCAGAAGCGACTCCGCCAGTCCCAACAGCACCATTGTTTCTTGCTCCACCAGTTCCACCACCAGCAGTTATTAATCCACCAAAATTTATTGTAGAATCACCTCCGTTACCTCCAGTAGCTGTATTTGCAGCTCCTCCAGCTCCCCCAGTTCCTATTGTGAACGTGTAATTTGTAGAAGGTGTTACTATCATTGTTTTAGAAGCATAAGCCCCTGAGCCTCCTCCAGACCCACCAGATCCATTAGTATTAGAACCACCACCACCACCACCAGCGCCCCATATTTCAACAGTAACCGAAGTTACTCGCAGGGACTGTCCAAGAACCAGAGGTTGTGAAAGTTTCTGTAGTTTGCGAAAACGTTGTAGTTGAGAAAATAAAAAAAAGAAAAACCCAAAAGTTTTTCTGAAAGAGGGGAATAGTTTTCATTTTTAAGTTAAATAATTGTAGTTTACAGTTGATTGTGTTGATTTTCCAACAAATTTAATTTTTTTTGTGAACTATACAAGTTTATAATGAAACATTTGTTAAAAAAAAGACAATTTGTTGATAACTTTTGTGTTTTATGTCCTTAAAAAAACACATCTTATTTTTTTTAGGTTAACTACTTGAGTTTTTAATAAATAATAAAGGGCAAACAGATGTTTGCCCTTTATACATTTAAAATCTAACTTTAGTTTAGAATATCACTTTATAGGTTTTAGTTGCACCATTTTCTAAAGTCACTTCTACTAATAGAGGACTTTGTGTTTTAGCAATGTTTTTAGAAGAGAATGAATCACTATTTACATTATTAAATATTCCTAAAACTCGACCAAGTAAATCGTGTACGCGTACCGATTTAATAACTTGGTTTGGAGCACTAATATTAATGCTTTCATTAGTATAAACGGTTACATTATTTCCAATAAAGTCTTCATTACCTAACGTTTCATTGTTGAACTTCAATACAAAACGATTTTCAAATCTACCAGTAGTAGCAGTAAAGCTATACGGAGCTACTCTTAAATCGTGAGTAATGCCTAAATTTCTATCTTCAAGATATATTCCTTGTGAAGCAGAATCAAATAATCCATCAACTGTTGAAATTCCTAAAGTATGTATTCCATTTTGAGCAATTGAGATACCTAATGGAATTTGATCTGTATCGTTAAATGGTAATGACTTTCCTTGAATATTTAATTTGTCTGTATTAGAGAACGAATATAATTCAAAGTTTGTTTTAACATCTAAAGCAGGTGCATCATACATTCTGTCTAAGTCATTAGTTGCTCCTGAAACATATCCTACTAAAGTAGTGCTTGATGTTGCTGATGGACTAATTAAATTTAACCAAATTCTATGTTTTTCTTCATTTTCAGAGTTAGTTGTATTTGAATTTCTGAAGAAAAGGTCATTTCTGTAGTCATTTCTTCTCATGCTATTATTGAAAACTACATTCTCTGTTGTAGCAGCTGACGTATGATTCATTAATACGAAGAAACCTTGTCCTGCTGCGATATTACCATTTCCTATAGGTGGATTTGCTCCAGTCGCATTGTAAGTTACATAATCTGCAACTGTATAATTTTGTGCATAATTATTGTAGAATGGATCAGATGCAACAGCTGATGGTAAAGTTCCGTGAGTCCAAAATTTAATAAATCCAGCTAGATTAGTATTCGTTGCTAAGAATGTATTAGCACTAATTGCAGATGGATATGGGTTTCCTAATAAATTCCAATTGTCATCATCTCTAGTTGCTAATGTAGATGAAAGTCCTGTATTGTAATTTGCACCATCATATGTACCTCTACTGACAGGTATTGTAATGTTTCCATTGTTTGGTACTCCAACAAAATTTGCAGTAAAGTTTTGTAATGTTGATGTATATGTACTCGGACCTCTCAAAATATAACCTTTACCATTTACCATGCTTTCGTTTCCACCAATCCAATTTCCATGATTGTTAACGGTACTACCAAGTGTAGGTGCCCATTTGTAAATGAATCCTGTTGGTGTTAAAGGTGAAACGGCACTTGAAGCAAAATTAGCAACAGGTGATGACCAGTAAACATAATCTAATTGTCTGATGTTTACATTACGTCTCATGGTAATGTTTCCTGTATTTGCTACATTGTTAACTTGGATTAAACTAGCTGAGTTTTCAATATTGAAAGTTCCACCAGCATCGACTGTGACTGCATCAGTTACAGTTAAAGTATTATCGGCTTCAATTTGTAACTGACCATTTGGTCTAACAGTTACAATCCTAGCAAAAGCATCATTTGCACTCGTATTTATGTAAGAATCATTAGGTCCATCATAAATATAAACACAAGTATTTGAATCTGGAACGCCTATAGGTTCCCAGTTATTAGCATTATACCAATCTCCATTTGTACCACCTTTCCAAAGTTTTGTTTTATTGTTAATTGTAATAAACTCTGAAATTGGACATCCGTTACCTAGTGTAGCATTGGCTGTAAATGACCATGAAGTTGAAGCTAATTGTAATGCTGTTGGTCTTACATATACAGTTGTTACAGATTGTGCAACATAGGGTATAGTACAAGCTGGGTCAGTAAATGCTGAAACGGTTCCTCCTGTCCATGTAAATGTTGTATTTAAAGGTCTTGTTCCATATACTTGGATATCATCAATAGCCCAACCATCAGCCCATGCTGAACCACCTGCAAGATGAAATCTAAATCTTATCATTAAACTTGGTTGTCCGGCATAAGCAGACAAATCAATTACTACTTGGTCAAATTGACCTGCAAATGCTTGATTAGAAGTGTAGCTGGCTATAGTGGTTGGCCATGTAGCACCTCCGTCAATCGAAATGTCGACATCCGCAAACTGAGATGGCTCTCCTGGATAATATGAAAAATAATGTCTAAAACTTAAAAACAGATCAGAATAAGCTGATGCATCTAATACCGCAGTTCTAAGTTGTGTGTCTTTAGGATTTAATGGAAAATCTGAGTTTGCACAAACGAATCTATTTCCGATAGATTTTGATGTAATTGCAGGTTTCCAAACAGCTCCATTAGGAACATAGGGACTTGTTCTGTTTGTCCATTGTGTGTCAGCATTTGCTGAGATGTTAACTCTGTTTAATACTCCAAAACCGCCGCCTTCAAAATTTTCGTTGACTAAGTAATCAATTACAAAGTCACCTCCTGCATCAATTTGAACTACATTGTTTTCTCCACAAACTTCAGGAACTGAGGGAGTAACTACAATATTTGCTGTTGGATTTACAGTTGCAACAATTTCTTGACGATACCATGATTCACAAGTGCCATTGAATGCAGTTACATAATATTTAGTAGTAGCAGTTAAGAATGGTGTTGTCCAATTAGTGATTCCAGGAACAGCTGCTTGAGAACCAATTAATGTTCCTCCATATAAAGAATCGTAAAATCTATATTGGGTTACACCAGGTGAGCCTTCAACACCTAAAACAACTGTGCCATTATCACATCTTTCTCCATCATGTAGAGTTGTAGGTTTAGCTAAGCAATCAGCAACAACAACTAATCTGTAATCTTCTGTTTCACCTGTTGTTAAGTTGCCACATGGTCCAAATGTTTGTGATGTTTCAAATGATCTGATTCGAATTCTGTAATTTCCTGGTAAAGTCGCAATAGGTACAACAAATCCACCAGATCCAGCTATGGTTTGAACTCCTCCTGTTGTGTAAACAAGTTCTGGTGCAGCATCTGTAAATGTTCCGTCGTTATTCCAGTCTACCCAAATTTTAACAAATTGTCTTGATGTTCTCAAGAAATAATCTAGTGTAACTCCACCTCCTGGTATTTGTGTAACAGGTGGTGCTGCAGTAAAATCTGAATAACCTGAAGCAGCTCTTCCAGTGTTTCTATTGTTGATATCAGTTATATAACCAACAGTCCAAACTCCATCAATCCATCTAGTACTAACATTTGAAGTTGGTACACAATAAGGAGTTGTTCCTGTAGTTGTTGAGCTACCAGAAAGTGTTCCAAGATATATTGGCCCTCCAATACATAAACTACTATATGAGTAGATATAAAAATAATATGTTGTGAAATTGCTTAGTCCTGTGGCTGAAAAAGTATTATTACTTGTGTTTGAAATTACTGTGTATCCAGCACCTACAGTACTTCCTACTGCATATGAGGTTCCATTAACTGGACTAGGAGGAGTAGCACTCGTGCTAATTATAACCAAGTAATTATCAGGTTGAGGTATAGCATGATTAAATGTTCCTGAAATGACAGTTCCATAAGGTATAAATGATAAACTAGTAGGCAGTGCAGTAGGAGCAACACATGGAATATTACAAGTTCCAGAATAACTAACATTTAATTCAAAACCTGTATTTACGTTGCTTACATCCGATTGGAATTGTATGGTTACGGTTTGACCTACAAGACTTGTAAAATTAATTGTTCCTCCGACTCCTGTGTAAGAGGCTAAAAGAGTTCCTCCAATTCCAACTCCATCATATATTCTTATAAAATCAAAGTTGTTTTCTGTATTGTATGTTCCGGAAATTGTAACTTGTGCTGTTGAGTTAACATTAATTACACTCCAATCGTTTCTGCCATTAGCATAATTACCTGTGTCTGCATGATCTCTCAAAATTGTATTTGACCCACAACTTACGTTATTTACGCCTGCACCACTTACTAGAACAATGTTGTTAACTGTTAATGTTGCAGCTGTTGAATAAGCAGATGTACCACAAGCATTTGTTGCAGAAGCGTGGTATAAATAACCATCCATTGCCAATGTAGCTCCTGTTATAGTTAAGGTTGCAGTTGTTGCGCCACTGTAAATACCACCATTGGTTATCGTTGTCCAAGTAGCACCTCCATTAGTACTAACTTGCCATGTATATGAGGTTGGAGAATTATTAGCTGTCACAGTAAAGGTAGCAGTTCCTCCATTATTTGTTGTGAAATTTGATGGGTTTGTTATAATTGAAGGGGTTGTTAATACAGTTACAGTAGTACTTCCTGAACCTACACTCCAACAACCAGTTAAATCATGTCTAGCTCTTAAGTAATATGTTCCTGAAGTTGTTACATTAAAAGTTGTACCACTATTGGTAGTGTCTGTACCTAATGCTGTTGTTTGCCAATACCATGTTACACCAGCAGGAGGTGTACCAACTCTTGTTAAAGTAACACCAGGAGGGTTACATTGTGGCGAATTACTCGTTGGGTTGGATGGATTAGCAGGGGTTACGACAGTGTAGGTAATTCTTATTTCTCCTCTAGCTCCGTTACCACCAGTGTGATTAGTATTGTCAGGAATATATGCGCCGCCGCCGCCGCCGCCAGGGGTAGCCCCGTTAGCTCCATCGTTTTCTGAAGTTCTTTGAATACCTCCAGCGCCACCAAAGTTACCTCCAGTACCTCCAGCGCCACCTATTGTAGAAGTTCCATTCGATCCGTTAACACCTGCAATTCTAGTAGTTCCGATACTTGAAGCTATTGATCCAGTGCCACCAGCAACAGTGCCTCCATTTGGTGCTTCACCTCCATTACCTCCTTCAGCAAATAAGGTTGTGTTGTTTATAAACCATGAGCCTTGGCCTTTAGTGCCGGCTGATGTTGTTCCGACAGTATTTGGTGCAACAAATAAATTGTAAGTTGTACCAGGAGTAACAGTTAAAATAGAACTTACATATGTGCCTCCTGCACCACCTCCACCACCTCGGCTTGTATTTGCTGTATTTCCTCCTCCAGAGCCTCCAGCTCCCCATGCTTCAACGGTAACCGAGGTCACACCGCATAGGCTTTCCAAGTTCCTGCACCAGTTGTGGTGTAGGTATCTGTGACAACTTGCCCAAAAGCATCAGAAAATCCTAAAAGCGTAAAAAGTAATAAAAACAAACTTTTAAAGATGTTTTTCAAGGATTTTTTTTCGCAATTTAAAACTAGAGGGGTACTAGTTTTTGTTGCATTTTTCAGAAAGTAATTTTTTTTCATAAAAATAAAAAATTTTAAGTAAAACAATAGGCTTGGGGAAGCTTATGTTTAGTAAGTAGGCAAAAAAAATAACTTATTGTAAGTAAACTCTTTAGCTTTTTGTTTTTTTTCAATTTTTATTGTAACAATATCGTAAATGTAACGAATAGTTTGTTCAAAAAAAAGAATAAGTGTATCTTTTTTTAGAATAACTGTTTAATAAACAAATGTATATTTATTTTTTTAATTACAAAATTTTAATCGTTTATGTGTAGGTTTATTTAGTTGAAATTAAGTTGTTTAGTATTTGTGTGTTTTGATTTCAACAAAAAGATAATTATTTGTTTTTTAATATTGGAAAGCATGTTTAAATTAAAAAATTAGAAAAGATTTTTTTGAGGAAACACGATAGTTTTGTTTGTGAATTTCTCTTGATTTAAAAGGTTTTTCTCTTTTTTTTAAAATTTGTAAAACCAAGAAAATAGTTCTTTCGTAAATGAAATAAATGCGTTTTTTAGAAAATGAAAAGGTAATTTAAGAATAGATAAGAGTTTGTTTTTATTGCCTAACAAGTTGATATTGTTGCTTAAAATCGGCATTAAAATTGATTAAATTTCACAAAATAACTGTTAAATATAGAATTTTAAACAATTTTTTTTAATTCGATTTTTAAGAATTTTGCTCTAGTTTTATTGCTTTTTGTTAAATTGTTTTTCTTAAAATTTTAAGTTAAAAACTGTTTTTTTTGGTTTTTAATTGCGATTAATTTAGATGAAATGCATTTTTTATCGTTCAAAAGATGTTTTTTTTAACAAATAATAAATACATAATATGTATATTTGTCAAGTAATATATTAAAATCCAGGATTATGAAAAAAATTATACTTTCCACTTTAACCTTTTTGGGTTCGTTAACCGCATTTTCTCAAATGTATGTGAGTCCTAATAGTTACGTATTTGTTAATGATCAGTTCATGTACGTAAGACAAGATGTGAATTTACAGAATAACGGAAATTTCTTTCTTAGAAATAATTCACAGTTATTACAAGGTTCCACTGGTGCTGGGGCAAACACTGGAGCAGGTAAACTTTCAGTTTTTCAGGAAGGTACCGTAAATAATTTTCAATATAATTATTGGTGTTCGCCTGTTGGTAATGCTTCGGCGGCAGTCGGAAATGAAGCTTTCGGAATTACTATGTTAAACCGTCCAACGGGATTGACAACTAGTGATCCTGCAACTATTTTAGCAACAAACAATTATAATGGTACTGCCAATCCTTTGGCAATTGCGCCTTATTGGATTTGGAAATTCATAACGTCTAATGCTTATGCGCAATGGGCTTATGTGGGAGCTGCTACAGCAATCAACGCAGGTGAAGGGTTTACCATGAAAGGGACTTCAGGTACAGATGCTACAATTGCAGATGCAACTGAGAATGTTCAGAACAATACAGGAAGTAGACAACGTTACGATTTTAGAGGAAAACCAAATGACGGTACGATTTCGGTTCCTGTTTCTAATGGTAATTTTACGTTAGTTGGGAATCCGTATCCAAGTGCAATTGATTTAGATGCTTATTTGTTACATCCAGCTAATGCGGCTGTAATTAATGGTCAAGCTTATTTTTGGGAGCAAGTAACGGTTAATACTCATATTTTAAATCAATACCAAGGAGGGTATGGAATTTATAATCCTGGAACTGGGATTTATACTCCTGCAGCTTTTTGGACGTACGATGGTGCTGGAAATCAAGGGGTTCCTGCGGGAGTTGGTACCGTTTTTCAAAGAAAATTTAGTCCAGTAGGACAAGGTTTTATGGTAATGGGTACTGCTGCGGGTAGTGTGACTATGCAAAATGCATTTCGTGTTTTTGTAAAAGAAGGAGTGGCTACTCAGTCGCAATTTGCAAGAACTGGTGAGGTTTCTTCAACTGATGTATATGACACAAGTTCTGAATTTTTTCCTGAAATTCCTAACGTAGCAGGAACAGATTATACTCAAATTAGAAAAGGTACAGCTCCTTATATTAGAATTCATGCCATGTATAATAATGGTGGTGTTCGCCCAACAACTATTGCGTTTTTAGACACTGCTACAGACGGTTTTGATTATGGTGCTGATGGACGCTCTCCTTCAGGTGAAGCTGCAGAATTTTACTATGTATTAACCGATATGCCGCATGAATATGTTGCAACAGCAGTTCAATTTGATATTGATAAAAGAATTCCTGTAGGTTTCAGATGTACTGCTGATACTAACTTTAAAGTTCAAGTTAAAGATGTGGTTAATTTTGACAATAACCAAGAGGTGTACATTCATGACAAACAATCTGATATCTATTACGATATTAAAAATGGTGTTTTTGATATGACAATGCCAGCTGGTGATAATAGAACTCGTTTTGAAGTTACATTTAAAAATTCAACTTTATCAACTCCAATTGAGGAAATTGAAACTATGTTTGTTGTTGCACAAAACAATGACAACGAAATGTTAACTTTATACAATACGCAATTAAAAGATATTTCTTCTTTAGAAGTTTATGATGTAACTGGTAAGCTTATTTTGAAAAAAGCGAATTTAGGGACTAATCCAGAATATGATTTTTCAACAGCAAGTTATAGTACTGGGGTTTATGTTGTAAAAGTGGCTACTAAAGACAATTTAAGCGTTTCTAAGAAAGTATCTGTTTATAACAAATAATTAAGTTGATGAAATTAGCGTCAGTTCGAGTGTTTTTTGTGTAATATAATGGAGCAAAAAAAGTATCGAGAACTATTTATAAATATAAATTTTCTTATTCTCGATACAAATTTTATCAAATACGGTTTAACTTTTCTAAAAATTCACTCGAATTGATGAAAATTTATTTAACATAATTAATCACACTAAAAGGGTAACTTATAGTATATTTGAAAGCAGCTTATACAAGCTGCTTTTTTTATGGATTTAATCAATCAAAAAATACTACTTAATTTACCTGATGGAATAGAGCTCTTTATAAAAAGAGAAGATAAATTGCATCCTATAGTCTCTGGAAATAAATTCAGAAAACTCAAATACAACATTCAGGAAGCAAAAAAGTTAGGACATACAACATTGTTAACTTTTGGTGGCGCTTTTTCTAATCATATTTTAGCGGTGGCAGGAGCTGGTGCAGAATTTGGTTTTAAGACTATAGGTGTTATAAGGGGAGAAGAGTTGGCTTCTAAAGTAAATCAAAACCCTACTTTGTTCAAAGCGAAAGAATTGGGAATGGATTTTTACTTTGTAAGTAGGTCTGTTTATCAAGAAAAAGAAAGTGAATCTTTTGTAATAGAGTTGAAAGATAGGTTTGGTGATTTTTATCTAATTCCCGAAGGTGGAACAAATAAGTTTGCAATTAAAGGATGCGAAGAAATTTTAACAGAAGAAGATAAACAAGTCTTTTCGCATGTTGTTTGTGCTGTTGGAACTGGAGGTACATTTTCGGGATTAATCAATTCTTCAAATGAAAAACAGCAATTAATTGGATTTTCTTCATTAAAAGGAGCATTTTTATCTGATGTAATTCGTAATTTTGCTGAGAAAACCAATTGGGAAATAAATGATGATTATCATTTTGGAGGATATGGTAAAGTTACAGATGAATTCATTCATTTTTTAAATTCCTTTTATAATCAAACAAATATTCCTTTAGATCCAGTTTATACAGGGAAAATGGTTTTTGGAATTTTGGAAATGATTAAAAATGGATATTTTGCTCCAAAATCAAAAATACTAATGATTCATACTGGAGGTTTACAAGGAATAAAAGGTATGAATTTTGCATTGCAAAAAAAGAATAAAGAAATAATACAATATGATAAAGACTAAATTTGCCCTTTTTATATTCGCGCTTTTAGTGGTAAGTTGTAACAGTACTAAACCAGTTGTAAGAACTACATCTAAGCCTAAAGTAGTTTCAAAAAAGCAACCCGTTACTCAAACAAAAACTAATCCTACAACTACAAAACCAAATACCAATACCAATACATCAACTCCTACTACTACAAAAACGAATTCAGAAGTAAATTTAGAAGCAACTTCTAATGTAAAAACGTATGCTGAAGAAATTCAATCGTATGTAAGCAATTTTAAAGATATTGCTATGAATAATATGAGGGTTCATGGTATTCCAGCTAGTATTACTTTAGCGCAAGGTATTTTAGAATCAGGTGCAGGAAAAGGGAAATTAGCAATGAGTGCTAATAATCATTTTGGTATTAAATGTCATACCGGTTGGACAGGAGAAAGTGTTAAACATGATGATGATGCAGCACAAGAATGTTTTAGAAAATACGAACATCCTTCAGAATCGTATCGAGACCATTCTTTGTTTTTAACTTCACGACCAAGATATTCTAGTTTATTCAAATTAGATAAAGGTGATTATGAGTCTTGGGCAAAAGGATTAAAAGCGGCGGGTTATGCAACTGATGTTAAGTATCCAGATAAATTAATTGGTTTGATTGAACGTTTTGAGTTATTCAAATACGATACTGAAGTTTTAGGAAATCAACCTAAACCTGTTAAAAAAGAAGTTGTAGTGGCTCAAGGTGGCGATTTTTATACTATTCAACAAGGAGATACTTTGTATTCGTTGTCTAAAAGATTCAATTTGTCTGTTGATGCAATAAAAAAATTAAATAATATGTCTGATAATACCATTTCTATTGGACAACAAATCAAGTTAAAATAATGTTGTATAAAAGAAGTAGCGAACTATTTGTTGAAGCTAATAAAGTGATTCCTGGTGGTGTAAATTCGCCGGTAAGAGCATTTAAAGGAGTTGGTGGAACTCCAATTTTTGTGAAAGAAGCTAAAGGTGCTTATTTGTATGATGAAGATGGAAATCGACTAATCGATTATATTAATTCTTGGGGACCTATGATTTTAGGACATGCTTATGAGCCTGTTGTAAATGCGGTTGTTGAGAAAGCAAAAAAGGGAACTTCTTTTGGAATGCCAACGGAATTAGAAACTAAAATTGCAGAATTAGCAGTTGCAATGGTTCCGAGTATTGATAAAATTCGTTTTGTTAATTCGGGTACAGAAGCTTGTATGAGCGCTATTCGTTTGGCAAGAGGTTACACAAAAAGAGATAAGATAATTAAATTTTCGGGTTGTTATCATGGCCATTCCGATTCTTTTTTAATTGCAGCTGGAAGTGGTTTAAGTACGTTTGGAGTACCAAATAGTCCTGGGGTTACTGAAGGTACTGCCAAAGATACATTGTTAGCTTCTTATAACGATATTGAAAATGTAAAAGCATTATTTGAAGCGAACAAAAATGAGATTGCAGCTGTAATTATTGAACCTGTAGCAGGAAACATGGGTTGTATACCTCCGTTAAAAGGTTTTTTAGAAGATTTAAGAGCAGTTTGTACTCAAAATGACACTTTGCTTATTTTTGATGAAGTAATGACTGGTTTTCGATTAGCTAAAGGTGGTGCACAAGAGTTATTTGGGATAAAAGCTGATATTGCTTGTTTCGGAAAAGTTATTGGTGGTGGATTACCAGTAGGTGCTTTTGCTGCTAGAGAAGAAATTATGAATTTTTTAGCGCCTTTAGGACCAGTTTATCAAGCAGGAACTTTGTCTGGAAATCCTTTAGCAATGGCAGCTGGATATGAGATGTTGAAATCGTTAAATTCTGATAATGAAATTTTCACTCGTTTGGATGAAAAAACAGCTTATTTGGAAAATGGCATCAGAAGAGTTTTAACAGAAGAAAATATTGATTTTACAATTAATAGAGTAGGGTCAATGATTTCTGTTCATTTTGATAAAAACGCTGTTTACGATTTTTCAACTGCTAAAAATGGAGATAATGAAACCTTTAAAAAGTTCTTTCACGGTTTGTTGAAAAGAGGAGTTTACATTGCTCCATCGGCTTATGAAACTTGGTTTATAACCGATGCTTTAACTTATGAAGATTTAAATTTTACTATTGCAGCAATTAAAGAAACTGCAAAAGAATTATAATAAAAAAGTCCCGATTTAATCGGGACTTTTTTTTAATGTGTTAATTGATGAAGTAATTTAGGTTGACTTGCAAGTTTTTCCATCTGACTTGTTGTCAAAGAAGCTCTAAGTTTTGCCTCAATTATAGTGCTAATCTTTTCTTTATCACTCGTTTCTTTAACTTTACTCATTTCTTCATGTTTGTAAAGAAATAAGCCATAAAAATCTTTATTTTTTTGTTGATCTAATTGTAACAATTGGTTTAAGTCTTTAGCATCTTTTTTAGCTAATTCGTTAAAATCAACTTTTTGTTCTGTTAATTGTAGCTTTTCTTGAGTGTTTTTAGCTTTAATTTCTTGAGCATTAACTGTTGAAGAAAAACCAACAAACAGAACAAAAGCAGTGATTATTTTTTTCATAATTGTAAAATTTGATATTGGTATGCCAAAACTAGATTAAATTTAGAAGAAAAGCAAAAAATATGCAATTTTTAATAATTACTCTTGTTTGTTTAATACTTTTCTTTTTGATTTAGCAATTTTTTCTCTGCGTTCATCTTGTTTAGTTTCCCATTTTTTCATTTGTTCAGGAGAAAGTACTTTTTTCATTTTAGCTTTCATTTCTATTTGATTGTCTAAAACTTCAATTTCTTTTTTATAACGCTCATCAGAAGAAGCTTTTTCGCCACTTTCTTTTTTAGCTTTCATTTCAGCTCTAAGTGCTTGTTTTTTCTTTGCTTGTTCTAAAAATATCGTTTTTACTTCTTTTTGCTGATTTGAATTTAAATCTAAATCAAGAGTCATTTTTTTTGTTTGAAGCTCTGCTTGTTGCTCAGGAGTCATTTCTTGAGTTTTTTTGTTTTGAGCAAATGTTAAGCTACTTAATGTAAGTGCTATAACTAAAATTAGTTTTTTCATAATTTATATTTTATTGTTTTCTTGTAGTAAGACTTTGTAAATGTAAAAAAGTTTAATTGAATATCATTTTAAAATGATAAATATCCAAATCTTGAACTATTCCCACATTTAGATCTTACAATAAAAGTGTTGTCATCAACTGCTAAGGCAAAAGATAAGTCTAGTTCATAACAAAAATTATAGGTTCTTCCAACTCCTGAGTTTTGAATGTCTTTTGTGTTTATAATTGTACCATCTTGATTAATAGTACTCATTACAGCAAATCTACTATCTTTTACAAAGTATTTTGTATTTGGATTAATATCTCTCGAATCATTATAAATTAAGTACAACTTGTTGTCTTTGAAGAAAGGAAGATATTTAAGAAAGTCACCATTGTCATTTAATGATTTTGGTTCTTCGTTTTTAATTCTTGTCATCCAATTTAATTTACCATTTTTTGGGTCAATATTTGCAACGGTAAATCCTGTAGAGATATAAGAATATTCGTAATTGTAATTTAACGGTTTTGCTGGGTCGGAAGAAGGTAGTCTTTTGGTCCCTTTGTATAATTCATTGAATAAAACCCAAAGCTTACCGTTTTCTAGTTTAATATCTTGAAAATTTAAATTGTTTTGTCTCTCTGTTTTAATTTTTTCATTTACAACTAATTGACCGTTTTTGTCAAAACTCATAAATAATAAAGTTACAACTGGATTTCCTTCTGGTAAAGCGCCACCTAAATCAACAATAACTTTGCTTTTACCATCACTTACTGTTCCTATAAAATAGGATTCTCCATTTCCTTCTTTCCATTTAAATTGTCCAATAGGATAATCTAATTCTTGTTTTAAATTATGTTCATTTACATTTGAAGTTGAGGAATTCCAAAAGAATAACGATTTAAAAGGTTTCATTTTTGGAAGGTCAATTTCTCTAATTATAGCTAAGTTTCCATCATTTGTAACATGGACATCTATTTTGAAAGATTGCTTTGTTGTAAAATTGAAAGTATAATCTAAACTCTTAATAATTTTATAATTAGCATCTAAAATCATTAAGGTTACATTTTCATTCAGTTTTTTATCGCCTAAAGGCCTTGAAACTACACCATAAAACTCTTTATTCTCTGATTGTGCGACAAAATAATCACCAATATTGAACATGTTTTTTGCACTCATCTTTGAGATGAAATTGGTTTCGTATTTTGTTCCTGTATCAAAATTTATTCTTTGAGAAGAAAGTTCATATTCCTTTGTCTTGTTGTTGTATTCAGTTAGAAAATAAACATAGTCTTTGTTTTTAAGTGGAAATAAATAAGAAACGGTTTGCATGTTTTTTCCCATTGCGGGTTGTTCAACACCAACAGAAAAATCAGTTTCATCTTTTTCAAATTCATCACGAGTATCGTAAATATCAACAAAAACATCTTTGTTAAAAATTTCTTCGTTGTATTTTGATTTTACAAAGAATACACGCTTACCATCAAAGTGATGATTTATGTCAAAATTTAATTCATTTTGAATAGGAGTATTTACTTCGTTCCATTTAAAAGTTGGGTTTTGAGCTCCAATTAAATTTACAATAAAGCAGAAGCAAATAATAGAGATGTGTTTTGAATTCATTTTTAAAGTTTTTTATAAAAGTAAAAAAAAAGACCTATAAAAGGTCTTTTAATTTTTATTTTCCAAGATATTCGGCAATTTTATTTTCACCGTCTACTTTTATTTTCATTAATCCGTGTTTGCTGATTCCTTTGCTGGCAGCATCCCATTTTTTTCCGCTTAATCCAGTTTTTTCTTTTAAATCTCCTATAGAAATTCCTTCGTTAGCTTTTAAGATTTCAATTACATGTTTCTCATCTTCTGTTAATTCTGGACCTTTTTTCTCTGGTCGCATTTGTGGGAAAAACAACACTTCTTGAATCGATTGGTTATTCGTTAAGAACATAATCAAACGATCCATTCCAATTCCTAAACCAGATGTTGGTGGCATTCCATATTCTAAAGCTCTTAAGAAATCTTCATCAATAATTCCGTTTGCTTCATCGTCACCTTTAGCCGCTAAAGCCATTTGAGCTTCAAAACGTTCTCTTTGATCGATAGGGTCGTTTAATTCCGAATAAGCATTTGCAATTTCTTTCCCACAAACCATTAATTCAAAACGCTCAGTTAATTCAGGATTATCTCTATGCGATTTACACAATGGAGACATTTCTTTTGGATAATCGGTAATGAAAGTAGGTTGTATGAAGTTGCCTTCACATTTCTCACCAAAAATTTCATCAATTAATTTTCCTTTACCCATGGTGTCGTTTACTTCAATTCCCATAGATTTTGCAGCTTCGCGTAATTCATCTTCCGATTTTCCAGTAATGTCAAAACCTGTGAATTGTTTGATAGCATCGGTCATCGTTACTCTTGCATAAGGCGCTTTAAAATCTACTTCGTGTTCTCCAAAAGTAGCTTTTGTAGTTCCATTTACTTGTAAAGCACAATATTCTAATAAATTTTCAGTCATTTCCATCATCCAGTTGTAGTCTTTGTAAGCTACATAAATTTCCATTGCAGTAAATTCTGGATTGTGCGTTCTGTCCATTCCTTCGTTACGGAAGTTTTTCGAAAATTCGTAAACACCGTCAAATCCACCAACGATTAATCTTTTTAAATATAATTCGTTAGCGATTCTCATATATAATGGAATATCTAAACTATTGTGATGTGTAATAAACGGACGAGCTGCAGCTCCACCAGGAATCGATTGTAAAACCGGAGTTTCCACTTCCATATAACCTGCTTCATTGAAGAACGTTCTCATTGCTGTGAAAAGTTTAGTTCTTTTCATGAAAACTTCTTTAACTTGTGGGTTAACTACTAAGTCAACATAACGCATTCTGTAACGTAATTCAGGATCAGTGAATGCATCAAATACATGACCTTCTTCATCTGTTTTAGGAAGAGGAAGCGGTTTTAATGTTTTACTTAACATTTTAAAATCATCCACACGAACGCACATTGCGCCAACTTTTGTCATGAATAATTCACCTTCAATTCCGATGAAATCTCCTAAATCAGTTAATTTTTTAAAAACTTGATTATACAATGTTTTGTCTTCACCTTCGCAAATTACATCACGATTGAAATACAACTGAATTCTTCCTTCGCTGTCTTGTAATTCAGCAAAAGAAGCTTTTCCTTGATCGCGAACACTCATTAAACGTCCAGCCAAAATAACCTTCTTACCTTCTTCAAAATTTTCCTTCACTTGCTTTGAAGTATGATTTACAGGGAATAAATCCGCAGGATAAGGGTTGATACCTAATTCGCGTAAAGCGTTTAGTTTGTCTCTTCTAATGATTTCTTGTTCCGAAAGTTGCATAGTATTTTATTTAAGCGTGCAAAGATAGTTATATTTTGAAAATGAAGCAATTTGAAAATTTGAAAATTATGTCTTGATTTTTTAAACCTGAATGGTTGATATCTTTTGTATCTTTGACAAAATTTAAAAAAAAATGAAAAGATATAGTTATTTGATTTTATTGTTGGTTTTTGTATTAACGAGTTGTATTGTTCAAGAGAATTTAAATTTTAATGAAGACGGTTCTGGTAGATTGACATATAAAATTGATATGTCGAAAATGATGACAATGGCTGGGGATAAGTTTGGTGGAGAAACAAATAAGAAAAAAAGTAAGAAAAACAATAAGAAAGTCGATAATTCTAAAGATATCGATTCTGTTTTTTCTTATAAAGATATGTTGGTTGGAAAAGAAGATAGTATTGCTAAGTTGCCAATAGAAGAACAAGCCAGATTGAAAAAAATGGAAAAATATTCAGGTAGATTAGTCATGAATGAAGCTCAGAAAAAAATGGAGTTTCATTTGTTTACCGATTTTAAAAATCCAGCTGAATTGCAAGATTTGGTTTCGCCAGTAAACTCATTAGCTGGGATGAATCCATCGACAGCACAATTAGGGAATGATGCTCCAAAAAATGAAGGAATCACAAGTTATGATTATAATGGTAAAAAGTTTATGAAGATTGTAAAATTAGCTCCTAAAACTGATTTGCAAAAAGATCTTGAAAAACTTGATAGAGATTCTAAAAAAGAAGGAGAAGAAGATGTTAATGTAGAAAAGTTAGCAAACGAGTTATCAGAGTCTTTTAAAATGATGTATAATGAATCGTCTTACGAAATGACAGTTAGTTTTCCAAAAAAGATAAAAAAGGTATCTATTTCTAATGCGAAAATTTCTGAAGATGGAAAAACAGTTGTTTTGGTTTTTCCTATGGAAAATTATATGGAAAGTAAAGATGTGAATTTTGAAGTAGAATTGGAATAATGAATAAGAAAGTAATTTTACAAGATTTAGGTAATAAAGACTATAAAGATACTTGGGATTATCAAGAACAATTGTTCAAGGAAATAGTCGATATAAAAGTAAGTAATAGGAGAGAGGAGTCAAATTTGCCAACTCCTAATTATTTTTTATATGTTGAACATCCTCATGTTTATACTCTTGGTAAAAGTGGTGATATTTCAAATTTACTGCTTTCTGAAAAACAGCTAGAATCAAAGGGGGCGACTTTTTACAAAATTAATAGAGGAGGTGATATAACTTATCATGGCCCTGGCCAAATTGTAGGATATCCAATTTTAGATTTAGAGAACTTCTTTACAGATATACATAAATATCTACGCTTGCTTGAAGAGTCTATTATTTTGACTTTAGCAGAATATGGATTGAAAGGAACAAGGAGCGAGGGAGAAACAGGTGTGTGGTTTGATGTGGGTACACCATTTGCTAGAAAAATTTGTGCCATGGGAGTTCGTGCTTCTCGCTGGGTAACGATGCATGGTTTTGCATTAAATGTAAATGCAGATTTAGGATATTTTGATAATATTATACCATGTGGAATTAAAGGCAAAGCAGTAACTTCAATGCATGCCGAATTAAATAGGTATGTAGACGAGCAAGAAGTAAAAGAAAAAATTCTTAAACATTTTCAAAATTTATTTGAAGCCCAAATAATTTCGGCTGAATAAAATTTAAAAAACGATGGGTATTAAAATTCTAGAGTGAGTTGCTCGGGTAATAATCGAAAACTCATTCTGTGGTATTTACAAGGGCCATATTTTTTTATGGCATCTCTGTGTTCAGTTGTAGGATAACCTTTGTTTTTCTTCCAATTGTACATTGGGAATTCTTCGTGAATTTTATCCATATATTCATCACGATATGTTTTTGCTAAAACTGAAGCGGCTGCTATGCTAAGATATTTACTGTCTCCTTTTATAATACTCGTATTTGGGATTGATTTTAAATATTCGATTTCCTCAGTAGTGAAAATTTTTCCAGATTTTTGTTTTAAGCCTAGTTTTCCATAAAGAGGTCTATTTCCATCTACTATAATATATTCAGGTTTCGGATTTAATTTTAAAACACATTCTTGCATGGCCTTCATTGAAGCGTTTAAAATATTAATTTCGTCAATTTCAATTGGGTAAAGGTTTGTTACTGAAAAAGAAACTGCTACTTCTTCAATTATAGGTTTTAGTTTTTCTCTTGCTTTTTCAGATAATTGTTTAGAATCGTTAAGGAGCTCATTTTCAAATTCTTCTGGTAAAATTATGGATGCTGCTGTTACTGGACCAGCTAAACAGCCTCTTCCGGCTTCGTCAGTTCCGCATTCCAATATTAAATTACTGTAACTTTTACTTAACATTCTTTTTTTTGACAAAAATATAATTTTTGACGCAACCTTTTTGCGAAATTTTCATCTTTACTATGAGATTCTTCCGTAAAATGTTTTTTTAAAACGAAAACTTTAACAAAAATAAATTAGTAATATTCCGAAGTATTATTTGTTTATTTAAGAAATAATTAAGAAGTTTGCGGAATAACTAACTCAAATAAATTTAATATGAGATCGAAGTTCAAATGGATTTTTACGCTTTTAGTAGCGTTTACAATGCAGTTTTCGTTCGCGCAAGAGAAAACTGTTACGGGTGTAGTTTCTGACGAACTAGGCCCAATTGCAGGTGCTAACGTTGTTGTTGAAGGAACAACTCGTGGTACTACTACAGATTTTGATGGTAATTATACTATCAAGGCTAAACAAGGTGAAGTTTTAGTAATTTCTTACACAGGTAAGAAGACGGCTAAAGTAACCATTGCTGCAGCAAGTTCTTACAACGTTGCATTAAAAGATGATGTTGTTGAAGGGGTTGATGTTGTAGTTGTAGGTTATGGTAAAACTACAAAAGAAGCGTTTACTGGTACGGCGACTGTTGTAGCGAAAGAAAATTTAGAAGCGAAAACTGTTTCAAATATTTCTCAAGCTTTAAGAGGTGAGGTTGCTGGGGTTAATGTAATTACTGGTTCTGGTGCTCCAGGTAGCGATGCTACAATTCGTATTCGTGGATTTGGTTCTGTTAATGGTAATCAATCTCCATTATATGTTGTAGATGGCGCTCCTTATAGTAGTGATATCAGTGCTATTAATCCTGCTGATATTGAAAATATTACTGTTTTAAAAGATGCTGCTGCTACTTCTATTTATGGTTCTAGAGGTGCTAATGGGGTTATTTTGGTTACTACAAAACAAGGTAAAGCTGGTAAGTCGGTTATTGCTGTTGATTTTAAAACTAGTATTAATACATTGTCTTTGCCTCAGTATGATGTTATTGATTCTCCAGAAGAGTATATTGAAACTTCTTGGAGTCAATTAAAGACTACAGGTATGGTTCAAGGGTTCTTAGATCCAGCTGCTTTTGCTAATTTAAATTTATATAATAGTACTGGTACGGGAATTGCAATGAATGAGTTCTATAATATATGGAATGTTCAAGGTTCTCAGCTTATTGATCCAGCTACAGGGAAAATTGCTAGTGGTGTAAGTAGAAGATATAATCCAACTAAATGGTCTGATGCGGCTTTTGGTACTGGTGTAAGAAACGAGGCTAATGTTCAGTTTAGTGGTGGAGATGGTTCTACGCGTTATTCTACATCTTTTGGTTATTTGGATGATCAAGGTTATACAATTAAGTCAAATTATAAGCGTTATACAGCTAGAATTAATTTAGAACACAAGCCTAAAGAATGGTTGAAAATTGGTGCTAATATGGCTTATACAGGGGCTAGATATACAAATTCTTCAAGTGATGAAGGTAGTTCTGGTTCTTCTGGAAATATATTTGCATTAACAAATACTACTCCTGCTATTTATGATGTGTATTTAAGAGATGCTGCTGGTAATTTAGTTGCTGATCCGATTTTTGGTGGTGTACAATATGATTACGGAAGTGATTACTCTCGTAGAGCTTGGACTGCTACAAATGGTATAGCTGATGCTCAATATGATTTGTCTCAAACTGATGCTAATACAATTTTAGGTAACTTTAATATCGGAGTTGATTTAACTAAAAATTTAAGTTTTGAAACTCGTTATAGTGGACAATATCAACAGTTTGATGGCGCTACTAGAAATAATCCTTATTACGGAGGATGGGCTGCAAATTTTGGATTTTTGTCAAAAGATGAAAGTTCTACGGTAAATCAAAATTTCTTACAATTATTGCGTTTTAATAAATCTTTTGGATCTCATAATTTAGAAGTTTTTGCTGCTCATGAGTCAACTTCAAATTTGTTTAAAGATTTTAACGCTGCTGCTACTAGAGCTATTATGCCTAATACTTTAGATTTGGCTCAATATACAACTCCTTATGGTAGAGCTACTTCTTATTCTCAAAGATGGACTTTAGATAGTTATTTTGGTCAGTTAAATTATAATTACAATCAAAAGTATTTCTTAACGGGATCAGTAAGAAGAGATGGTTCTTCTCGTTTTATTAATAATAAATGGGGAACATTTGGTTCTGCTGGTTTAGGTTGGATTGTGTCTAAAGAGGACTTTATGTCTAAATTAAGTTTTATTGACTTTTTAAAGTTAAAAGCTAGTTATGGTTTAATTGGTGATCAAGGTACTAGTTTACAATATGGTTGGCAATTATCATCTATAAATCAAACGCCTGGTGGAGATTACTCATTCACTGAAAGTTCAACTTTAGCTAATCCTAATTTGACTTGGGAAACGTCTAAAATTGCTCAGTTTGGTATTGAGTCAACTTGGTTTAATGAAACTTTAGATGTTAATGTTGACTATTATGTTAAAAATACCGAAAATTTATTTTTTACTCAGACATTACCTCCTTTCTTAGGTTATACTAATCAACAAATTAATGATGGTAAATTACAAAATAGTGGTGTTGAGTTTGATGTAATGGGGCATTTAATAAAAGCTAAATCTGCAGGTGGTTTTAAATTATCGGTTGGTGTAAATGGTGAAATCTTAACAAATAAGATTACAGAAATGCCTATAGATCCTGCAACAGGAGAGCCTAAAGTTTTAGATGGTAGATTATCTGAAGGTCATTCTTTATATGATTGGTATTTGCGTGAGTGGGCTGGTGTAGATCCTGCTACTGGTTCTGCTATGTGGAATTTATATTATGATGATTTAAATGATAATGGTGTTTTTGATAATGCTGATGCGCCAATTGGTAGTATGACGATTTATATGAGTCAAAATCCTGATGCTAATGTAAGAAAAACAACTACTACTGCTTATGCTCAAGCTACTCAAAAATATACTGGTAAATCTGCTATTCCTGATGTTAGAGGTTCATTCCGTTTGAATACTTCATATAAAAACTTTGATTTAACTGCTCAAGTTGGTTATAGCATTGGTGGTTATGTATACGATAATGGTTATGCTACATTAATGAGTAATAGTGGTTTATTAGGGGCTAACAACTGGCATAGAGACATTCACAATGCATGGAAGCAATATGGTGATGTAACAGATGTTCCTAGATTAACAACAGGTGTAAGTACAGATGTTCAATTTAATTCTGCTTCTTCTCGTTTCTTAACAAAAGCGGATTATTTATCTTTAAATAATGTTAGATTAGGTTATAATATCCCATCTAGTTACTTACAAAAATTACATTTATCTAAATTTAATTTATTTTTATCTGGAGACAATTTGTTAATGTTTAGTAAAAGAGATGGATTAAATCCACAGACTTTAATAAACTCTTCAAACTCTGGTATTTATATGCCAATGACTACATTTAGTTTTGGTACTAAAATTGAATTCTAAAAAAATTGAAATATGAAAAAAAGTTTAATTTATTTATTAGTAGCTGCTTCAATCATTTCGGTTGGATGTAGTGAAGATTTCTTAGATCCAGTAAGAAATACTAATGTTGTTACTAGTGAAGATATTGCAGCCAATGCAAATTTAAATCCAGCTTTGTTGGAAGGTAGTCTTAACGGGATTGGTAGTTTGTTAATTGAGCCTGCTGGTATCACAGGAACAAGACATTATGATTTAGGACAAAAAGGTGTTGATATTTGGTTAGATATCTTATCTGGTGATATGGCTTTATCAGCTAATTCTTATGGTTGGTATAGAGATACGGCTAACCTTGTATCTACAGTAGACTTTTCTCGTGAGGAGAATAGTATTATCTGGAGATTTTATTATAAGGTTATTGCTTTATCTAATAATGTTATTAATAGTTTTGGTGGTAACGATGCTGCACCAACAACTTCTGAAGCTCGTCATATTTATGCACAAGCAAAAGCTTATCGTGCTTATGCATATTTTTATTTAGCTCAAATTTTCCAAAGAGCTTATGATCCTTCTCAAGCTATCTTACCTTATAATGATGGTAATGATGCAAATATATCTTATGCTAAGGTTCCTGCTTCTCAAATCTATGATTTGATTATAAGTGACTTAACACAGTCAGTTCAGTTTTTAAGTGATTTTACACCTTCTAGCAAACAACAAATTAGTCAGCACGTTGCTAAAGGTTTGTTGGCATATACCTATGCTGCTATGGGGAATTATACTGATGCTAAAACTTTATCAGATGAAATTATTTCTTCTGGAGCTTATTCTATGACTACAACAGGACAATTAGCATTCCCTGGTTCTGGTTCAGGATTTAATGATGTTAATACTGAATCTTGGATGTGGGGTTATGATTTAACTTTAGATTTAGGTCATCAGTTATTAGATTGGTGGGGACAAATGGATTATTTTACTTATAGTTACCAATGGGCTGGAGATAGAAAAACTATCGATAACGGATTATTAGCTTTAATCCCTGCTAATGATGTTAGAAGATCTCAATTTGGTACATCTGGTACATCTATTCGTATGCCAATTAATAAGTTCTTCTCTCCTGATCGTGTTGTAGGTGGTCAACAAGTTATAACTACCGATTTGATTTTTATGCGTGTTGATGAGTTTTATTTATTAAGTGCTGAAGCTGCTGCTAAATCTGGTAATGAAGCTGCTGCTAAAGCAAGATTAAAAGAGTTGTTGGCTAGTCGTTTAGGTGGTTCAGCAAATGCTGATGCTTATGTTGATCCATTAACAGGTGCTGCTCTTAGAGAAGCAATTTACCGTCAAACTAGAATTGAATTATGGGGTGAAGGTAAAAGTTACTTAGCTATGAAACGTAATCAAGCTACTGTAACTAGAGGTACTAACCACGTTTTCCGTGCAGGTCAATCTTTCTTATATGATTCTGATGAAATGTCATTCCAAATTCCACAGTTGGAAATGGATAATAATTCTCAAATAACTGGTCAAAACTAATTTTAAAATAAAAATTATGAAATTAATTAAATCAATTGCATTTTATTCAGCTGTAGCATTGTCTTTGACAATGATGAGTTGTGAAGATGATAATTCAGGAGATAATTCAGCATCTAATTTTGTAGGATTAGAGAATTATCAAACTGTTGAGATTGCTGATGGTGAAACTGTTGTTGTTGAAGGACGTATTTTAGCTTCTGAAGCAACTGGTGAAGATAGAACTTTTAATTTAATGGTTGATCCTTCAACTACTCACGGAGCAGCTAATTATTCAGTACCTGCTACTGTAACTATTCCTGCTGGATCAAAAGAAGGTACTTATGATGTAACTATTGTTGGAAATAGTTTAGTTGATGGTAACAAAATAGTAGTTTACTTAGAAACTGCTGAAGGAGTTAATCATTCTACTACTTATGGTACATATTCTAATGGGGTATTAACTGGTGTTGGTACTGCAAAGTCAACATTTAATTTATATAGACCATGTGCTTCTGTTAGAGCTAGATTATCAATTACTTTTGATAATTATCCAGAAGAAACTGCTTGGGAATTATATGATGCTGATTTTAATGTGATTGATTCTGGTGGTATTACTGGTGGTGCAATTACAGGTTACGCAGCTTTAGGATTTGCTGATAGAAGTACTTTCTCAGTTGTAAAATGTTTAGCTCCTGGTGAATATACTTTTGTAATCTATGATGATTATGGAGATGGTATGTATACTAGTGCTACGGTTTCTGGATCTTTCTCTGGAAACAACTTAAATAATGGTGCTGTTTTATTTACTGGTGGAGGTAATTTTGGTTCTTTTTCAGAACACACATTCACTATTCAATAGTCTGTAATTTACTTTAAATATTAAACCGAAACTTTTTAGTTTCGGTTTTTTTATTTTTAGATTTTTGCTAATTCTTCTTAATTCATAAAAAACTCCTTACATTTGCCTTAATCAAAATATGCAATGAGATTTTTAATTTTTACTTGTTTTCTCTTCTTGTCTTTTATTTCTAATGCTCAAATTAGAAGTGTAGATGGTAGTATTGGTAAATTGCCTAATAATTCTTCCGATCCTAATGATACTATTGCTAAATTTAATAAGAATCGTGATGTAACCGCCAAAGCACCAATAGATTTATACAAAATATACACTTTACAAAAAGATACCACTTATGTAGACACTTCGTTAACTATTCAGAGTGAGTATAAATATAATTTACTTCGTAAAGATATATTTGGTTTAATGCCTTTTTCAAACGAAGGTCACACTTATAACACTCTTGATTTTGGTCTAAATCCTAAAACTGCTTTTCCGAATTTTGGTTTTAGAGCAAAACATTTTAACTATTTAGAAGTTGATGAAATAAAATATTATTCCGTTCCTACCCCTTTAACAGATTTATATTTTAAAACTGTTATGGAGCAAGGACAAACATTGGATGCTTTTCTAACAGTTAATACAAAACCTAACCTTAATTTTTCTATTGCCTATCGCGGTTTGCGTTCTCTTGGTAAATATGTAAATAACTTAACGAGTTCTGGTAATTTTAGATTTACATCAAGTTATTTTACAAAAGATAAGCGATATTTTTTAAATGCTCATTTTACAGGTCAGGATATTTCCAATCAAGAAAATGGAGGGATTGTTAATTTAAGTGAATTTGAATCAAGTGAAGATCCTTTTGATGAAAGAGATCGTATTAAAGTTTATTTTACTAATGCAACTTCGCTTTTAAAAGGAAATCGTTTTTTTCTAGATCATTCGTTTAAACTAAATAAAGAGAATCCAAATAGTTTGGTTTTTATACATCAATTTAATCAAGAATATAAATTTTTTGAATTTACTCAAGATACTCCAAGTGATAGATTTGGTGATAGATTTACTAATAAAATTAATAACAAAACCAGATATAATCATTTTTATAATAAATTAGGAGTTGCTTATAAGACGAAGTCTTATGGTGATTTAGAGTTTTTCATTGATGATAATAAATATAATTATTATTACGATAGAGTTGTTTATGATTCTGCAGGTGATATTGTAGTCCCTAATTCTATTTCTGATAGAATCAATAATTTAGGAGGTAATTATTCCTATTTAATTAATAAGGTGAATGTGAGGTTACATGTTTCGCAATCAATCTCTAATCAATCAATTTCAAATATTGAAGCAAGTGGAAATTATAAAATAAATGATGATTATAAATTTGAATTTAAATATCAAAAGTTAAATAGTTTACCAAATCTAAACTACAATTTATATCAAAGTGGTTATGTAGATTACAATTGGTCAAATAATTTTAAGAACGAAAAATTAAACCAATTTCAGTTTTCAGCACTTACAAAATGGTTAAATATAAATGCAACGTATAAGGTTTTAGACGATTATTTGTATTTTGATAATTTAACAAATGATATCACTCAGTTAACAGTAAAACCACAACAGTATGATAAGACTATTAATTATTTTTCGGTTAAAGCAAATAAAGAAATTAAGTTTTGGAAATTTGCATTAGATAATACGGTTTTATATCAACAAGTTGAACAATCAGATGAAGTGTTAAATGTACCAAAAATTGTAACTAGAAACACTTTGTATTTTACTGGACATGTGTTTAAAAAAGCGATGTTGCTACAAACAGGTGTTACATTCCAATATTTTACAGAATACTACGCTAACGATTATAATCCATTACTTGGCGAATTCTATGTGCAAAATGAATCTAAAATTGGAGGTTTTCCAATGTTTGATTTCTTTGTTAATGCTAGAGTTAGACAAACCAGAATCTTCTTAAAGGCAGAACACTTTAATTCGGCTTGGACAGGTTATGATTTTTATTCAGCTCCAAATTATCCTTACCGTGATTTTATGATTCGTTTTGGATTGGTTTGGAACTTTTTCAAATAACCTTACAGATTTAACTTTTTTAAACATTTTTGTTTGATTTTTTATTTGCAAAATTCACACTATCTTTGCACAATAATTCAAATTAAGAAATGAAATACGCTAAAAATATATTAGAAACTATTGGGAATACACCATTAGTTAAATTGAATAAAATTACTTCAGAAGTTGATGCTTTGGTTTTGGCTAAAGTGGAGACTTTTAATCCAGGAAATTCTGTTAAAGATAGAATGGCTGTTAAAATGATTGAAGATGCAGAAGCAGATGGTCGTTTAAAACCAGGAGGAACAATTATCGAAGGAACTTCAGGAAATACCGGAATGGGTTTGGCTTTAGCAGCAATTGTTAAAGGTTATAAATGTATTTTTGTTATTTCTGATAAACAATCTAAAGAAAAGTCGGATATTCTTCGTGCTGTTGGTGCTAAAGTTATTGTTTGTCCAACAGATGTTGAACCTACAGATCCTCGTTCGTATTATTCGGTTTCAAAAAAATTGGGAGAAGAAATTCCTAATTCTTGGTATGTAAACCAATACGATAATCCAAGTAATGCTGTTGCGCATTATGAACAAACTGGTCCTGAAATTTGGGAACAAACAGAAGGTAAAATTACGCATTTTGTTGTAGGTGTTGGAACAGGAGGAACTATTTCAGGAGTTGCAAAATATTTAAAAGAGAAAAATCCTAATATCAAAATTTGGGGTGTAGATACTTATGGTTCGGTTTTCAAAAAATACCACGAAACTGGAATTTTTGATGAGAACGAAATCTATTCTTACATCACAGAAGGTATTGGAGAAGATATTTTACCTAAGAATGTTGACTTTTCATTAATTGATGGTTTTACAAAGGTTACTGATAAAGATGCAGCAGTTTATACTCGAAAAATAGCTTTAGAAGAAGGGATTTTTGTTGGGAACTCTGCAGGAGCTGCTGTAAAGGGCTTAATTCAGTTGAAAGAGCATTTTGGTCCAAATGATGTTGTTGTGGTCTTATTTCACGATTCTGGAAGCCGTTATGTTGGAAAGATGTTTAATGATGATTGGATGAGAGAAAGAGGCTTCTTAGAAGAAGAAGTTACAAAAGCAGAAGATTTAATCAAAGAGCATATCGATAAACCTTTAGTTGTGGTTCGTACTGAAGAATTGGTTTCGCATGCAATTGAAAGAATGAGAAAATATAAAATTTCTCAAATTCCAGTAATTGATGTAAACGGATTTGTAGGTTCTGTTGATGAGTCTGATTTATTCCAAAGTTATATTACAGATAAAAATACAGCTGAAAGACCAATTAGAGAAGTTATGGGTAAACCTTTCCCAATTGTAAAATTAGGAACTCCAATTGAAGATGTTTCAAGATTAATTACTAAAGAAAATCAAGCTGTTTTGATTGATTTAGGAAATGGAAAACACCACATTATTACAAAACACGATATTATCAATTCGATTAAATAATAAAAAAAGCCGTTCAAACGAACGGCTTTTTTTATTCTCCTAGTAATATTCCAGAAACATTCCACGAACTAAAGCTTCCGCCTTCGTTTGCTCCTTGAGGAATTTTTACTTGAATTGTATGTTTTCCAGCTTTTAAATCACCAAGTTCTATATAAATTGGATTGGTTGCAGTTCCCGGACACCAGTTTGAGCGACTTAAATCTGACGATGATAATCCATCATTAAAATTTCCTGATGCAGGATTAAATAATCGGTAACCTCCACAATCTTGTCTCCATGGAATAAACGAAAACACTTCTTTACCGTTTAAAATTATTGTATTTCTTTTTGGTACAAATTCATCTCCATTTTCCCAACCACCATGACCGGTTGAAATGTAACGCAATTTTACATTCTTAATTTCTTTATCTATTGTAAATGTTACTTCTAACCCTTTTTCATGATTGAACATAGTTGCATATTCTTGTCCAGCCATTTCCATCACGTTTGTCGTATTAAATAAAGGAATTGCAACATTTGTTTTGTCTAAATTACTTTCGCTTGGATGAATGGTAATATTTAAAGAAACTTTGTGTCCGCCTTTATCGTAATTGCCGATAAAAGATCCTATGTATATCGTTTTTCCAGATAAATTTGTTTTTAAATCGGTAATTTCAGCTCGATAAGGCACAATTTCATGCCAATTTTTATCTTTTAGTTGTATGTAATTGTATTGTTTAATTCCGAATGGCGTAAAAAAGCGCATCAATTCAATTAACGAGGAATATTCTTTTGTTGAAACGACTCCTTGATATTGTTTGCCATTTCCGTTTTCATAAATAGGTAATGTTTTAACGCCATTTTGTAAGCCGTCAATAAAGGATTGTTTTTTGTCTTGAGGAATCAAAAAGACTGAACCTGTTCTATCATAAGCGTCTCCGTTGGATTGTTCTATTAAATCCAAAAAGACCAAATCACCTTTTTTAATTTCTGGAAATGTAACTTTTTTCAAAATAATGGTTCCGTTTGCAAAACGTAAAATACTATCATTCGATTTAGAAGCGTCAGAAAAGTTGATGATTTCGTTTTCAAAAATTTTTATAGTAGTAAATCGGCTTTTCCAAACCAAATCTTTATATGTCAAACCATCTAAAATAGGACTGTTTGTGGTTGAATTTTGCAAAATTAAACTCGGGCTAGCCGATTTCATTTTTTCAATTTTGGTAGCTTTTATTATAAAGTTTCCATTTCGAACCATTTCTAAAACCAATCCAATGTTTTGTCCTAAAGTTGTTGGAGCTCCTTTTACTTGTAAATCATTTGTGTACCAAAGTTCAATTGTGTTTGAATTTATAATGGTTTTCGCTTTTTGACATTTGTAGCCTAAAATCGTTTTTGATTCCGTAAGAAATTCAAAATTTTGTTTAGCCAAAGAAAGACTGTCAACTGTAGTAACCGATTTCTCTTTTTTGAGTTGGGTTACCTGAATAATTTTATTTTCAGAATGATTGATTAATGTTTGTTCGAAAGGGAAATCGGCTTTTCCTGAATTCATTTTTTCAGAAGTAATTAGTGTTTCCAATGCATTTGTAAAAATAAAAATAGCATCTTGGTTTTCTAATAATTTTCCGTTTGAGCTTCGAGTGTAAGTAATTTTAAAACCTTTTGGTGGTTTTACTCCAGTTTGTGAATGTATAAAAGCAAAAAGACTTAAAAATGTGATAGTTATAATTTTTTTCATGAATGTTAGGTTGTTCAGCAAATATAATTTTTTATCTTTGTTTTTCAATTATATACGCCATACAGAATGAAAGAAGATTTTTTGCACCACTTGTGGCAATACAAGAAATTTGATATTGCCAATTTAAAAACTACCAAAGAAGAATCGGTTCAGATTCTAAATTCGGGTCAATATTTGCAACTTGCCGGACCTGATTTTTTCAATGCACAAATTATTATTGGGAACCAAAAATGGGCTGGGAATATAGAAATTCATCTCAAGTCTTCCGATTGGTATGTTCACAATCATGAAAACGATGCAAATTATGATTCCGTTATTTTACATGTGGTTTGGGAACATGATATGCCTGTTTTTAGGAAAGATAATTCTGAAATCCCAACTCTAGAATTAAAAAATTATGTTGTATTATCAGATTTGCATAAATATCAATCGTTAATGCTTCAGAAATCTTGGATATTCTGTGAAAACGAAATAGGAAAAATTGATGATTTTGTTTTTAAAAATTGGCAGGAACGTTTGTTTTTTGAGCGCTTGGAAAGAAAATCAAAATTAATTTTTGAATTGCTTGAAGATTTGAGTCAAGATTGGGAAGCGGTTTTGTTTTGTTTGCTTGCTAGAAATTTTGGATTGAATACTAACGGTGAATCTTTTTTTGAATTGGCAAAGTCAATTCCTTTCTCTGTAATTAGAAAAGAAGCTTTTGAGGTTTGTTATTTAGAAGCTTTGTTTTTTGGACAAGCTGATTTATTGTCGAATGATTTTCAAGATGTTTATGCTAAACAATTGCTGAAGGAATATAGTTATTTGGTAAACAAACATCAGATTTCGGCTGAAGTTTTCGGTAAAGTGGAGTTTTTTAAGCACCGACCAGATAATTTTCCAACAATTCGATTGTCACAATTAGCTAATTTATACCATTCACAACAAAATCTTTTTTCTAAAATTCTAGAATGTAATTCACTTGATGGTTTATATAAGGTTTTTGATGTTGGTGTGACGAAATATTGGGAAACACATTATGTTTTTGATAAAGAAAGTTCTAAGAAATTAAAGAAACTTTCCAAATCATTCATCCATTTATTAATTGTTAATACGATTATACCCTTAAGATTTGCTTATGCGTCAATTCAACAAAAAGATTGTACCCAAGAATTAATAGATTTGGCTTTTTCAATTCCTTCAGAAGAAAATTCTATTATTGAAAGATTTCGTAGTTTGACGATACAATCTAAAAATGTGTATCATTCTCAAGCATTGCTGCAAATGAAAAAAGAATATTGCGACTTTAAAAAATGTCTCGATTGTGCAGTAGGACATTTTATACTGAGAAAATAATTGTATTTTTGAAAAAAATCTTCAAAATGGTTCAAAACCTATTACATTTTTTTGAAAAGCACGGTTTTTTTGTAGCTACTCGTTTTGCTGATCGCTTAGGTATGCGAGCTAGTAATGTGCGTTTATTTTTTATTTACATTTCATTTATTACAGTGGGTTTAGGATTTGGTTTGTATTTAACTTTAGCCTTTTTATTAAAATTAAAAGATATGATACGTACAAAAAGAAGTTCGGTTTTTGATCTTTAATAGCTATTTCTTAACTTTTATTTGATTTTTGGATAGTTTTCTTATCTTTGAAAAATTAACAACCAATAAAATTTTATGTCAACAAAAACAGAATCGTGGGGTTCACGCGTTGGACTTATCTTAGCCATGGCTGGAAATGCTGTTGGATTAGGTAACTTTTTAAGATTCCCAGTTCAGGCAGTACAAAATGGAGGAGGAGCCTTTATTATTCCTTATTTAGTGTGTTTTTTATTAATGGGTATACCGCTTTTGTTGATTGAATGGTCGACAGGTCGTTTTGGTGGTAAATTCGGAAACCATAGTACGCCATATATTTTGGATACGATGGCAAAAGGTCGTATTTGGAAATATATTGGAGTTTTTGGAATTTTTACAAACATTGCAGTAGCTGCTTACTATTGTTATATTGAGTCTTGGACAATGTCTTATGTTTATCACTCAGTTGTGGGTACATTTAATGGTATGAGTCAAGGGGATGTAGCTAATTTCTTTAATTCTTATGTAGATATTTCTCATTCTACAACTGGAATTCCTTATGAAGCAGTTGTTTTTTATATTTTATGTTTACTTTTAAATACTTGGATTTTATCAAAAGGATTAGGAGGAATTGAAAAAGTTGCTAAGATTGGTATGCCATTATTGATTTTATTTGGTGTAATTTTAGCAGTAAGAGGGGTTACTTTAGGAACAAGTGGAGCATCTGATATTTTTCCAAATGCAAATGCTTGGGATGGTCTGAATTTCTTATGGACACCTCAGTTTGATTCTTTGGCTAATCCTAAAGTTTGGTTAGCTGCTGCTGGACAAATTTTCTTTACTCTTTCAGTAGGTATGGGTACTATTCATTGTTATGCTGCCTATCTTAAAGAACGAGATGATGTTGCTTTAAATGCTGTTTCTGCAGGTTTCATGAATGAGTTTGTTGAAGTAGTATTAGGATCGTTAATCGTAATTCCAATTGCGGCTGGTTATTTAGGATTGGATTGGGTTATACAAAACGCAGGTTTTGGTATGGCTTTCCAAACTATGCCTTATTTATTCCAGCAATGGGGTGGGGTTTTGGCAATATTAGCAGGAGTTTTTTGGTTTGGGCTTTTATTCTTTGCTGGAATTACGTCATCATTAGCAATGGGAACTCCGTGGATGGGCTTTATGTCTGATGAATTTGGTTGGAGCAAAAATAAAGGGGCTTGGTCTTTTGGGGCTTTAGCATTAATTATGGGACTACCAACAGTTATTTTTTATAATGAAGGAATTTTTGATCAATATGACTATTGGGCTGGAACTGTAAGTTTGGTTGTATTTGCCTTTTTAGAAACAGTATTGTTCTCTTATATTTTTGGAATTAATAGAGGTTGGGAAGAAATCAATAAAGGAGCGGATATTAAATTGCCAAAATTCTTTAAATATGTAATATTGATTATTACACCTTTATTATTAGGAGCAGTATTAATTACAAGTATTCCAGATTGGGTTAGTAAAGTTCAAGATAAAGATACACATAATAAAGAATGGTTTGCTGATGAGTTTTATGTTGAAAATTTTGAAGGGTCAGGAATGTCTTCAGGAAAAGTCGTTGAAGTAAAGTCTGACTATGTTAAATTTGAATTTGAAAACGAAAGAAAGAAATTTGATAAAGTATCTAATCAAGTTTTAGTAGAAAAATTCACAGATGTTAAAGAGTATACATTCGATACTAAATTAAATCAAGAAACAACTATAAAAGTTGGTGATGTTGTTAAGCCGGGTGATGCAATCGCAAAAGGTAGTTTTACAAACAATGCATTATACAAATTTATAGGTAGAATGTTATTATTAACATTGTTTATTTTTATTTCAGTTATCGTTTTTGTTGCATATAAAAAGAGAGTTAAAGAAGGGAGGGCTACATTATGAATTCATCAGCATTAATTACTATGGTTTTGGCACAAGGGACTGTTATTTGTTTAACAGGTTACTTTTTTTATAAAGTTTTAACAACTCCGCCTGCTCAAGAGCCTGATTCTTTTTCAGAAAACGATGAAGAATTAGTTCGTAAAGAAGAATAAAATATTTGAATAATGAAAAAGTTAAAATCCTACTTCCTGTTTTCAAGAGAACACAGAAGTGGGATTTTTTTGTTGTTTGTAATTATAATTTGTGTTCAATTAGGATATTTTATTTTTAAAAATAATCTTATTTCGAGTAAATCTGAAGCCGAAGACAAAGCTTGGTTGTTGGTTCAAAACGAAATAGATAGTCTCAAAGAAATAAAGGTTACAAGAAAAGATACAATTTATCCTTTTAATCCAAATTATATAACCGATTATAAAGGTTATAAATTGGGAATGTCTATTGAAGAAATAGATCGTTTACATGCTTACAGAAAATCAGGAAAGTTTGTAAATTCGGCTGAAGAATTCCAAAAGGTGACAAAAGTTTCTACTGCATTTTTGTCTAAAATTAGTCCATATTTTAAATTTCCTGATTGGGTTAAAAACAAAGGAGTTGCTACTTCTGAAAAGTTTCATAAGTTTTTACCAAAAGAAAAAGAGAAAATCATTCAAAAAGATATCAATACGGCAACTCGTGAAGATTTAATTGCGGTTTATGGGATTGGTGAAAAGTTAGCAGATAAAATTTTACTTGAAAAAGAAAAATTCGGAGCTTTCGCAAGTATGGAGCAATTTCAGTTTATTTGGGGAATTAGTCCAGAAGCTATTGCGGATTTAAATAAACGCTTCGCCGTAAAAAGTAACAATGGTATCAAAAAAATAGCAATAAATGATTTGTCTCAAAAAGAATTAGCTAAGTTTCCTTATTTTAATTATTCACTTGCTAAAGAGATTGTAATCTATAGAACAATGAATGGTGAAATCAAGAATTTTGATGATTTAACAAAAATTAAGGGCTTGCCTAACGAAAAATTAAATTTAATCGTCTTATATTTGGATTTTTAAAATAATAACATAAAAAAAGTAAACAATACAATTTTATATTTTATGAATTCAATATATTTCACAGAGGAGCATAATTTGTTTAGAGCAAGTTTTAGAGACTTTTTACAAAAAGAAGTTGTGCCTCATATCGAGAAGTGGGAAAAAACTGGAACCATTGAGCGTTTTATTTGGGAAAAGTTTGGTGAAATGGGTTTTTTCGGATTAAATTATCCTGAGGCTTATGGTGGAATGAATTTAGATTTATTTTATACAGTTATCTTCTTGGAAGAGCTTCAAAAGGTAAAATCTTCTGGTTTTGCTGCAGCTATGTGGGCTCATGCATATTTAGCGATGACACATTTAAATGCTGAAGGTGATGAAAGAATCAAACAAAATTATTTAGCGCCAAGTATTGCAGGAATGAAGATTGGAGCTTTGTGTATAACTGAGCCTTTTGGAGGAAGTGATGTTGCAGGAATGCGTACAACAGCTGTTAAAAATGGTGATAAATATGTAATAAACGGTTCTAAAACCTTTATTACTAATGGTGTTTATGCAGATTACTATGTTGTGGCAGCTAAAACAAATCCTGAACTTGGTAATAAAGGTGTAAGTATATTTTTAGTTGATGCTAAAACAAATGGAATATCTGCAACTAAATTAGATAAATTAGGTTGGAGAGCTTCTGATACTGCTGAAATTGCTTTTGATAATGTGGAAATTCCATTAGAGAATTTAATGGGAGAAGAAGGAAAAGGATTTCCTTATATCATGCAACATTTTGCATTAGAGCGTTTGATTATGGCGATTAATGCACACGCAAGAGCGGAATATGCTATAGAGTATACATTAGAATATATGTCCCAACGTGAGGCTTTTGGAAGTCCTATTAACAAGTTCCAAGCTTTAAGACATACCATGGTTGAGCACGCTACTGAAGTTGAACATTGTAAAGTGTTTAATTATGCCGCTGTTGCGAGATTAAATAATAAAGAATATGTTGTTAAAGAAGCGACAATGGCAAAATTAAAATCAACTAAAGTTGCTGATCTTGCTATTTACGATTGCTTGCAAATGTTAGGTGGTTACGGTTATATGGAAGAATATCCATTAGCGCGTTTATTAAGAGATAGTCGTTTAGGGCCAATTGGTGGTGGAACTTCTGAAATTTTAAAAGAAATTCTATCTAAAATGATTATTGATAATCAGAATTATAAGCCTGCAGTAAAATAATTTCAATAAATAATTTGTTATTTAAAATTAATTTATAATTTTGCAGCCTTAACGAGAGGAGGTGTCTATATTATGTTAATTATACCAATTAAAGACGGAGAAAATATCGATAGAGCATTAAAGCGCTATAAAAGAAAATTTGATAAAACAGGAACTGTTCGTCAGTTACGTGCACGTCAAGCTTTCATTAAACCTTCTGTAGTTAAAAGAGCTCAAATTCAAAAAGCTGCTTACATTCAAGGATTAAGAGACTCATTAGAGAGTTAATATTTTTTGAATAAACTATACTAACCGCTAATTAATAAAGTGTAACTTTGTTGTTAGCGGTTTTTTTATGTCTACAAATTTACAAGCATATCAAGATTATTTGGTTAAGGAGAAGAATTATTCTCCTTTAACTGTTCGTGCTTATTTAGATGATATTTTGTCTTTTCAAGAGTATTTAAAAGAGAATTCTTTAACACTTGAAGAAGTTGTGTATCCAAACATTAGAAATTGGATTGTAATTTTAGTGGAACAAAATATGTCAACCACTTCGGTTAACCGAAAAGTTTCAGCTTTAAAATCCTATTATAAATTTTTACTGAAAGTCAAACAGATTGCTATAAATCCTTTATTGAAGCACAAGTCGTTAAAAACAGCTAAAAAAGTCCAAATTCCATTTTCGGAAAAAGAATTGCAAGATGTGTTTGTTGAAAATGAATATCCAATTGATTTTGAAGGTGTTCGAAATAGATTTGTAATAGAATTGTTTTACACAACTGGAATAAGAAGGGCAGAGTTGATTAATTTAAAAATGAGTAGTGTAAACGAATTACAAAAAACAATTAGGGTTTTAGGTAAACGAAATAAAGAGCGAATTATTCCATTATTAGATTGTACGATTGAATTATATAAGCTGTATAAAGAGCAACGAAATCATTTAGAGAGCATTAAAGATGACGAGGTGTTAATTTTATCTAAAACCGGAAATAAAGTAAGTGAATCGCTTGTATATCGTTTAATAAATGATTACTTTAGTACTGTCTCGAAAAAAGAAAAGAAGAGTCCACACGTTCTTAGGCATTCCTTTGCAACACATCTGTTGAATAATGGAGCCGATTTAAATTCCGTAAAAGAGTTATTGGGTCATGCAAGTTTGTCTTCTACTCAAATATATACGCATAGTAGTTTGGCTGAATTGAAAAAAGTATATCAAGATGCGCACCCAAGAAATAAAAAGTAACTCTATTGTATAACCTTTTAATTAACAGAATTATGAAAGTTAATGTGCAAGCAGTAAATTTTAATGTAGACAGAAAATTGGTAGATTTCATTCAAGAAAGAATGGATAAATTGGAAAAGTATTATGATAAAATAGTTTCATCGGAAGTTTTTTTAAGACTTGAAAATACCAGTGATAAAGAAAATAAAACAGTAGAGATAAAAATTAACGTTCCAGGAGATGATTTTCTAGTTAAAAAAACGGCTAAAAGTTTTGAAGAAGCAGTTGATTTATCGGTAGATTCATTAGAGCGAGTAATTGTAAAAAGAAAGGAAAAATTAAGAGCGCATTCATAAAAATAAAAAAAACATAAAAAATGTTTTGATTCAAAAATAAATTATATACATTTGCAGTCCGTTAGAAATAGCGGACTTTTTATATTCAAGTTGCCGGTGTAGCTCAGCTGGCTAGAGCAGCTGATTTGTAATCAGCAGGTCGTGGGTTCGAGTCCCTCCATCGGCTCAAATTATAAGTAACTGAATGTAAATGGTTTGGGGAGATACTCAAGCGGCCAACGAGGGCGGACTGTAAATCCGCTGACTACGTCTTCGCAGGTTCGAATCCTGCTCTCCCCACGAGATTTTGAATTTAGAGTAAAGGATTTGGTTTTTCTGAATTCTGATGGCTAACTTCTGAACACACAAAAGCCGGTGTAGCTCAGGGGTAGAGTGCTTCCTTGGTAAGGAAGAGGTCACGGGTTCAATTCCCGTCATTGGCTCTTAAAGAAGTTTATTTTTTGAACACTAATATATAACTAAGATTAAATTATTAAATCATGGCAAAAGAAACCTTTGATCGTTCGAAGCCCCATTTAAATATTGGAACTATCGGACACGTTGACCACGGTAAAACTACATTAACAGCTGCTATTACTAAAGTGTTAGCTGATGCAGGTTTATCAGAAGCAAAATCATTTGATCAAATTGATAATGCTCCAGAAGAAAAAGAAAGAGGTATTACTATTAATACATCTCACGTAGAATATTCTACAGCTAACCGTCACTACGCTCACGTTGACTGTCCAGGTCACGCGGATTACGTTAAGAACATGGTTACAGGTGCTGCTCAAATGGACGGTGCTATCTTAGTAGTTGCTGCTACTGATGGTCCTATGCCGCAAACTAGAGAGCACATCCTTTTAGGTCGTCAAGTAGGTGTACCTAGAATGGTTGTATTCATGAACAAAGTTGATATGGTTGATGATGCTGAGTTGTTAGAGTTAGTAGAAATGGAAATCAGAGATTTATTATCTTTCTATCAATATGATGGTGATAATGGACCAGTTATCCAAGGATCTGCTTTAGGAGCTTTAAATGGTGAGCCAAAATGGGTTGATACAGTATTAGCTTTAATGGAAGCTGTTGATAACTGGATTGAATTACCTGCTCGTGATGTTGATAAGCCTTTCTTGATGCCAGTTGAGGACGTATTTACAATTACAGGTCGTGGAACTGTTGCTACAGGTCGTATCGAAACTGGAGTTGCTAATACTGGTGACGCTGTTGAAATCATTGGTATGGGGGCTGACAAATTAACTTCTACTATTACAGGAGTTGAGATGTTCCGCAAAATCCTTGATAGAGGTGAAGCTGGTGATAACGTAGGTTTATTATTAAGAGGTATCGCTAAAGAAGATATCAAAAGAGGAATGGTTATTATTAAGCCAGGATCTGTTAAGCCACACGCACACTTCAAAGCTGAGGTTTATATCTTGAAAAAAGAAGAAGGTGGACGTCACACTCCATTCCACAATAACTACCGTCCACAGTTCTACGTACGTACAACTGACGTAACTGGCACAATTTCTTTACCAGCTGGTGTAGAGATGGTTATGCCTGGTGATAACTTAACAATTGATGTTCAATTATTAAGCCCTATCGCTTTATCAGTAGGTTTACGTTTCGCTATCCGTGAGGGTGGTAGAACAGTAGGTGCTGGTCAGGTTACTGAAATTTTAGACTAATTATAAGTCAACAATAAATAAAACCAGCAGTTAAGCTGCTGGTTTTTTAACAAACGGGCGTAGTACAAGGGCTAGTATAGTGGTCTCCAAAACCATTGATGGGGGTTCGAATCCCTCCGCCCGTGCAAATAAAGATTAAAATGACAAAAGTAGTTAATTACATATCTGAGGCTTTTCATGAATTGAAAACAAACGTAACTTGGCCAATTTGGGCTGATGTACAACGTTTAACAATTATTGTTGCTGTTTTTTCAGTTATTTTCGCCTTATTAACATGGGGTGTTGATGAGTTATTTGTAAAAGCTCTTGAAGGTTTTTTTAACATTTTAAAATAATACTTACAGTATGGCTGATAATAATGTTAATAAATGGTATGTGGTAAGAGCTGTAAGTGGTCAAGAAAACAAAGTTAAAGCTTACATAGAAACTGAGGCTGCTAGATTAGGAATGGCGGATTATATTTCTCAAGTTCTTGTTCCTACTGAAAAAGTAGTTCAAGTAAGAGATGGTAAAAAAATAGCTAAGGATAAAGTTTATTTTCCTGGTTATATTATGATCGAAGCTAACTTAACTGGTGAAATTCCTCATATTATCAAGTCAATTCCTGGAGTTATTGGTTTTTTAGGTGAAACTAAAGGAGGAGATGCGGTTCCATTAAGACAATCTGAAGTAAACAGAATGTTAGGAAAAGTTGATGAATTATCTGTTAAAGTTGATAATGTTGCTATACCATATAGTGTTGGTGAAACAGTTAAGGTAATTGATGGTCCTTTTAATGGTTTTAATGGTACTATTGAAAAAGTAAATGAAGAAAAGCGTAAACTTGAGGTAATGGTTAAGATTTTTGGAAGAAAAACACCATTAGAGTTGAGTTTCATGCAAGTTGAAAAAGTATAATATTAGTTACATATATAAATCACATCAATCGCTTCCAATTGATAGATGTGCTAAATTTTTTTAAAATGGCAAAAGAAGTTAGTAAAGTAGTTAAACTACAAGTTAAGGGAGGTGCTGCGAATCCATCGCCACCGGTTGGACCTGCTTTGGGGGCTGCTGGGGTTAACATCATGGAGTTCTGTAAGCAGTTCAATGCTAGAACACAAGATAAACCTGGCAAAGTATTACCAGTACAAATTACTGTGTATAAAGACAAGTCTTTTGACTTTGTTGTTAAAACGCCACCTGCTGCAATTCAATTATTAGAAGCAGCGAAATTAAAGTCTGGTTCAGGGCAACCTAACCGTAAAAAAGTAGCTAACGTTACTTGGGATCAAATTAGAACTATTGCTGAAGACAAAATGGCTGACTTAAATGCTTTCGAAATTGAGAAAGCTATGAGTATGATTGCTGGAACAGCTAGATCTATGGGTATAACAGTAACAGGAAATGCTCCTTTTTAATCTCTAAAAAGAAATTAGACAATGGCAAAATTGACAAAAAAGCAAAAAGAGGCTGCAGCAAAAATTGAGAAGAATAGACTTTACACTTTAAGAGATGCTTCTGCATTAATTAAAGAAGTTGCTTCTGCAAAATTTGATGAGTCTGTTGATATCGCAGTAAAATTAGGTGTAGATCCTAGAAAAGCGAATCAAATGGTAAGAGGGGTTGTAACATTACCTCACGGAACTGGTAAAGATGTAAGAGTTTTAGCGCTTGTTACTCCAGATAAAGAAGCTGAAGCTAAAGCTGCTGGTGCAGACCACGTAGGTTTAGATGATTATCTTCAAAAAATTAAAGATGGTTGGACAGATGTTGATGTTATCATCACTATGCCAGCTGTTATGGGTAAATTAGGTCCATTAGGACGTGTTTTAGGACCAAGAGGTTTAATGCCAAACCCTAAAACTGGGACTGTTACTATGGATGTTGCTAAAGCTGTACAAGAAGTTAAAGCTGGTAAAATCGACTTCAAAGTTGATAAAACTGGTATCGTACACGCTGGAATAGGTAGAGTGTCTTTTGATGCTGATAAAATCTATGACAATGCACACGAAATTGTTCAAACATTAATCAAATTGAAACCAACTGCAGCAAAAGGTACTTATATTAAGTCTATCCACTTATCAAGTACTCAAAGTCCTGCTATTGCTTTAGATCCTAAAGCAGTATAATTGGTAGTTAAAAATTTTTAGTATGACTAGAGAAGAAAAATCAATCGCTATTGAAGATTTAACTGCACAGTTAGCGGATGTAAATGTTGTTTATTTAGCAGACATTTCAGGACTAGATGCAGATACTACTTCAAACTTAAGAAGAGCTTGTTTTAAAGCTGGTATTAAATTAGAAGTTGTTAAGAACACATTGTTAGAAAAAGCAATGGAAGCTTCTGATAATGACTACGGTGATTTAGCATCAGTTCTTAAAGGAAATACTTCTATGTTTATTGCTGATACAGCTAACGCTCCAGCAAAAATCATTAAAGAATTCCGTAAGAAAGGTGAAAAACCAATCTTTAAAGGGGCTTACATTAACCAAGAAATTTACATCGGTGACAACTTATTAGATAGCTTAGTAGCTATTAAATCTAAAGAAGAAGTTATCGCAGAAATTATTGGATTATTACAATCTCCAGCTAAGAGAGTTCTTGCAGCTCTTCAAAATCAACCAGAGAAGGAAGATTCAGCTGAATAATAAGTACGCACTTAATAAATTATATTTTTACAAAACATTTTAAAAGATAGAAAAAATGGCAGATTTGAAACAATTCGCAGAACAATTAGTTAACTTAACAGTTAAAGAAGTTAACGAATTAGCAACAATATTAAAAGATGAGTATGGTATCGAGCCTGCTGCTGCAGCTGTAGTAGTTGCTGCTGGTGGTGGAGATGCTGGTGCAGGTGCTGCTGAGCAAACTGAATTCACAGTAGTATTAAAAGATGCTGGTGCTTCTAAATTAGGAGTTGTTAAAGCGGTTAAAGAATTAACTGGTTTAGGTCTTAAAGAAGCTAAAGATTTAGTTGATGCTGCTCCAACAAATGTTAAAGAAGGAGTTTCTAAAGATGAGGCTGAAGGTCTTAAGAAAGCTTTAGAAGAGGCAGGAGCTGTAGTTGAGTTAAAATAATTTATACTCATAAATAAGCTAGGTTTAGGTCTTGAGAGTGTTCTCAAAGACCTAAACCATTTTGCGTATATTGAATTAATGTAATTTTTTATACGCTAAAAAGGAGTCAATAACGAAGAAAAAAAACAAATATTTTCCTGGTTTGTTTTTAAAGATGTATCGGCTGCTAAATCAAAGGAAGTATTATTAGAACAGTGTTTTTACACAAAAATTACTTTTTTTAAATCAAAATTTTATCCATTGATGATTGCTAATCAGACTGAAAGATTAAATTTTGCTTCAACAAAAAACATTCCACAATATCCAGATTTTCTAGATATTCAAGTGAAATCGTTTAAAGATTTTTTCCAATTGGAAACTAAATCTGACGAAAGAGGCAACGAAGGGCTGTATAATACCTTCATGGAAAATTTTCCAATTACTGATACGAGAAACCAATTCGTATTAGAATTTTTAGATTACTTTATTGATCCACCTAGATATACTATCGAAGAGTGTATTGACAGAGGTTTAACGTATAGTGTGCCTCTTAAAGCTAGATTAAAATTATATTGTACTGACCCTGAACACGAAGATTTTGAAACTATCGTTCAAGATGTGTATTTAGGAACAATACCATATATGACGCCTAGCGGTACATTCGTTATCAATGGTGCTGAGCGTGTAGTTGTATCACAGTTACACAGATCTCCAGGGGTTTTCTTCGGACAATCTTTCCATGCAAATGGTACTAAATTATATTCTGCTAGAATTATTCCTTTTAAAGGTTCTTGGATTGAATTTGCTACCGATATTAACAATGTAATGTATGCGTATATCGATAGAAAGAAAAAATTACCTGTAACTACTTTATTCAGAGCTATCGGATTCGAAAGAGATAAAGATATCTTAGAAATTTTCGACTTAGCTGAAGAAATTAAAGTTTCAAAAACAGGAATCAAAAAGTATGCTGGAAGAAGACTTGCTGCACGTGTTTTAAATACATGGCATGAGGATTTCGTAGATGAGGATACAGGAGAGGTTGTTTCTATTGAGCGTAACGAAATTATCTTAGATCGTGATACTATTCTTGATAAAGATAATATCGAAGAAATAATTGAAGCAGATGTTAAAACTATTCTTTTACATAAAGAAGATAACAACGCTGCAGATTATACAATTATTCATAATACGCTTCAAAAAGATCCAACAAACTCTGAAAAAGAAGCTGTTGAGCATATTTATAGACAATTACGTAACGCGGAACCGCCTGATGAGGAAACGGCTCGTGGTATTATAGATAAATTGTTCTTCTCAGATCAACGTTACAACTTAGGTGAAGTTGGTCGTTATAGAATGAACAAAAAATTAAACTTAGATATCCCAATGGAAAAGCAAGTCTTAACCAAAGAGGATATCATCACTATCGTTAAGTATTTAATCGAATTGATCAACTCTAAAGCAGAGATTGATGATATCGATCACTTATCTAACCGTCGTGTAAGAACAGTTGGTGAGCAATTATCAGCTCAGTTTGGTGTAGGTTTAGCTCGTATGGCTAGAACTATCCGTGAAAGAATGAACGTTCGTGATAACGAGGTGTTTACACCTATCGATTTGATTAATGCTAAAACATTATCATCGGTAATCAATTCATTCTTCGGAACTAACCAGTTATCTCAGTTCATGGATCAAACGAATCCATTAGCAGAGATTACTCACAAACGTCGTTTATCTGCCCTTGGACCTGGAGGTTTATCTAGAGAAAGAGCTGGTTTCGAGGTTCGTGACGTTCACTATACACACTACGGAAGACTTTGTCCTATTGAAACGCCTGAGGGACCAAACATTGGTTTGATTTCTTCTTTAGGAGTTTATGCTAAAGTTAATGGTATGGGATTCATCGAAACTCCATATCGTAAAGTGACTAACGGACAAGTTGATTTAGTTTCTGAACCTATCTACTTAAGTGCAGAGGAAGAAGAAGGTAAAATGATTGCTCAGGCAAATATTGAAATGGATGGAAACGGTCAAATTACCGCTTCTAATGTTATTGCGCGTGAAGAAGGAGATTTCCCAGTTGTAGCTCCTTCTGCTGTACATTATACAGACGTTGCTCCAAATCAGATTGCTTCGATTTCGGCTTCATTAATTCCTTTCTTAGAGCATGATGATGCGAACCGTGCGTTGATGGGATCTAACATGATGCGTCAGGCCGTTCCATTATTACGTCCTGAAGCTCCAATCGTTGGTACTGGTTTAGAAAGACAAGTTGCTTCTGATTCAAGAGTATTAATCAACGCTGAAGGAAACGGAACTGTTGAGTATGTTGATGCTGATATGATCACTATCAAATACGACAGAACTGAAGAAGAGCGTATGGTAAGCTTTGATACAGATGAGAAAACATATCAGTTAATCAAATATAGAAAAACGAATCAAAGTACTTGTATCAACTTAAAACCAATCGTAAGAAAAGGTGATAGAGTTGCTAAAGGTCAAGTTCTTTGTGAAGGATATGCTACTCAAAACGGAGAATTAGCAATCGGTAGAAACTTAAAAGTGGCGTTCATGCCATGGAAAGGTTACAACTTCGAGGATGCTATCGTAATCTCTGAAAAAGTAGTACGTGATGATATTTTTACATCATTACATATTGATGACTATACATTAGAAGTTCGTGATACTAAATTAGGTAACGAAGAATTAACTAATGATATTCCAAATGTTTCTGAAGAAGCTACTAAAGATTTAGATGAAAACGGAATGATTAGAATTGGTGCAGAGGTTAAACCTGGCGATATTCTAATCGGAAAAATTACACCAAAAGGAGAATCTGATCCAACTCCAGAAGAAAAACTTTTAAGAGCTATCTTCGGTGATAAAGCTGGTGATGTTAAAGATGCATCTTTAAAAGCTTCTCCATCATTACACGGTGTAGTTTTAGACAAAAAATTATTTGCGAAAGCGGTAAAAGATAAGAGAAAACGTTCTAAAGATAAAGAAGACGTTGATAAATTAGAAACTGAATTTGAAGTTAAGTATACTGACTTGAAAGACAAATTAATTGAAAAATTATTTGTTATCATCGACGGTAAAACTTCTCAAGGTGTAATGAACGATTTAGGTGAAGAAGTATTACCAAAAGGTAAAAAATTCACTAAAAAGATGTTACAAGGAGTAGAAGATTTTGCTCACTTAACTAAAGGTCAGTGGACAACTGATGAGCATACAAATGCTATGGTAAATGACTTAATTCACAACTACAAAATCAAATTAAATGATTTACAAGGTTGGTTAAGAAGAGAGAAATTTACTATTACCGTTGGGGATGAATTACCTTCTGGAATTTTAAAACTTGCTAAAGTTTACATCGCTAAGAAACGTAAATTAAAAGTAGGGGATAAAATGGCAGGACGTCACGGTAACAAAGGTATTGTTGCTAAAATCGTTCGTCATGAAGATATGCCATTCTTAGAAGACGGAACACCAGTAGATATCGTATTGAATCCACTTGGGGTACCATCTCGTATGAACATCGGACAGATTTATGAAACTGTATTAGGATGGGCTGGTCAAAAATTAGGAAAGAAATTTGCTACGCCAATTTTTGATGGTGCAACTTTAGATCAGATTAATGAACTAACAGACGAAGCAGGAATTCCAAGATTCGGTCATACGTATTTGTATGATGGAGGAACTGGAGAGCGTTTCCACCAACGTGCTACTGTAGGTGTAATTTACATGTTGAAATTAGGACACATGGTAGATGACAAAATGCACGCACGTTCTATTGGTCCATACTCATTAATTACGCAACAACCATTAGGAGGTAAAGCTCAATTCGGAGGTCAGCGTTTTGGAGAGATGGAGGTTTGGGCTCTTGAAGCATACGGTGCATCAAGTACGCTTAGAGAAATCTTAACTGTTAAATCAGATGACGTTATTGGTAGAGCTAAAACTTACGAGTCTATCGTTAAAGGAGAAACTATGCCAGAACCAGGATTACCTGAGTCATTCAATGTATTAATGCATGAATTAAAAGGTCTTGGATTAGACATCAGATTAGAAGAATAAATTTATCCCGGGAGTAGCCTTGGTTACTCCCTTTATAACGCTTTTCATAAATCGAAAGTATTCATATCATGACAAGATTAAAAGATAAAAATACCGTTAAAAGATTTAACAAAATCACGATAGGACTAGCTTCTCCAGAATCTATTTTGGCAGAATCTAGAGGTGAGGTTTTAAAACCAGAAACTATTAACTATCGTACGCACAAGCCAGAAAGAGATGGTCTTTTCTGCGAAAGAATTTTCGGTCCAGTAAAAGATTACGAATGTGCTTGTGGTAAGTATAAAAGAATTCGCTACAAAGGAATCGTTTGTGACCGATGTGGTGTTGAAGTAACGGAGAAAAAAGTACGTAGAGATAGAGTAGGGCATATCAACCTAGTTGTGCCAATTGCTCATATTTGGTATTTCCGTTCGTTACCAAACAAAATTGGTTATATTTTAGGATTACCATCTAAGAAATTAGATATGATTATTTACTACGAAAGATACGTAGTAATTCAAGCAGGTATTGCTAAAAACGCTGATGGAGAATCTTTACAAAAATTAGATTTCCTTACGGAAGAAGAGTATTTAAATATTTTAGATACACTTCCAATGGAAAATCAATATTTAGATGATAATGATCCTAATAAATTCATCGCTAAAATGGGTGCTGAATGTATTATGGATTTATTAGCTCGTACTGACTTAGATGAACTTTCATATAGTTTACGTCATGCTGCTAATAACGAAACATCTAAACAACGTAAGACAGAAGCATTAAAACGTTTAAATGTTGTAGAATCATTCCGTGAGTCTAACTTGAATAGAGAAAACCGTCCAGAATGGATGATTTTAAAAGTAATTCCAGTTATTCCACCAGAATTACGTCCGTTAGTTCCACTTGACGGAGGTCGTTTTGCAACTTCAGATTTAAATGATTTATACAGAAGAGTTATCATACGTAACAACCGTTTAAAAAGATTAATGGAGATTAAAGCTCCTGAAGTTATCTTAAGAAACGAAAAACGTATGTTACAAGAATCTGTAGATTCATTATTTGATAATACACGTAAAGCTTCTGCTGTTAAAACAGAATCAAACAGACCATTAAAATCGTTATCAGATTCATTAAAAGGTAAACAAGGACGTTTCCGTCAAAACTTATTAGGTAAACGTGTAGATTATTCTGCTCGTTCGGTAATTGTTGTTGGACCTGAAATGAAATTGTTCGAGTGTGGTTTGCCAAAAGATATGGCTGCTGAACTATATAAACCATTCGTTATTCGTAAATTAATCGAAAGAGGAATTGTTAAAACAGTTAAGTCGGCTAAGAAAATTATTGACAAAAAAGAGCCAGTAGTATGGGATATTTTAGAGAATGTAATTAAAGGACATCCTGTATTATTAAACCGTGCTCCTACGCTTCACCGTTTAGGTATTCAAGCATTCCAACCTAAGTTAATTGAAGGAAAAGCAATCCAGTTACACCCATTAGTATGTACGGCATTCAACGCCGATTTCGATGGTGACCAGATGGCGGTTCACTTACCTTTAGGACCAGAAGCTATTTTAGAGGCACAATTATTAATGTTGGCTTCTCATAATATCTTGAATCCAGCAAATGGTGCTCCTATTACAGTACCTTCTCAGGACATGGTTCTTGGTCTTTACTATATGACTAAAGAGCGTTTGTCAACTCCAGAAATGAAAATTTTAGGTGAAGGTTTAACTTTCTATTCAGCTGAAGAGGTAAATATCGCTTTAAATGAAGGAAGATTAGAGTTAAATGCTAGAGTGAAAATTAGAGCAAAAGACTTTAATGAAGAAGGAGAATTAGTTACAAAAATTATTCAAACTACAGCAGGTAGAGTATTATTTAATGAAGTAGTACCTGAAGCTGCAGGATATATTAATGAGGTATTAACTAAGAAATCACTTCGTGATATTATTGGTAAAATATTAGCGGTTACTGACGTTCCTACAACTGCTGCTTTCTTGGATAACATGAAAGATATGGGTTATAAGTTCGCATTCCGTGGAGGATTATCTTTCTCATTAGGTGATATTAGAATTCCAGAACAAAAAGGAAAATTAATCGCTGATGCTCGTGAGCAAGTAGAAGGAATTTCGATGAACTATAGCATGGGTCTTATTACTAATAACGAGCGTTACAACCAAGTTATTGATATCTGGACTTCTGCTAATGCTCAATTAACGGAGTTAGCAATGAAAAATATCCGTGAAGACCAACAAGGTTTCAACTCGGTATATATGATGCTTGACTCTGGAGCGAGGGGTTCTAAAGAACAGATTCGTCAGTTAACTGGTATGCGTGGTTTGATGGCTAAGCCTAAAAAATCAACTGCTGGTGGTGGTGAAATTATTGAAAACCCTATCTTATCGAACTTTAAAGAAGGTCTTTCTATCCTTGAGTACTTTATCTCTACTCACGGTGCTCGTAAAGGTCTTGCGGATACGGCTCTTAAAACGGCCGATGCGGGTTACTTAACTCGTCGTTTACATGATGTATCTCAAGATGTAATTGTAAACTCTGTAGATTGTGGTACTTTAAGAGGTATTGAAGTTTCTGCTTTAAAGAAAAACGAAGAGATTGTTGAAACATTAGGAGAAAGAATCTTAGGACGTGTTGCCTTACAAGATGTTATTAATCCTCTTGATTCTGAAATTTTAGTTCATGCAGGTGAGCAAATTACAGAAGCAATCGTTAAGAAAATTGAAGCATCTCCAGTTGAAAGAGTTGATGTACGTTCTCCATTAACATGTGAAGCTACAAAAGGTATTTGTGCTAAATGTTATGGTAGAAACTTAGCTACTGGAAAAATGACTCAAAAAGGTGAAGCAGTTGGAGTTATTGCAGCGCAATCAATTGGTGAGCCAGGTACACAGTTAACACTTCGTACGTTCCACGTTGGAGGGGTTGCTGGAGGTATCTCTGAAGAGTCAAGTATTGTTACTCGTTTTGCAGGTAAATTAGAAATCGAAGATTTAAAAACAGTTAAAGGTGAGGATGCTGATGGGAATACTGTTGATATCGTAATTTCTCGTTCTACTGAGTTAAAATTAGTTGATGCTAAAACAGGTATTTTATTAAATACGCACTATATTCCTTATGGTTCTAGTATTTTTGTAAAAGACGGAGACGTTGTTGAAAAAGGTACTACAATCTGTAAATGGGATCCATATAATGGAGTTATTGTTTCTGAATTTACAGGAAAAATTGCTTATGAAGATTTAGAACAAGGACAATCGTTCTTAGTTGAAATCGATGAGCAAACAGGTTTCCAAGAGAAAGTAATTTCTGAAGGTAGAAATAAAAAATTAGTTCCTACTTTATTAATTTATGGTAAAGATGGTGAATTAATTCGTTCTTACAACTTACCAGTAGGTGCTCACCTTATGGTAGATGACGGAGAGAAAATTAAAGCTGGTAAGATTTTAGTTAAAATTCCTCGTCGTTCTTCAAAAGCGGGAGATATTACAGGAGGTTTACCAAGAATTACAGAGTTGTTAGAGGCTCGTAATCCTTCAAACCCAGCAGTAGTTTCTGAAATTGATGGTGTTGTAACTTTCGGAAAAATTAAGAGAGGTAACCGTGAAATCGCTATCGAATCTAAATTTGGTGAAGTGAAGAAATACTTGGTAAAACTTTCTAACCAAATCTTAGTTCAAGAGAATGACTTCGTAAAAGCGGGTACACCACTTTCTGATGGAGCAATTACTCCAGAGGATATCTTAAGAATTCAAGGACCATCTGCTGTTCAACAGTATTTAGTAAATGAAATTCAAGAGGTATACCGTTTACAAGGGGTAAAAATCAATGATAAGCACTTTGAGGTAGTAATTCGTCAAATGATGCGTAAAGTAAGAATTGTGGATCCGGGAGATACATTATTCTTAGAAGATCAATTAGCTCATACAAGTGATTTCATCGTTGAAAACGATAAATTATACGGAATGAAAGTTGTTGAAGACGCAGGTGATTCTGAGAATTTAAAACCAGGTCAGATTGTTTCTCCACGTCAGTTAAGAGATGAAAATTCGTTATTAAAACGTAATGATAGAAACTTAGTTGTTGCTCGTGATGTTGTTACGGCAACTGCTACTCCAGTACTTCAAGGTATTACAAGAGCGTCGTTACAAACGAAATCATTTATTTCTGCTGCATCGTTCCAGGAAACTACTAAAGTATTAAATGAAGCTGCAGTTGCAGGTAAAATAGATACATTAGAAGGATTGAAAGAGAATGTTATTGTAGGTCATAGAATCCCAGCTGGTACAGGTATGAGAGATTATGATAATACAATAGTAGGATCTAAAGAAGAATACAACGAGTTAATGGCTGCTAAAGAAGAGTTTAACTACTAATTAGCTTCATTATTTCAATACAAAGCCCAACAGATTTTCTGTTGGGCTTTTTTTTTACCCAAATTATACTTATCCTTGTATAACAAAATAGCAATCATTAAATAGCATGGAAAATAATAACCAACAAGGACAAATCAATATTGAACTAGACGAGCAAACTGCAGAAGGAATTTACTCTAATTTAGCAATTATCAATCATTCAAATTCGGAGTTTGTGGTAGATTTTGTAACAATTATGCCAGGAGTGCCTAAGGCAAAAGTAAAATCAAGAATTATCTTAACGCCACAACACGCAAAACGTTTGTTAAAAGCGTTAGGTGAAAATATTCATCGTTTTGAAAGTGCTCATGGAAAGATAGAAGAAGGAGAACAACCTCCAATTCCTTTAAATTTTGGTCCAACAGGACAAGCTTAATATTTAAAAGTCTCGTATATTGCGGGACTTTTTTAGTACAAGATATTATGAATTTAATACAAGCAAAAACTTCGGATATTTCTATCGTTATCGAATTAACCAAGAAAATTTGGCCAGTTGCTTATGGAGAAATCCTTTCTAATGCTCAGCTAAATTATATGATTGATAAGTTTTATAATGAAACTGCTCTGATTGAATTGATGCAGAAAGGGCACGTTTTTTATTTAGCTCAAAGTGATAATGGTAAATTTGTAGGTTTTGTTTCTTATGAAATTAATTGTGAGCCAAACAAAACAAAGATTCATAAAATTTACGTTTTACCCGAAACTCAAGGAACGGGTTTAGGAAAGCAGTTTTTCGAATTGGTAAAACAAAAAGCAAAAGAAAATCATCAAAAAGCCGTTTTCTTAAATGTAAACAAATACAATAACGCAATCCATTTTTATACCAAATTAGGATTTACTAAAGTTAAAGATGAGGTAATTGATATTGGCAAAGGATATGTAATGGATGATTATGTGATGGAGGTAGCTGTTTAAAAGAAGTATATAACTTTACGGATTTCTGCATTTTGGTTTGAAATGAGTTTTGTAAATTGCTGAAATAATCGCAACTAATATTTTTGTGAGCTTTTTTATTTTTACTTATTTTCATATGATTAAATTAAAGAATTTAGAGATTCAAAATTTCAGACATATTCAAAATCAAACTGTTGAATTTGGAAATTTTATAACTGTAATAACAGGTTTAAATGGGACTGGAAAGTCATCTATTTTGGGTTGGATTGCTCAATTATGTGATTATAAGCCAAAGGAAATGACAATTTTGGATACATATTTCAAAGAAGATTATAAAAATGTTTTTAGATTTTGTCCCAACAATGATTATAATCAGGAATATGAAGTTAAATTCAATTATTTATCTACAGATTTATTATTAGAAGAAAGTAAGCAAATTAATACTAGGTATGTAAAGAAAACGGACAAGTCTCCTGAAAGATATAGAACTGATTTTGATGGTAGAGGTAAAGCATTAAATCATCCAATTATTTATTTAGGTTTAAAAAGATTGATTCCTTTAGCAACTGAAAATAAAATATCTACTTTTAAAACTACAATTTCTACCAAATATAATAATACTTACTCTAATTTGATTAGGGAGATATTTGTGTTAGTTAATGATAATGTTAATCCTGAAGCTATTAAGTCTACCAATAAAAAACTTTTAGCTATACAAACGGATTCTTATAGTCATTTAGGTAATTCGGCTGGGCAAGATAATATTTCGCAAATTATTTCATCATTAATTTCTTTTGAGATTTTAAAAGAGAAACAAGGTTCAGATTTTAAAGGAGGAATTATTCTAATTGACGAACTTGATTCAACTCTTTATGCAGCTTCTCAGTGTAAATTGATTGATATTTTGTTTAGATATGCGAGAAAACTAAATATACAAATAATTTTTACTACTCATTCAATTGAAATCTTAGAATATTTGAATGATAAAGTAGGAAATGATACAACAGTTAATTATTTTAATTTAGTAGATGGTAAAGTTAAAAATACTATAAATCCATCTTTTGAATATGTAAAGAGAAAAATTAAAAATGAAGTTTCAGAAAGTGAAAAAAATGAAAAAATTAGCTTTATTTGTGAGGATGAAGTAGCACAATATTTTTCTAAAAATCTTCTAAATAATTCTGAATTAAAGAAAATTATAAATATTGAAAAAGGTCCATTTCCAGACGGCACTTTAATTAGTATGGCTGAATCAAATCATTCGATTTTTAAGAATGTTTATTATATTTTGGATGGTGATGTTAAAGAAAAATTTAAGCAAAAGAAAATTCCTCCTCGAACTGTTTTTCTTCCTACAAAGTTAAGACCAGAATCCATAATGTATGATTTTATTAAAAATTTATCAGATGATGATGAATTTTGGGATGATGAAAAGAATTTTACTAAGTCAACTTGTTTTAATAACTATACTAACAATGGAAAAGGCTCGCATAAGAATTGGTTTGTTGATCCTGTGAACAAAAGATTTTTTGGCTCTGGCTATTCAAGACTATTTAACAGATGGAAAAAAGATAATTTAAATGAAGTAGAAGAGTTTTTAAATAATATTCGTAAAATATTATAATGATTTAATAAGTGCTAATTTTATTAGCGTCTAAAATCTATCTATTTCTCTCTCCGTAATTTCTCTTCCCAGTAAACTTACCTTTATTGCTTGGTAAACTTGCTTCTTCTGTTTTGCTTGATGGAGCAATCAGTTGATTTAATTCGGTAATTTCGGCATCGGTTAAGTTACGATATTTGCCTTCTGGCACATCTAATGAAATATTAATAATGCGAGTACGTTTTAAAGCTGTTACTTCGTAATCCAAATATTCGCACATTCTACGAATTTGTCGGTTCAGTCCTTGCGTTAAAATAATTCGAAAAACATATTTACTCACTTGTTCTACTTTACATTTTTTGGTAATCGTTTCCAAAATCGGAATTCCGTTTGACATTCGGTCAATAAAACGATCTGTAATTGGTTTGTTAACCGTTACAATATATTCTTTTTCGTGATTATTTCTAGCGCGAAGAATTTTGTTTACAATATCACCATCATTTGTCATAAAAATCAAACCTTCACTGGCTTTGTCAAGTCGTCCAATTGGAAAAATACGTTCAGGATAGTTAATAAAATCTACTATATTATCACGAACACTTTGATTGGTTGTACATTCTATTCCTGCAGGTTTGTTGAAAGCTAAATAAATAGGTTTTTCATTTTTCTGTTCAACTAAAACACCATTTACTCGAACTTCGTCACCAGGCGCAACTTTGGTACCCATTTCCGGAATTTTTCCGTTAATGGTAACTCTTCCTTGATCAATTAATCGATCGGCCTCTCTACGTGAGCAAAAGCCTGTTTCAGATAAATATTTATTGATACGTACAGTGTTTTCTTCCATGCTACAAAGATAGAATATTTTAGTGATTAGCGAATTTTAGTTCTTCACTTGTTTAAAACAAAAAAGTCCTTTTATAAAAAGGACTTTCATTTATTTTGAAAACGGTTAATTAGATGCTAGCAAATAATTTTTCCATTTTTTCTTTTTCTTCGTCAGCTAACACACCGTCAACTAAGATTCTTCCACTGTGCTCGTCAGTAATAATTTTTTTACGACTTGCAATTTCCATTTGTGTTTGTGGTGGAATAGTAAAGAAAGAACCAGCAGAAGCACCACGCTCAATAGAAACAACAGCTAAACCATTTCTAACACTGTTTCTAATTCTGTCATAAGCAGCAATTAAACGCTCTTCGATTTGACCTCTTAATTCTTCTGATTTAGCTGATAAGAAGTTTTCTTCTTTTTCAGTTTCAGCCATAATATCGCTTAATTCAGCTTTTTTATGTTTTAAATGCGTTTGTTTACCGTCTAATCTTTCTTTAGTTTGAGCTACAACTTCTTTTTTGTGTTCGATAGAAGCTTTCATTTCTTTAATGTGTTTTTCAGCCAATTGAATTTCTAATTCCTGAAACTCCACTTCTTTAGTTAAAGAGTTGAATTCTCTATTATTGCGAACATTTTTTTGTTGCTCTAAATATTTTTTAATCGCAGCTTTGTGCTCGTCGATAGCATTTTTCTTCTCTTTGATTTGGTCGTCAATGGTCTCCAAATCACTTTTTAGTTTCTCCAAACGAGTAGAAAGTCCTGCAACTTCATCTTCTAAATCTTCTACTTCAAGAGGCAATTCTCCTCTTACATTTCTTATTTCGTCTATTTTAGAATCAACTAGTTGTAAAGCATAAAGGGCTCTTAACTTATCTTCTACACTTAGCTCTTTGATTGTTGCCATATTTAAAAGTACTTAACGGGATTTGTATTTTCTTCTGATAAAATGAATGCAAAATTAGTGATTTTTTCTTTAAGAAAATCAACAATATAATTTTTTGTAAATCTTTCGCTTTCAAAATGTCCAATATCAGCCAAAAGCAGTTGATTTTCAGCTTCATAGAATTGGTGATATTTTAAGTCGGCCGTAAGATAAGCATCTGCACCTGAGGAAATTGCATTTTTAATGGCAAAACTGCCACTTCCGCCCAAAACGGCTACTTTTTTTATTGATTTTCCTGTAAAAGCGGAATGCCTTATACCATCACATTGTAATTTTTCCTTTACCAATTGTAAAAATTCGGTTTCAGAAAGCGGATTTTCGAATTCGCCAACGCGTCCCAAACCAATATTTTGATGTTTGTTTTCCAATTGATAAATTTCGTAAGCCACTTCTTCATACACATGATTTTTGAATAAAGCCTTTAAAATTTTACCTTGTAAATGCTTTTCAAACGTCATTTCAATTTTAATTTCTTCGTTTTCTACAAATTCAAAACGTTCTCCAATTTGCGGATTCGAATTTTCATTTCCTAAATAGGTTCCAATTCCTTTCGAATTAAAACTACAATCTTCATAATTACCAATGGTTCCTGCGCCTGCATCAAACAAAGCATTTCGCAATTTTTCAAAATTTTCTGGAATCGTGTAAGTAACTAATTTTTGAATGTAATTTTCTTTTGGAATCAATACTTTTGAATGTTTCAAGCCTAAAGCATCACAGAAAATTTTATTCACGCCTTTTTGATGATTGTCCAATGCAGTATGAACCGCATAAATCGCAATGTCATTTTTAATGGCTTTCAAAATAGCACGTTCCACATAATTTTTACCCGTAATTTTCTTAATTCCCGAAAACAAAATAGGGTGGAAGCAAACGACTAAATTACATTTTTTCGAAATCGCCTCTTCAATCACCGATTCCAAAGCATCATGACAAACTAGCACGCCATTAATTTCTTGATTCGGGTTTCCAACTAAAAGCCCAACATTGTCAAAATCTTCGGCATAACCTAGTGGCGCCATTTCTTCAAGAACAGAAAGTATATCGGAAAGTTTCATGATGTTTGATTTTACTAAATGATTACACAAATTAACGAAATACCAGTTAGAAATGAAATGATAAATAGCATAAACTTTAATATGATAATAATTTATTATACTTTCGTAATATGATTTTGTTACGAAAAATACTTTTCCCTTTAGCCTTTTTGTATTGGCTCATTACTTATATCCGAAATTGGCTGTATGACAAAGGCATTTGCAAGAGTTCTTCTTTTGATATTCCAATTATTGCTGTTGGAAATTTAAGCGTTGGCGGTACAGGAAAAACACCTCAAATCGAATATTTAATACGATTACTTTCTGATAACTATAAAGTGGCGGTTTTGAGTCGCGGTTACAAACGTGCGACCAAGGGTTTTATTTTGGCGGATGAAAATGCAACTGCGAGTTCTATTGGAGACGAACCATTTCAGTTTTATTCGAAATTTCCTTATATTCAAGTAGCAGTTGACGCTAATCGTAAAAACGGAATTGAAAATTTATTGCAACTTCCAAATAAACCAGATGTTATTTTATTGGACGATGCTTATCAGCACAGAAAAGTAAAAGCAGGATTTTATATTTTGCTTACGGCTTATGATGATTTGTTTTGCGATGATTATATTTTGCCTTTCGGGAATTTACGCGAACCGTCTTCAGGAAAAAAACGTGCCGATATGATAATTGTCACAAAATGTCCGAATGATTTGTCCGAAATTGCGCAGCTGAAAATCAGAGAAAAGTTGAACGTGAAACAACAAGTTTTCTTTACAACCATTCAGTACGACGATTTTGTTTTTGGAAATGACAGTCAATTGTTAGTTTCCGAGATTCAATCCGAAAGTAAAGTGTTGGTTGCCGGAATTGCAAAGCCTAAATTGTTTTTCGATTTTCTAAAAAGTGAGAAGGATGACACTTTGGTATTTCCAGATCATCATCATTTTTCGAAACAAGATTGTGAGCAAATTTTGGCAAAAGCCAACGGAAGAAAAATAATTACAACAGAAAAAGATTTTGTTCGTTTAAACGGATTATTGCCAAAAGCGCAATTGTTCTATTTACCAATAAAGTCAACTTTTTTAAATACAAACATTGATAAAACGATAGAAGATTATGTGGGACAAAGTGCAAGAAACAGTTAGTTACATTAAAGATAAAACCAATTTTACTCCAGAATACGGCGTGATTTTAGGTTCAGGATTAGGTGGATTTACAGCAGATATTGCTATCGAATATACTTTGCCTTATTCGGAAATTCCAAATTTTCCAGTTTCAACAGTTCAAGGTCATCAAGGCGCTTTGGTTTTTGGAACCATTCAAGGAAAAAAAGTAGTAGCAATGCAAGGTCGTTTCCATTTTTACGAAGGGTACGACATGAAACAAGTTACGTTTCCTGTTCGTGTAATGAAATATTTAGGAGTTGAGAAATTAGTTGTTTCGAATGCTTCGGGAGGTGTTAATTCGGAATATGTTGTTGGAGATGTTGTTGTTATAACAGATCATATTAATATGATGCCCGAACATCCGTTAAGAGGTCATAACGACGAGCGTTTTGGGCCAAGATTCGTAAATATGAGCGAACCGTATTCTAAAGCTATGATTGAAAAAGCATTTGAATTGGCTGAAGATTTAAATATTTATCTTAAAAAAGGAATTTATTTAGGATTGCAAGGACCAACATTCGAAACGCTTGCCGAATATAAAATGGTAAAAGCATTAGGTGCTGACTGTGTTGGAATGTCAACTGTTCCAGAAGTGATTGTAGCGCGTCACATGAATATGGAATGCTTCGGAGTTTCAGTAATTACTGATATGGGAGACGAGGAAAATATCGAAGAAGTAAACCACGAAGAAGTGTTACAAGCAGCTCAAAAAGCAGAACCTCATGTAAGAAACTTGATTAAGAATTTGATTGCATGTTATTAGTTAAGTAACTAGTTACAACAGTATAGAAATGCTCTGGTTCGAAAGGTTTGGTGATTACTTCATTCATGCCATAGGACAAGAGCATTTCTCTATTTTCATTTAAGGAGATTGCTGTTAATGCTACAATAGGAGTGCAAGTGTTGAATTTTCTGATTTCACTAGTAGCTTCTGTTCCATTTATACCTGGTAAATGAACATCCATAAGAATCAAATCGTAGTTGTTGATTTTTACATCTTCGATAGCATCTTCGCCATTATCTATAATATTGCAAGAAATACCTCTTTTTTCAAGCATTTTTTGTGTAATCATTTGGTTGATTTTGTTATCCTCAACTAATAATACTTTTTTCTCAGTCAATAGCGATTGAGAAGGTTTTATAACTTCTTCTTTTACTTTGTTTGCTATTCCTTTTTCAAATTGTAATTCAAAACTAAAAGTGCTTCCTTTTCCAGATTCACTATGAAGATGAATTTCACTTCCCATTAATTCTAATATTTTCTTCACAATAGAAAGTCCAAGACCCGTTCCGCCATAAGTGCGGTTAATTTCAACCGAACCTTGACTAAAACTATCAAAAATAGCGTCTTGTTTGTCTTTTGGAATTCCTATTCCATTATCTTTAATTTCAAAATAAAGCGTCACATTTTCAGTGGTTTCTTGTATCTTTTTGATGGTGCACCAAACATCACCATTTTTACTGAATTTGATGGCGTTGTTCAATAAATTGATAAGGATTTGAGAAAGTTTTGTTGGGTCGCCTTTTAAATTATAGGTAATTGATTTGTCTATGTTTAAATGGCATTTGATATTGTTTTCGTGAATAAATTCTTTAAATGAAGTAACAATGTTTTCAGTTAATTCAGATAAATCGAAGTTGATTTTTTCAATGGTAACTTTATCCGATTCTAATCGGTTGATTTCTAAGATATCGTTAATGAAGTTCAAAAGATAACTTCCTGAAAATTCCAATGATTTTAAGTAGTTTAATTGACTGGCTTTTGGTTTTTCTTGAAGTAAAAGATATGTTATCCCGTTTATAGCATTTAAAGGTGTTCTTAATTCGTGACTTACCGTTGAAAGGAAATCTGCCCTGGCTTTGGATGCCATTTCAGCTTTTTCTTTTTCTATAGTTAATTCTCTGTTTTTCTCCTTTAGAAGTTTATTTGTGCTGATTCTAATTTTGTTATTTTTGTATAACGATAAACTCAATAGCGATAAAATTGAAATTAAAGCAATACTCAAAATACTAATTAACTTAGAAAAACGTAATGTTTTTTGTTGACTTTTTTTCTCTTTGTCTAATTGTTCAATCGTCTTAAGTTGTTTGTCAAATTGAATTTTATCAACGGTGTTTTCAGCTACATAACTATTGTAATATTTTCCAATAGAATCGGTTAAATTTGCGTACTTTTTTAAGTAGAAATTAGAACTTGAAATGTTCTTGTTTTTCTCATAAGTTTCGCTAAGTAGTTTATAAATTCTTTTAGTTAGCTGAAAATCGTTATTGTTTGTTTCGTTAGTTTGGTTTGCAAGATTGAAAAAATTAATCGCTTGAGGATAATTCTTTTTTATGTTTTCAATTTCACCTAACTGAATATACGCTTCTGTTTTTGTACTTAATAAAGCATCATCGCTAATGTTGTTTACAACTCCTTTCAGAATTATTACAGCTTCGTCATATTTTCTTTTCTCTTTTTTTATAATCGCTTTTTGAAGATTTATCAATTCAATAGCTTCTAAAAAGTTGAGGTCTTTATAAATTGCGGTTGCTTTTTCGAAATAAATTTCAGCATATGGAATGTTGTTCTTTTTAAGATAACATTTTCCTAATCCGTAATATGATAATGCAATATTAGATTTTGGCTTGTTTTTACTGTAAATGCTAATTGCTCTAATGTAATAATCAATAGCTAAATCATTTTTTTCAAGCTCGTAGAAAATAGTTGCTAGTTGCAAATAACAATCTGCAAGTTTGTCTTCTAGATCATTTGCTTTTGCGTATTCAATTGCTTTTTCGGTGAAAAGAATTGCTTTTGTATATGATTTTTTTGCTTCTTTGTTGAATAGACCAATTTCTAAATAATAGTCCGTACTATCACTTATTTTTCCTTCGTCTTTATAGACAGACTGGCCATAACTATTAAAAGTTAGAATAAAAAATAATATGAAAAATTGCTTTATCAAGTATAGCAGGGTTAAATTTGACACTGCAATTTAAGTTTTTTAGCGATAATAAAAAACTTTATTTTTTAGTAACAAAGCCAATTAAGTCAATTAATCGCGAAGAGTAGCCAATTTCATTATCATACCAACCCACTATTTTTACCATTTTGTCAATAACAGAAGTTAGTTGAGAGTCAAATAAGCACGAATTTCGATTACCAAGAATATCTACAGAAACAATTGGATCTTCGGTGTAATCTAAAATACCTTTAAAATTGGTTTCGGCAGCTTTTTTAAATGCTTGATTGATTTCTTCGATAGTTACTTTTCGTTTTACATTAAAAGTAATATCTGTCAAAGAACCATCTGGAACCGGAACGCGAATACCACAACCACCAATTTTTCCTTCTAATTCAGGAAATATTTTTGTTAATGCTTTGGCTGCGCCCGTTGTTGTAGGAACAATAGATTGCGCTGCACCACGAGCTCGGCGTAAATCTTTATGAGGTTGATCATGCAAACTTTGGTCGGTAGTGTAGGAGTGAACGGTGGTGATGTACGCTTGTTCAATTTCGCATAATTCCTGAATGATTTTAATCATCGGAGCGGCATTATTGGTTGTACAACTTGCGTTGGAAATTATCGTTTCGCTTCCGTCTAAAATGTGTTCGTTTACCCCTAAAACAACAGTTTTTATTTCATCCACTTCAGAAGGTGCGGAAAGAATTACTTTTTTCGCTCCAGCTAAAATGTGTTGGTTAATGTCTTCAAATGTTTTGAATTTCCCTGTCGACTCGATAACAATATCAACGTTTACCGATTTCCAATTTAAATTCTTAATTTCTCTTTCGTGAAAAAACAAAAACGATTTATCGTCAATACTAATTGAATCTTCAGAAAACGAAACTTTCTGATTCAAAACACCGTGAATGCTATCATATTTTACCAAATGCGCCATTGTTTTGTTATCTGCAATGTCGTTGATGGCAACTACTTCAATAGTAGGATGATTCAAAAGCAATCGGAACAAATTTCGTCCAATTCTTCCAAAACCATTAATAGCAATTCTTGTTTTCAATTTTATTTATTTTGAATTTGTTCTTGAATTTGAACTTTTAGTGAATATGTTTCTCTGCATGATAAGACGAACGCACTAAAGCGCCACTTTCCACATGTCTAAAACCTAATTCTTTTCCGATTTTTTCGTATTTCGCAAATTGTTCTGGTGTGATGTATTCTTTAACCGGTAAATGTTTTTTACTTGGTTGTAAGTATTGGCCAATGGTTACAATATCTACTTTCGCATCGGCTAAATCATTTAAAACTTGAATCACTTCTTCCTCAGTTTCACCTAAACCTAACATGATACCCGATTTTGTTCTTTTGATGCCTTGCTCTTTCAAATATCGCAAAACCTCTAAACTCTTTTCATATTTCGCTTGGATACGAACTTCACGTGTTAAACGTTTAACGGTTTCCATATTGTGAGAAACTACTTCTGGGGCTACTTCGATAATTCTATCCAAATTTCTCGTGTTACCTTGAAAATCTGGAATTAAGGTTTCTAAAGTGGTGTTGGGATTCATTCGGCGAATCGCTTTCACGGTTTCTGCCCAAATAATCGAACCCATATCTTTTAAATCATCGCGGTCAACACTAGTAATTACGGCATGTTTGATGTTCATAATTTTGATAGAACGCGCTACTTTTTCGGGTTCGTCCCAATCCACCGTTTCAGGTCGACCGGTTTTAACACCACAAAATCCGCACGAACGTGTACAGATATTTCCTAAAATCATGAAAGTTGCGGTTCCTTCACCCCAACATTCACCCATGTTAGGACAACTCCCCGAAGTACAAATCGTATTCAGTTTGTATTTGTCTACTAAACCTCTAAGTTCGGTGTAGTTTTTACCGGTTGGTAATTTTACGCGCAACCATTTTGGTTTGGGTTCTCTTGGTGGAAAAACATTGTCAATAGCCGTGTCCATAATCAAAATTTTGATAGGCAAAGATACGATATGAAATCGCTAAAAACAAACTCGTTTGCTTGCAAACACCGATAAAAAGAAAGCGATTCTATATGACCTTAAAAAAACAATAAAAGCGCCATATAAAATTTAGAATTTTGAAGTAAGAATTTAGAAAATGAGAAAACTTTAGGAAAGTTTTAGGAATTTTTTTAGGCGTTACCACAAGGGTCAGGCTATCCGCACTCGCTTTTTATAAAAAACTTTTATTAGTTTTTTATAAAAGAGCTCAAACAAATGCTCCACCCGAGCTTGCGAACTGACGAAGTAATCCTTAACGCAAAATGTTTTTTCAGTTGGACTATCTCCTAAAAACATCTCTAAACTGATACAATAACCTTTCTAACAAACGTAAGTCTTCTGTTATGATGTCAGCAGTTCCTGTCATTTCCTGTTGAAAGTTGATTTGCTTTTTGTATGAAGTTTGGAGACCGTTCGTTAACTTAGCATCAAGTAATAGGATTCCTTCTTTTGTCGGAATCAATGATATTGCACTTAATTTTCCTTTCAAAATCCCAAATTCTTTATCTTGATAATTAGCTAGGTGAATCACAACATCTTGATTATTTTTAATTTTTCCAGAATTTAAGGCAGCAACCCTTAATTTTGCTATACAATTTGAGCTTGATGTAGGAATTATAGAAAAAATTTCTTCACCAACTGAGACCACTTGATTTTCGGACCAAACTTGAAAATATGAAATCTTGCCTTTAATAGAAGAACGTAACACAAAATTCAAATCCCAATCGGTAATTTCTTTTTTTAATTGATTATAAGCTTGAATCGTATTTTGTAATAAAACCACATTATCTTTTAACTCTTTTATATTGGTATTTTGCTTATTTCTATTTAGATCATTTAATGAAGATCTGAGTTGGGATAATTGTGTTTTTAGTATTTGTTGATTTTTCTCTTGTTGCAAATAATCAAATTGTTTACTTTCCCATTCTTGAGCTGAAATAATACCTTTTGTAAACAATATTTCAAATCGATTCAACTCTTTCTTTTTTAATTGTAATTCTTTTGTAGCAATTGAAATTTGTTGTTGTAAAATAGAAATTCTATTATATTGTTGATTAGATTCATTTGTCTGTGAATTCTTATCTATTTGATGTGGTTTGTAATCTAAATATTGTCTATAATTGATATAGTTGTTTTTAAAATTAGTAAATGAATTCTCAATAGTTCCTAAACCATAAAAATCATATTTTTCTAATGGAAAATAAAAGGTTTCCTTTTGTTTTAATGTATCAGTAATATTTTTCAATAAAAAAACCATCTCATAATTGGCCGAATTCTCAATAATTGCTATTGGTGTATTCTCATTTATTTCTTTTTGATTTTCTATAAATATTTTTGAGATCCTCCCGCTACTTTTTGCTACCAATTTTTCGGGTGGGAATTGAGTAGTAATAGTTACTTCGGCTCTGATAATGTCGGGATATTTTATAAACCAGGATAGTAACAATAATAAAAGAATAAATACTAATAAAATTGTATTCCCCCATTTAAAAATGGCATTTGGCGGTGTCGAAAGTACATCTCGTACTTCTTCACTATAAATTTTTAAATCGTCTTGTAGTTTTTCCATTTTTAATTACCTAATTCTAACTGATTCTTTACTAATTCATAGTATTTCCCTTTTTGTTGAGTAAGATGTTCGTGATTGCCTTGTTCAACCACTTCGCCATTTTCTAAAACAATAATATTATCTGCATTTCTAACTGTACTTAATCTATGAGCCACAATTACAGACGTTTTTTTATTTAAAAACGAGTTTAGTTTTTCCATAATTGTTTTTTCATTATTAGCATCTAATGAACTTGTTGCCTCATCAAAAAATACAAATTCAGGATTTTTATAAACAGCTCTCGCTATCATTAATCTTTGTTCTTGACCTCCACTTAATCTTATACCAGAAGTGCCGAGTTCTGTATTGAGTTTATTTGGCAAACGCTCTACAAAGTCTTCTATATTAGCAATATAAACTGCGTTTTTTAGTTTATCTCTGTTAATAATTTCATTTTGCTCTGATTCTGAAATATTGCCTGCAATGGTATCATTAAAAATAAAGGTTTCTTGTAAAACAGCTCCGCAATTCATTCGCCAATAATCGTTGTTTAGGTCGTTTAAATTAGTATTTCCAATCAAAATTGCTCCATCGGTTGGCTCATAGAACTTTAAAAGTAATTTTATCAAAGTAGTTTTTCCGCTTCCACTTGCTCCTACAATAGCAGTAGTTTTTCCTTGTGGAATTTCAAACGAAAGGTTCTTTAAAACCATTTGTGAAGATTTACTACCGTATTGAAAACTTAAATTTTTAATGAAAATAGATTTATTATCAGGCAGTTCTTTTGCTTTATTTAGTTCGGCGGCATCTTCATCATCTTTTGAGTGTACTTGCCACAAACGTTCTAAACTAATTTTAGCATCTTGCCAAAGTTGAATGAAGCCAATAAAATTGCTTAATGGTAAGTTGAGTTGTCCTACAATATATTGAATGGAAAGCATCATACCCAATGTAATATCGCCATTTACAACAGCTGAAGCAGACAAAAAAGTGATGAAAATATTTTTTAATTCGTTAATAAAATTAGAACCAATACTTTGATATTGAGCTAACTTTAGTGTACTCATGGAAGTTTTAAACAAGCTAATTTGCACTTGTTCCCATTTCCAGCGGTTTTTGCGTTGCGAGTTGTTTACTTTTATCTCTCTAACGCCATTGATAATTTGAACTAAAGAGGTTTGACTTGCAGATTGCTCATCAAAACGTTTAAAATCTAGCTCGGCACGTTTTTTTAAGAAGAAAAGTGTCCAACCCACATAACAGATAGCTCCAATTAAAAAAAACACAAATATTTTGAAATTGTAAAATGCCAATACAAAGTTGAAAACTAAAAACAAAACAATTGAATACAACATATTGAACGACGATGATGATACAAAATTTTGTACTCGAGTATGATCTTGAATCCGTTGTAAATGTTCGCCAGTATTTCTAGTATCAAAAAAGTTTACAGGAAGTTTTAGCATTTTAAACAAAAAATCAGATACCATTTTTATATTGAATCTTCCTGTTACATGAAGTAACAACCATTCTCTAAAAATAGAAACCAAAGTCTGCGAAGCAAACAAAACTAATTGTGCGACTAGAATCAAATAAATAAACGGAATGTCTTGATTATTTACACCAATATCCACCACCGATTGCATTAAAAAAGGCATGATGAATTGGATGGTTGTACCCACTAATAAACCAATAAGCAACTGATTGACTAGTTTTTTATAGGGTTTTAAATATGACCAAAGAAAACCAAAGTTTTTAGTTTTGTTTTTATCTTCTTTTAAGGTAAAAAAGTTTGCATTAGGTTCTAATAATAGCACAAAACCCGTTTTATCTTGTGCCGTTGTCCAAGCTTCTAAAAAATCTTGATGACTGTATTCTAGTAATCCTTGTGCTGGGTCGGCTACAAATATTTTGTCTTTTGCGGTTTTGTGTACCACTACAAAATGTTTTTGTCGCCAAGGAACAATAAATGGTGTTGGAGCTTCTGTAACCAAACTCTCTAATGCAATACGCATACCTAAAGTACGCATTTCTATAGCTTCAGCTGCATCTGCAATACCTGCCATTGTAACGCCCATTCTGGTAATCCCAGCTTTGTCACGTAAAAACTCTCTTGAAAAGGTTTTGCCATGAAACTTTGCCACCATACGCAAACACGTAGGACCACAATCGCGATAATCTAATTGTCGAAAGAAGGGAAATTTATTTTTACTCATTTTATTTTGAAGAAGCATCTAATAACTTTTTCTTCATGTCTTCTAAGGCTTTGGTATCTAAATAATTGTAGTTAAAAAACACTCCTTTTACATTTCTCAAAGTTTGTAAATTTTCTAAAGGGTTTTTGTCTAAAATAATAAAATCGGCTGGTTTGTTTACTTTTATTACTCCGTTGTATTCTTTGTGAAAGTTTGCGAAATTAACGGTTGCCATTTGTAAAATTTCAAAATTGGATAGATTGACATTTTTTAATAATTCCATTTCGTTTACCATATTGCAACCTGTCATCATGTATTTTGATGAAGCATCAGGACTTAACAGCATTTTGATGCCTTCTTTTTGCAAGCGAGCAATTACTTGGTATTTTTCTTGTAAATCTTTTAATTCTTTGGCTACTTCATCTTTATAAGCTTGTTCACCTATTTTTTCTCGATATACTTTAGTTTTTTCAATCCATTCTTGCATGGTTAGCTTAGAAACAAACTCCATTCCATTTAATTTTTCTAGTTGTTCATACGAATATTGACCCGAACCTATACTGTACCACAAAAGAGTAGGACAAATATAAATATCATTCTTTTTGATGGCTTGTATTCTCGATTCAATCAAGTTAGGTTCGCCTACTAAACCACCTAAATGCTCAATAGATTTGTAGTTTGAATTAAAAAAAACGTCTTCGTTTAAACTATTTCCCATGGCAAGTCTTGGAAAATGACCTCCTAATGGCACATCATATTTTTTGCACAAACTGTCTAATTGTGTAAATATTTCTTGATTTTTAATACTCAATATTTTGATAAAACCATAATTATTGTCTTTTACGGCTTTTACAAATTCTTCTAATTGTGCTGTTGAAGCTTCTAAATTTCTACTAATAGGTGGAGCGGAAAGGTAAATTTTTGGATAAATAGAATTTATAGTATTGAATTTGTTTTGCCATTCTTTGTGTTTCCAATCGCCACGCATGGAACGCAATTTGGTAACGCCATTTATCAAATTTAAGTCAAACATGCGTTGCAATTCTTCCTCTGTTTCTGGTAAATGCACATGTGCATCCGCTAACGAAGGCATAATGTATTTCCCTTTTAAATCGATGGTTTTTTTCGCTTTGAGTTTAGATTTTTTTGCGTTTTCTATCACCACAATTTTACCGTTTAAAATAGCGATATTTTGATTTAACAAAACGTTATCATTTTCCATAGAAACGATGTTTGCATTTTTAAAAACAAGGTCGTAGGTTGTTTGGCTAAATAGTGTTTGAGTAATGGCTAAAACGACAAATAAAATAATCTTTTGCATAGTAATTAATTGATATTATAAAATCCTTGTTTGTCTTTCTCTAAAAACGTTTCAAAGGAATTGGTTAAACAAAATTTGTCATATCGAAAATCTAAATCGCGGTGGCTAAGGTCGAATTCTTTTAGTAATTTTTCATATTTTTTAAGGATAGTTTGGCATTTTTGAGTTAATTCTAAATACATTTCTTTTCCTTTTAGGTTAAAAACTTCATCTAAACTAAGTAATTCTAAACCTGTTTGAAAACGGGGAAACATATCAGCCATTCTGCCTAAAAGTTCATGTTTTTCTCTACCTGAAAAAACATTTTTTGAAAGTAAAATATCAAAACATTCTACTCTGCGGGTTACAGTATATAAACCATGAAAAGCACCATATAAATTTCGATAATCCCAGTCTTGTTTGGTTAAATCGCGCATAATGGTAGTTAATGAATCTATTTTAAAAAACTCTTCTTTATTGAACATCACATAATATAAATAATTGTGCGATGCTTGATGTATTATTTCTTCAATAAAATAAATTAAATTGTTTTTACCTAAGACATAAAAATAAAGTATTCCTATGGTTTCTATAGAAGTAAAATTTAAAATTTTAGGGTTATCATGCAAATAAATTCTTTTATTGGCAAAAACTAGTTCTTTGTAGAATTCCGGTAAATGTTCTTTTATGATTAAAATTGCTTGTTCTACTTCATTATGATTTTCTTTCCAAACGCTATTATGAATTGGATTTGCATTCACAATATGCCCTTTGTAGAACTCATAAAAATATTTTTCTAAAAGCGGATGACTAGATTTCAATATTTCAAATTCATCAATTTTTAATATATCGTCAACTTTTTTACATTTTCTATCATGGTATCCTAAATCAGGAACATAAGCAATTTCTTCTTTGTTAAAAGATTCTTTTAATTGTAAAGATTCTTTTTCTACAAAATATCCTTGCATTATTTCGTTTAGCATTTGAGTAGAAAACAAATTATCTTTTTTGCTGTTAAAATAAGTAAACAGCAAAGGTTCTAGAAACACGTTTTCGTTTTCAAAATCTAATTTTTCTAGCAAAGTCGGGGTTTCTTTGTAAAGAAGGAGTTTGATGGTTTCTATTATTTTGGTTTTATTATTTACCATCTAAAAAATTATTTAATATGAAACTTATTTTAAGTGGTTTTCCTTCACGAATAATTGAAAGTTCAAGTTTTTGATTTAACTTTAAGCCTCTATAAAATTTCAAGCGATCTAATTTTTCTACATGAACATTGTCTATACTAATTATTTTATCATATAAACGTAAGCCTTGTTTATAAGCATCAGTATTTAAATATATGTAGCTTACTAACCAATTTCTAACCATATCATTATTTTCAATGAATGAGAAACTTTTATAAAATTCTTTTTTATGTTTATTGTTTTTTTTATTAGGTTTTAAATATAATTTACTCTTCTTTAAATCTATAATTATATCAAAATCATCTAAAATGTCGTTCCCTATTAATCCTTGATTATTTGAGCTTGATAATGCACCATTAGTGTCATTAGAGATATCTATTGGAAAACTATATATGCATTGTTTTCCTAAATTAAATTTATTAATAAAAACAGTTTTACCTGATGTTTTACCTCCAATACCTCCAATAGATTCAAAGTCACCTAGGTTACTTGTGTTTGTTTTATTTGAACTATTTAAAACTGTGACACTTGAACCTAAATCTAATATAAATTTCCCGATATATTCTTCTTCGTTTATAGTATAAGTTACAGGAACATATATTTTATCACCGTCAAAAATTATATTAATAGAATCGTAACTTTTAGTGTTTTTAAAAAAGCTAATTTTTTTATTTATAAAATCTATTTTATGAGGTCTATCCTTAAAACTATTAACCCCTAAAATTCCATCTGTATTTTGACCTAGTATGTTTTTTAGACCAAGTAAATATGTTTTGTTTGAAAAGTTTGTTTTTTTATCTATTTTATATTTCAATGTGTCTAAGACAATTTTTGCATTTTGAATTGTATTTCCAACACCGCCTATTTTGGTATCTTGTGTTGTTTTGAAAATTAAATTGTTTTTTTTACAAAAAGCAGTGTCGAGAATTAATTCTTTAGCTCCTGTATCATAGAGAAAGTTTCCATAAATTGTATCTTCTATTTTTGTCTTTATATAAATATGCCCATTGTATTCAATTTGTAAACTCTTCTTTGCACATGAAACCAAAAATATTGAGCAACTTAATAAGCTGCTCAATATAATTAAACTATTTTCTTTATTAATCATGTAATCTACCTGGATTAGGCTGTGGTGGTGTGTCTACAGGAATTAATTTTGTGTCAACTGAAATGTGCCCAGTAAGAGTCACTCCATCATGACAAGCATTCTCTGTACCGCCACTAATTGTAGCTAATAATTCATTTGAAGCAGTTGCTTCTGCTCTTTCTTTAAGAGCGTCTAAACTTAATTTCATAATTTTAAAGTTTTATTGTTTATACTTTTTTTCAAAAAACAATAACTTTTTTGTTCATTTTTTACTTACCCGTGCACTGGTTTTCATTAAAGGAATAAAGCAATTGTTTGGTGCCAAAATAAATACAAAACAAATAATTTTCATTACGGTTTTTAGTTAAAAAAAATGCGGTTTTTTGTTAATTAAACCAAGTTTAAACCTTTTATTTTTGCAATTAACTCATCATCATTACCTGAATAATTTAAAACTTGAAATTTAATTTTCGCTTTTCTTTTCTCTATTGCACTTAATGAAATAGGTAAATAGTGTGGTAAATCTTTTGTTTTTATTCCTTTATCAATTAACGAAATGATCTCGTAATCAATAGCGTCAAAATCAAAAATATTCCGATTCAAGTTGGATAACGAATTTGATATGGTTTCTGAAACATAATTTTCATTATTTAAAATTATGTTGAAAATTTTTTTAAAAGTTTTGTAGTCTATGTCTCCCTTATTTAAGAAGCCATTAGGCTGAACTTTATTAGCAATAGTTTTTAAAATGACTCCTTCGGTATGGTGGGTTATCATTATAGTTTTAGAATTTATAAATCTTTTTTTGAAATAAAGTGCTAAATCACCACCACATAAAATATTTTTTTCTTTATATGCGGGTAAACTAATATCAAAAATTGCAATATCAATTTTATTATTTAAGTTATGGTTTTGTTTAATTGCTTTATAACCGCTTTCGCAATCCATTGCTTTAATAAAATTAAAATCATAGTTGTCAACAAAGTTCGAAATAACAGATATGTACCCATCAATAAGCATTGGATGATCATCTACAATGAGACAATTTAACGTATGATTCATTTGTTTTGATTTTTTATGAAAACGTAATTATAATGTTAAAATTATATTTTAACAAATTTAATATTACGTTTTTAGAATTTACTTCCCCGAAATAATCTCCGCCAATAATTTTTTAGCTCTAAGTAACTTAATTTTGATGTTATTTAGCGGTTCGTCAATTTGTTCTGCCATTTCTTGATAGGTCATTTCTTGAAAATAACGCATTTGAATGACTTCCTGATAAGCAGGCTTTAATTGTTTGATGTATTGGAGTAATTGAGCTAAATTTTGCTCGATAATCAATTCGTCTTCAGCAGAATTGGAATCATCGGCAACGCTATAGGCTTGATGGTCTTCTTCATCATTCATTTCAATAAATAATGACGATTTCTTTTTACGAAGCATGTCAATATGTACATTTTTTGCAATCGCAATCAACCAAGTATTAAAACCGTATTCAGGATTGTACGTAGAGATTTTATCGAATGCTTTTGCGAAAGTTTCAATGACAATATCTTCAGTATCGGTTTCGTTTTCGGTGCGTTTTAGCATAAATCCGTACACTTCATTCCAGAAAAAATCCAATAAAAACGTGAAAGCAATTTGGTCTCCCTTTTTTGCTTTTTCAATATTTTCTTGAATAATGACCGAATTTACTTCCAATGTACAGGTTTTGAGATGAGGTTTCTAAAAAACACGCTTAGTTGTGTAAAGATAAGTACAATTTCGATAATTGGATACCAATACATCACATCTTTTTCTTTTAGTTTTCCAGCGGCATAACCTAAAGAAATCCAACTGAATAAATATCTAAAAACGATAATTCCGGTCACAATCATCCATTGGAATTGAAACGCTAACAAAACAATAGCCAAAACTAAAAACCAAAACTGACTAAAGAAAAATAATCCCAACTGAAATTTATCAAATCCTTTGTAGTATTTTGCAGTCGTAGCATGTCTTCTTTTTTGGTACACCCAAGACGAAAAAGTGGTTTTTGGCTCCGAAAAAGTAAAGCTTTCTGGAGTATATAAAATAGCAGTATTCTTTTTTGTTGCCGCTTGATTAATAAATAAATCGTCATCGCCCGAACGAATTTTCATGTGATCCATAAAACCTCGAACGTTGAAAAATTCTTCTTTTTTGTAAGCTAAATTGCGCCCAACACCCATATAAGGTTTGCCGATTTTTGCCCAAGAAAAATATTGCGTAGCCGTTAACATCGTTTCAAAACGAATGATTTTGTTTAGGAATGAATTCTTAACTTTTTCATAAGCACCATAGCCTAAAATAATCGTTTTTTCTTTGGTGAATTGAGTCGAAATTTGTAACAACCAATCGTTTGAAGCTGGGTAACAATCCGCATCGGTAAATACTAAATACTCGTTTTTTGCTGCTTTAATACCTAAGGTTAACGCGAATTTTTTATTACCCCAAAACGCTTCATTGTTTTGAACTTTTACCAATTTTACGTTCGCATATTGCTTTTCGTAAGCTTCAAATAATTCCAAAGTTTCATCGCTCGAAGCATCGTCAATTAAGACAATTTCGTAATCAGGATAGTTTTGGGTAACCAAAGTTTGAAAATACTTTTTGATATTTTCTTCTTCGTTTTTAGCACAAACAATAATAGAAATAGGTAAACGTTTCGGAGTTCCTTCTTGGTTTTTACCAAATGAGAATTTTCCGAAAATAAAAAGGTAATAAATAAATTGAATAAACACGATAACCGCAAAAGCGATTAAGAGTATTGTTAGTATCATAAATTTTGAAAATTAAGAGTGCGAAGGTTCGCTGCAGTCTTTCATTTGCTCAGGAGTTTTTCCGCAGTAGCTACAGTTTTCTCCATCTTTATTCAAAAACGGACTTTGGCTAGCACAAGTTCCAGCGAATTTTCCGTCTTTTTTTGCCCAAATTTTTATCGCGATACCTGCAAACGCAAGTCCTAAAAGTCCAATGGTTACTAATACAAGTTTCATCTTTTTCTATTTTGAACTGCAAAATTAATTAAAATCCAAATAACAAATCTCAAATTCCAAACAAATCTCAAAAACAAATTCAAAATTTTTGGAACACAGATTTAAGAAATGGAAGAAATCTTTAAGTTGAAGAAAATTAGCACGCGGATACAACAGATTTGCTAATGCAAAACGCAGATTTAAACGGATTTCTTATGTTGCCTATGAAAAGTGAAACGTCCGAAGCTTCGATCCGATATTTCGGATTAAAATCAACACAAAGTAAAACTATTGTGCCTATGTGTTTCAAAAAATTAACGCAAAGATTTTAACTTCCAGCTTCCATCACCTAGCTTCTAACTAAATAATATTCACTTCTGCTTCTATCGCAATTCCGAATTTTTCTAAAATCGTTTGTTGAATGTTTCTAGAAAGCGCTACAATTTCGGCTCCAGTTGCCGTTCCGTAATTCACTAAAACTAAGGCTTGATTTTTATGAACTCCAGCATCGCCAAAACGTTTTCCTTTAAAACCAGCTTGTTCAATTAACCAACCGGCAGGAACTTTTACTTCGGTTTCAGAAACTACATAATGTGGCATTTCGGGATGAAGTGATTTTGCTTTTTCGTAAGCTTCTTTTGGAATAATCGGATTTTTAAAGAAACTTCCACTGTTACCTAATTCTTTTGGGTCAGGTAATTTACTTTGACGAATGGCAATTACAGCATTGCTAACGTCTTTTAAGGTTGGGTTTTCTATTCCGTTTTGTTTTAATTCCGTTTCAATTGCACCATAAGTCGTGGAAACTTTATGATTTCTTTTCGTTAATTTAAAACTAACCGAAGTAATGATGTATTGATTTTTCAATTCGTTTTTGAAAACACTTTCACGGTATTCAAATTTACATTGCGCATTGGTAAACGTTTCGATTTCTAATGTTTTCAAATTCAAAGCATCGCAAGTAAACATCGTATCTTTAATTTCAACTCCATATGCTCCAATATTTTGAATTGGAGTTGTACCTACATTTCCAGGAATCAAAGATAAATTTTCTATTCCACCAAAATTTTGATCGATACACCAAAGTACAAATCCGTGCCAATTTTCTCCAGCTTGTGCTTTTACAATTGCAAAATCATCATTTTCTTCAACAATTTCTCTTCCTTTTAAATTTACATGAACTACAAGTTTTTCAATATCTTGCGTTAAAAGCATGTTGCTTCCGCCACCTAATATAAAGATGTCATTGTTTTTAGAAATGATTTCTTTTAAATCTGCAATTGAAGTTGCCGAAACAAATTGTTTAGCTTTAGCTTCTATTCCAAAAGTATTGTAGTTTTTTAAAGAGAAATTGGTTTGAATATTCATCGTTGAATAATTTTTTTCAAATGTAATATTATGAATTTTAAATCGGAAATATTTTATACGATTGATGTGTTTCCTTAATAATCATTTCAGTTCTTTCAGCATGAGTATCCGAAATGAAAATTTGTCCAAAAACAGCGTCATTTACCATTTCTACGATTTTTTGAACACGTGTTTCGTCTAGTTTGTCAAAAATATCATCAAAAAGTAAAATAGGTAATTCGCCACTTTGCTTTTTCATGAATTCAAACTGTGCTAACTTTAGTGCAATTAGAAATGATTTTTGTTGTCCTTGGGAACCGAATTTTTTAATTGGGAAACCGTCAATTTCAAAAATCAAATCGTCTTTATGAATTCCAGTACTTGTATATTGAATGATTCTGTCTTTTTGAAGCGATTCTTCTAAAAGCGATAATAAATCTTTTTCGAACAATTGACTTTCATAGCGTAAAGCAACCGATTCATTTCCGCCCGAAATATTGGTGTGATGCTTTTGGAAAATCGGAATGAAATCGTTTAGAAACTGGTTTCTTTTTTCAAAAATCAATTGTCCGGTTTCGCTCAATTGTTCGTTGTAGATCGATAAATTATCTGCATCAAAAGTCTGGTTTAAAGCGAAGTATTTCAATAAGGCATTGCGTTGTGCCAACGTTTTTTGATATTGAATCAACAATTGCAAATATTGGTTGTCCAATGTTCCGATAACGCTATCAATGAATTTTCTTCTTGTTTCGCTTCCTTCCACAATTAAATCTACATCAGATGGTGAAATAATTACTAAGGGAATTAATCCTAAGTGTTCTGAAAGTTTGTCGTAAACTTTCCCATTTCGCTTAATGGTTTTTTTTTGGCCTTTTTTTAAACTACAAACAATTCTCTCCTCTTTATTGTTTTTCTCAAATAGCGCATCTATCACAAAAAACTCTTCACCATGTTTAATGTTTTGAACGGCTAATGGATTGAAATAGCTTTTGCCATAAGCCAAATGATAAATAGCGTCTAAAATGTTTGTTTTTCCAACACCGTTTTTCCCTACAAAACAATTAATTTTAGCATCAAAATCAAATTCGATTTGGGCTAAATTCTTATAATTAAGTAAAGATAACTGTTTTAAAAACACAATAATTAAGGGGTGTTAAATGACTAAAATTAAGACTTCCTGCAAAAGTAAATTGAAATTCTTAAAAATATCTACAAAAATGGTTTTAAATTTTAATAAAAATTATATTTTTGCACCTCATTAAATTTAAAATAAATGGCAACATATAACAAAAGAGGTTACAAAGCTCCAAAACCAGAAGAAGCTAAAGTTGAAAATGAATTCGAAGAAGTAGATGCTGTTGATGTACAAGATAGTACTACGGCTGAAGTTTTTGATGCATTAGATGAAAAAGCTTCTAGAACAGAAGAGTGGGTAGCTAAAAATCAAAAAGTCCTTTTAAGTATTGTAGGTGCAATTGCAATTGGAACTTTAGGATATTTATTATACAACCGTTTTATTGTTGAACCAAAAGAAGAAAAAGCTGCAAACGAAATTTTCCAAGCGCAACAATACTTTCAACAAGCTGTTGACGCTACTGAGAAAAACGATTCATTATACAATTTAGCACTTAAAGGTGGTGAAGGTAAATTAGGTTTCTTAGGAGTAGCTGAGCAATATTCAGGAACTGCTGCTGGAAATTTAGCTAACTACCACGCTGGTATGGCTTATTTAAATTTAGGTGATTTCAAAAATGCTATCACATATTTAGAAAAATTCAAATCAGAAGATGCAATTTTAAAACCATTAGCATTAGGAGCAATCGGAGATGCTTTTGCTGAAACTAACAAAGTTGATGATGCTATTTCTTACTACAAGAAAGCAGCTGAAGCTTCTGATAATGATTTCACTACGCCAAGATTTTTATTAAAAGCTGCTCAATTAAATTTAACAGCTGGTAAAAAAGAAGAAGCTCACAAATTATTTGTTGAGATTAAAGAGAAATATGAAACTTCTAAAGAAGGAATGAATATTGACGCTTTCATTGCAATGACTGAGTAAGAATGGCAACAGAAAATAAAAATTTATCCAATTACGATAAAAACACAATCCCAAACGCGAAAGATTTTCGGTTTGGGATTATTGTTTCAGAATGGAACGAGCAAGTAACAGAAGGTTTGTATAACGGAGCTTTTGCTGCTTTAACAGATTGTGGTGCTTTACCTGAGAATATTATTCGATGGAATGTGCCAGGAAGTTTTGAATTGATTTTTGGTGCACGTCAAATGCATGAAAAATTAGACCTTGATGCAGTTATTGTTATAGGTTGTGTAATCAAAGGAGAAACAATGCATTTCGAGTTTGTGTGCGAAGGTGTAACACAAGGAATGAAAGATTTGAATTTGTTATACGATGTACCAACAATCTTTTGTGTTTTAACAGATAACAATATGCAACAATCGATTGATAGAAGTGGTGGTAAACACGGAAATAAAGGTGTAGAAGCTGCAATTGCTGCAATCAAAATGGTTGACTTAAATAGGAAGTCTTAAACTTTATAAAATTTTAAATATAAAATCCCGCTTTATGGCGGGATTTTTGTTAACAAATAATTAGAAGTAAAAAGTATTTAATTTGTTAAATTTGAAAAAAATAATGCGTTATGTTTAAGTTCGGAAGAGGTTCGTTTAAATTACCACAGAATAAGAAATTTAACTATACACCTCGACACTATAAAGGCAAAGAAATAGATAATCCATTCGATTTTGATTCTTCTATCAGAAGAGATCGCGAGTCGGTTAATTACAATGATTTTAGAGCGCATTGGAGTGAAGCTCGTACAAATAGTAGACATAGAGGTAATCGTCATTTTAATATGCGTATTATGATTATTGTTTTAATTCTACTGTTTATTTTTATGTATGTAATTGATTTTGATTTATCAATTTTTAAAAGAAGATAAAAAGCTGCTATGAATAATGCTATATGGTTTTTTGATAATATTGATGTTTTTCAAATTCTTTGTCCTCATAAATTCAAAGATTATAAGAAAGACCATTCTTTTGATTATTTCAAAAAAGGAGACTACATCTATTTTGAAAATGATATAGCAAATAAAGTCTTTTTGATAAATTCGGGTAAAATAAAAGTAGGGTATGTTACTGAAGATGGAGATGAAATAATTACGGCCATTTTATCTAAAGGACAAATTTTTGGTGAAAAAGCTATTTTAGGAGAAGAAAAACGCAACGAATTTGCACAAGCGCTAGATAATGAAGTTTCAACTTGTGTAGTTTCGTTAGATATGATGCATGAACTCCTAAGACGTAACTCGGCATTTAGTATTTCAATTTATAAATTTATCGGATATCGATTTAAAAAGTTGGAAAGAAGATTGCAGATTATGCTTTTTAAAGATGCTAAAACTCGTTTGATGGAATTTTTAAAAGAATTGTCTGAGGATTATGGATTTAAAAATGCCGTTACAGGTGATACGGTAATAAAACATCCATTTACACAAAAAGAAATAGCATCACTAATCGGCTTATCTCGTCCAACGCTGAATGTTCTAATTAACGAACTTCAAGACGAAAAAGTTTTGTCGTTTGAACGAAAACAAATCATATTGTTTAAAAAATAATAGTTGCAAAGGGTTATTCGTTATAAAACCCCATTTAAATTCTTTATTTTTGCAATTCACCTAAATTCATATTTTAAGTCTAATGGCTGCTAGTATAATCCAACTTTTACCTGATCATGTTGCCAACCAAATCGCTGCCGGAGAAGTAGTTCAAAGACCTGCATCGGTTGTTAAAGAATTGCTTGAAAATGCGGTTGATGCAAAATCGTCTGATATTAAGTTAATTGTAAAAGAGGCTGGAAAAACCTTAGTGCAAGTTATTGATAATGGTTTAGGAATGAACACGACCGACGCTCGTTTGTGTTTCGAACGTCATGCTACTTCAAAAATTAGAAAAGCAGAAGATTTATTTGATTTACATACCAAAGGATTCCGTGGTGAAGCATTGGCATCAATTGCTGCAATTGCACATGTTGAAATGAAAACCAAGCAAGATCAAGAAGAGTTAGGGACGCATATCATTATGGAAGGAAGCAAATTAGTAACACAAGAAGTTGCTGTTTTGCCAAAAGGAACTTCATTTGCCGTAAAGAATTTATTTTTCAATATTCCTGCTCGAAGAAATTTTTTAAAATCAGAAACTGTTGAATTTCGTCATGTAATGGATGAATTTCAGCGTGTGGCAATGGCACATCCGTCAATTTCGTTTACATTAATTCACAACGGAAGTGAATTATACAATTTGCCAAGTTCAAATTATCGCCAGCGAATTGTTAATATTTTTGGTGGAAAAACTAATGAAAAATTAGTTCCAGTTTCAGAAGATACGGAGTTGATTAAAATTTCGGGCTTTGTTGGAAAACCAGAATTTGCAAAAAAGAGTAGAGGAGAGCAGTTTTTCTTTGTAAACGACCGTTATATTAAAAGTGCTTATTTGCATCATGCCATTATGAGTGCTTATGAAGGTTTGTTAAAAGAAGGCAATCAGCCAAGTTATTTCTTGTATTTGCAAGTGCCACCAAACACTATTGATATTAATATTCATCCAACTAAAACTGAAATTAAGTTTGATGATGAGCATTCGTTATACGCTATTTTACGTTCTGCTGTTAAACATAGTTTAGGGCAATTTAATGTGGCGCCAGTTTTGGATTTTGAACGCGATGCCAATTTAGATACACCATATCAGTATAAAAATAAAGAAGCCGATTTTCCAACAATACAAGTGGATTCTAATTTTAATCCGTTTGCTAACGAGAAACCAGAAGCAAAATCACTTTCGTCTTTTGGAAGTTATAAACGAGAAACTTCAACCGCTAGTTGGGAAAGTTTGTATGTAGGTTTAAAACAAGAAACACAAGAATTAGAGCAGTTTTCATTTGAAAGCGAAGAAGTAACTGGAAAATTATTTGATGATGAACCAGAGGAAACAAAAACATCTTCTACGTATCAAATTCATAAAAAATATATAGTTAGTGCTATTAAATCAGGAATGTTAGTTATTGATCAAGGTAGAGCACATCAGCGTGTTTTGTACGAACAATTTTTAACTAATATTACGGTTCAAAAAGCATCGAGTCAACAATTGTTATTTCCATTGGAATTGTATTTTTCTTCAGATGAAATGACGTTGTTAACTGAATTACAATCATCATTAGAAAACACAGGTTTTGTTTTTGATAAGTTCAATACCGATTCAGTTCAGATTTCAGGTTTGCCAATTGGAATGGCTGAAAGTGAAGTTACAATTGTTTTGGAAGAATTAATTAGTAACTTACAAAATGAAATTCCAGAAAGTAGTTTTTCTCAAAGTGATAGTATTGCCAAATCAATGGCAAAAAGTATGGCGGTAAAAACGGGGACTTACCTAACAGATAAAGAACAAGAGAATTTAGTAAATTCGTTATTTGCTTGTAAAGATCCAAATGTTTCCCCGTTTCAAAAACCCACATTTATTACCTTAACGGTAGAAGATTTAGATAAAAGATTTGCCTTATGATGAATATGACCGAAACAGTAAAACAGTTATTAATTATTAACGTTTTATTTTTTATAGGAAGTTATTTTGTGCCTCAAGCGAATGAGTTATTGTCACTTCATTATTTTGAAAGTGATGGTTTTAAATTTTGGCAACCTATCACGCACATGTTCATGCATGGAAGTTTGATGCATATTTTCTTTAATATGTTCGCGTTGGTTTCGTTTGGTAGTGCATTAGAACATTTTTGGGGGCCAAAGAAGTTTTTGTTTTTCTATTTTTCTTGTGGATTAGGTGCTGCTTTATTACAATCAGGAATAAATTATTATGAATTCCATTCTTTATTAAATCAATTGTCTGATATGTCAATTTCTTCTGCGGATTTACATAAGATGTTAAATGCAAATATGTCAGATGGTTTTTCATTTAGAGGGGAATTATTATATGAAAATGCTAAGCCAATAATTGAAAAATATAGTTTTAATAGTGATTCATTTTCAATATTATTTCAAGCTGCTTGTCAGAATCAATCAACAATGGTTGGAGCTTCTGGAGCTATTTACGGTTTGTTAGTTGCTTTCGCTTTCATGTTTCCAAATGCGGAATTAGCTTTAATGTTTATTCCAGTTCCCATAAAAGCCAAATATTTTGTTCCAGTAATTGTATTGTTGGACTTATTTTCTGGAGTAACAGGTTATAGTATTTTTGGTGGTGGAATTGCACATTTTGCTCACGTTGGAGGTGCTTTAATTGGTTTTATCATGATGTGGTACTGGAAGAAAAATCAATTCAATCAAAATCGTTGGGATAGATAGGTTTAGAAAATTGAATAAAGAAAATAGAACATGAACATTCTAGACGATTTAAAATTACAATACAAAACAGGTGGCATTGTGCAAAAGTTAATCTTTTGCAACATTGTTGTTTTTGTATTTTTTGCTTTGTTAGATGTGATTTTAAAACTGTCTAAAATAAACTTTGGATATTACAATTATATAGCGTTATCGTCGCTGCCTGATGAGTTTCTAATGAAGCCATGGACGTTGATTACGTTTAATTTTATGCATGCCGGATTTTTGCATTTGTTTTTTAACTTGATGGTGCTTCATTTTTCAGGAAGGTTATTCAATACTTATTTTACAGATAAGCAGTTATTAGGGGTTTATGTTTTAGGAGGTGTTTTTTCTGGACTCACCTATATTTTATCATATCTTTTCATAGACAAAGCAGGATTGTTAGTTGGTGCTAGTGGTGCAATAATGGCTATTTTGATTGCCACAACTACTTATGCGCCTTTTATGTTGTTGCGTATTCCTTTGATAGGAATTGTGAAATTATGGCATGTAGCATTTGTGATTTTATTTATCGATTTAATTCAGCTTCCATTGGATAATACCGGTGGACATATTGCGCATTTAGGTGGCGCTTTGTTTGGTTTTATTTATATTAAAATATTACAATCTGGAACCGATTTAACAAAACCATTTTCTGCTATTTTGGATTTCTTTGCTACATTTTTTAAGCCAAAGAAGAAAACTCCGTTTAAAAAGGTACATCGAAATGATACAAAAAAAAGCGTAAATTCGTTTCAAGATAATAAAGATGTAACTCAAAAACAGATTGATGATATTCTTGATAAAATCAGTAAATCGGGTTACGATAGTTTAACAAAAGAAGAAAAGGAATTCTTATTTAAAGCTGGAAAATAAATCATGCGTAAACAATCATGGTTAAGCAAAATAATGTTTTTTTTAAATATAGTCTTAGCTGTATTGACTTTTCTTGCTTATACGTTACCTTTTCTTACGCCTAAAGCTTTTCCTATATTAAGCGTTTTAACTTTAGGATTACCCTTGTTTTTGTTTTTCAATTTTTTCTTTTTTGTTTATTGGTTACTGCAGTTAAAGCGTTACATGTTGCTGTCTGGTTTGGTATTGTTGCTTGGAATAACATTTATTAATCGGTTTTATAAATTTTCTGAAACAAACTTGCCAAAAGAAGAAACCGATTTTACTTTAATGAGTTACAACGTGCGACTTTTTAATTTGTACGAGTGGCTTCCAAAAGATGATGTTCCGAATCAAATTTCGGAATTGATTGATGAGAAAAATCCTGATATTTTGTGTTTACAAGAGTTTTCTCCAAATGATCAAGTAAATACAGCAATGTTTCCTTACAGTTATGTGAAATTGTATGGTGGAAAAAATAAATACGGTCAGGCAATTTATTCCAATTATAAAATAATAAACAAAGGCGAAATTGAATTTCCGAATTCGAGTAATAATGTTATTTACGTTGATATTTTAAAGCAAAAAGACACTTTGCGCGTGTATAGTATGCACTTGCAATCCATTAAAATAAGTACGGATATTCACGAAAAGTTAGACGAAGAAAAGTCTAAATTTATTTTCAAACGTATGAGTGAAGCTTTTACTATTCAACAACATCAAGCCGAAATTATTAAAGAGCATTTTGAAACGTGCAAACATGCTAAAATTATTTGTGGCGATTTGAATAACAGTGCTTTTTCCTATGTGTACAGAACCATTAAAGGTGATGACATGAAAGATGCTTTTGAAGAGGCGGGTAATGGTTTTGGTAAATCGTATAATTTTAAATATTATCCTGCTCGAATTGATTATGTATTCGTAGAAAATACAATCGTTGTAAAACAATTTAAAACTATAGATACTTTCTTTCAAAGCGACCATTTTCCACAAATTGCTCGTTTGAATTTAGAGAAAAAATCAGAAGAATAATTTATAGTTTTTGATTTTTTAAATAATCAACTGCGTATCTTCCTTCGTTGAAAAGTAAATCAAGAATGCTAAGGTTATTGATAAAACCATGCTTGTCATTAAATACTTGTGTATATTCTTCTAACTGAGCTGTATCTTTTTTTCCGTTAGCTAAGTGTCTGAAATCAGCAAATTCTGGAACTTCATGAAAGAATTCTGTTGTTTTTTCAGGAGAAATTGTGATTCCTAATGCATCATTTACAAGTTCGAATACTTCTAAATTCAAATCCATTAAAAACTCATGGTTCTTTTCAAATAAAGGACGAAAATCATCTTCAAAATATTCAAAAAAAGGAGAAGTTCTGTAAGCCGCTTCTAATGATTTAAAGTGATTCTTTTGCCATCCAAAATCATTCTCTATTCGAACATCTTTATATTTTTGGTGTTTCTCTGTAGCATGTTTTACAGGAATATTCAACATTTGAATGCCATTTGGACTATAAATATACATCCTGTTTCTGTTGGTTTGTTTTTGGAAATTGTCTTCCATTTCAAACGTAACAGCATCAGCATTAATCATGGCAACGTAATGACTAATTGATGGAAAATAAGTTGGATGTATAAGGATATTCATTTGTAATGTAAAATTGTTGAATTGATGAACTGTTAAATTGTTTAATCGTTGAATTGATTAATTGTTATTTTTTAGAATATAATTTCTTAACGAATTCAATTTGTTTGTAATACTGTTTATTTGATTTCTACAGTCTAGATAGCTAGATTCATTAATATAGTTTAATTCGAAAGAAAGAATTAATTGGTTTAAAACTTCCATAGTTGAACTATATGACATAGAAATAAAATGCGCTTTATCTTTATCCGATATTCTTGATGTTCCTTCTGCTATATTTGAGCAAATTGAAACCGAAGCTCTTCTTAATTGCGAAACAAGTCCAAACTTTTCACTTTCTGGAAAAGATAATGTTAAGCTGTAAATTGATTTTGTTAATTCTTTGGCTTCAATCCAAACATCTAATTTTTCAAATGAAAATTTATGCATTGCTTTTGACAATTAAACAGTTTAACATTTAATCAATTAAACATTAGTTTCTTCTTTCTTTTTCTTCTTTTTTCTGAAGTAATCAAAACCAAGGTAAGCTGCTAATGCAATTAAGAAATATTGGAAATATGATTTTGGTTGACCGTCTCCGCTAACAGTAGTAAATAATCTGTCCCAACGAATTCTCCAGTTTTTTAGGCCATCGTTAATTCCATCGATACTCATCCAAATGAAGATTGGTTTACCAACAATATGATCAGCAGGTACAAATCCCCAATAACGAGAATCTAAAGAGTTATGACGGTTGTCTCCCATCATCCAAAAGTAATCTTTGTCAAAAGTATATGATGTTACTACTTTACCATCAATTCTAATTTCATTTCCGTTTACTTTTAAATCTTTGCCTTCGTATTCGCTGATGATTTTCTTGTAAAATGGTAAGGTTTCTTTGTTTAATTCTACAGTTTTTCCTGCCTCAGGAATGTAAATTGGACCTAAATTATCTACATTCCAATCCATAGTTCCTGGGAAAATAGTCTTATCAGTTCCTTTGTGAATGATACGTTCTACCTTAGTTAATCCAGGAATATTTCTTAATCTATCTACTGAGGATTGTGGTAAAGCACTAAAAACTAATGTGTCATTTGCAATTTGACCAAAAGCATCTGTGATGTTTAGTTCTTTTTTGATATAATCTAAATCAACAGGAGTTTTTCCGTCCCAAGCAACTTTATATGAATACTGCGGTTTTGCTCTTTCCGGAAGAATTGATTCTTTTCCATTAATGAAAATAATACCATCTTTGATTTCTATTTTATCACCAGGAATTGCCGTGCAACGTTTTACATAGTTCGTTTTTTTGTCAATCGGTTTATCATATCTTTTGTCTGCCGCTTTGTACATGTGAAACAAGGTATCTGCTGGCCAGTTGAAAACCACAATGTCATTACGTTCTATTTTTTGTAATGCAGGAAAACGAAAATAAGGTAATGAAGGTTTTGCTAAATATGATTTTGTTTTAATGATTGGTAAAGTATCGTGAACCATTGGAGCGGCAATTGGTGTCATTGGTGTTCTAGCTCCGTAATGGAATTTACTTACAAATAAAAAGTCACCAACTAACAACGATTTTTCTAACGATGAGGTTGGAATTGTGTATGGTTGAATGAAATAGGTGTGAACCAAAGTAGCTACTACAATAGCAAATGAAAGCGAACCTAATGTATCCATTGTTTTGTTTGGCGCTTTCAAATCACGATTAGCAAAATAAGTAGTTTCTTGAGTGTAATTCACATATGCGATATAAAATCCAAGAGTAACCACTCCTAAAACCATATCTAAAGTTGATTTTTTACCAAAAGTTCGTAAGGTTTCAATCCAAATAATTGGAAATAAAAACAAATTGATAACCGGAATAAAAAGTAATAAAATCCAATATTTTGGACGGTTGATAATTTGCATTAATACAATTCCGTTGTAAACTGGAACAAAAGCTTCCCAAGCTTTTCTGCCTGCTTTTTCATATAATTTCCAAGTTCCAATTCCGTGTATTACTTGAACTAATAAGATAAAGATTAACCAACCTGATATTTCCATTTTTAATATCGTTTAATTGTTAAATTGTATAATTGTTTGTTTTAGTTTAACCCCAAAACATCCTTCATTGTGAAAACCCCTTTTTTACCAACTATCCATTCTGCAGCAACTACAGCTCCTAAAGCAAAACCTTCTCTGCTGTGTGCTGTGTGTTTGATTTCAATTTGGTCAACTTCGCTATCATAAAAGATACTGTGTGTTCCAGGAACGTTTTCAATACGTTTTGCCTCAATATGAATTTCGTTACTTATAGGTGTTTCTAACGTCCAATTTGCATAATCCGAATGTTTGATAACACCTTCTGCTAACGAAATTGCTGTTCCACTTGGAGCGTCTAATTTTTGAGTATGATGAATTTCTTCCATTGAAACTTTATATTGTTTCAAATTTGACATCATCTTAGCTAAATATTCATTTAGTTCAAAAAAGATGTTTACTCCTAAACTAAAATTAGAACCATAAATAAAACTTCCATTCTTAGCTTCGCATAAATCAACCATTGCTTGATATTTTGCTAACCAACCAGTTGTTCCTGAAATTACAGGAATTCCGTTGTTTAAACATTCTGAAATATTCGCAACTGCACTATCTGGAACACTAAAATCAATTGCAACATCGGCTAATAATAAACCATCGAAAGTTGAATCTTGGTCTTTTTTTAGTACAATTTCATGTCCTCTCTCCAAAGCTATTCTTTCAATAACTTTTCCCATTTTTCCGTATCCTAAAAGTGCAATTTTCATGTTGGTTAGTAGTAGTGTTGATTAGATTGTTACCTAATATTTTGTTAAAAACTATAAGTTAGTGTCATCCCATAATTGAATCTGTAATCTATTTGATTTTGATTCATGTCTGGTTTTATTGAAAGATTATCATTAACATTGAATTGCATTAAGTGTGCGTCAATGTTAGCGTCTACAATGTTAAGTATGTAAATTCCAGCAGTTATTAATGCTGATAAATCTCTATTTCTTTGGTGAAATTTTTGAGCACGAATTAATCGGTCATTGTCTAAAGTTCCGTAAATAGGATGATTAGGATTAGATGTTCCGTCTAATCTTCTTTTATACTCGTCGCGATATTCATGGTATTTATTTTGATTAAAAGTATAATAATAAATTCCAGCACCTAATCCAGCATATACCAGAGGGATTTTCCAATACTTTTTATTGTATGCTTGCCCAAGTCCAGGTAAAAGAGCCGAATAAAAAGCTGCTCTTGCTGGGCGATTCGGATCGATAACAACTTTTACAGTGTCAGCTGTATGCATCGATAATTCTTTTTGTGCATTCATTTGAGTACTCAAAAAAAGACACGTAAGAATAAATATGTAACGGAGAACTTTCACTAAGAATTGATTAGTTTTAAGATACGATTAAAATCTTCTTCCGAATGAAAAGGAATCGTAATTTTTCCTTTACCATTTCCAGCCACTTTTACATCAACTTTAGTCCCGAAATAATTAGCAAATGCTTTTTTCTCGTCTTCGTTAATGTCAAATGAATTTCCTTTTGCAGGTTTTCCTGTTTTTGGTTTTAAACTATCTTGATAATTTTTAACTAAAGCTTCTGTTTCTCTTACCGAAAGATTTTGAGTAACTACTTTATGGTAAATATCGCTTTGAACGTCTTGATTTTCAATATTAATTAAAGCTCTACCATGACCCATTGAAATAAAACCGTCACGCATTCCTGTTTGAATGATTGGGTCTAATTTCAATAAACGTAAATAGTTGGTAATTGTAGAACGTTTTTTTCCTACACGTTCACTCAATTCTTCTTGAGTTAAATTGATTTCATCAATTAATCGTTGATACGAAATTGCAACCTCGATAGGATCTAAGTCATGACGTTGAATGTTTTCAACTAATGCCATAACTAGCGATTCGTTATCGTTTGCTAATCGGATGTAAGCTGGTATTGTTTTTAAACCAATAGATTTTGAAGCTCGTAAACGACGCTCTCCAGAAATTAATTGGAATTTATTAAAGTCTAATTTTCGGACAGTAATAGGTTGAATTACGCCCAATTCTTTAATCGATTTGGCTAATTCTTGTAATGTTTCTTCATTGAAATTGGTTCTCGGTTGAAACGGATTAATCTCAATCGATTCAATATCTAATTCAATAATATTTCCTACTACTTTATCTGCGTTTTTATCCTCTACCGATTTAATATCGTTTTCCGGATCTTTCAATAAAGCCGATAATCCTCTTCCTAAGGCTTGTTTTTTTACCGCTTTTGTCATCTTCCTTTATTATTGATTTTTCTTAATAATTTCTTCAGCTAAGTTCAAATAATTTGCAGCTCCTTTACTTGTAGCGTCATAATTAATGATGCTTTCTCCAAAACTTGGCGCTTCACTTAGTTTAATATTTCTTTGAATTACAGTTTCAAACACCATATCGTTAAAGTGTTTTTGTACTTCTTCTACAACTTGATTTGATAAACGTAAACGCGAATCGTACATTGTTAACAACAATCCTTCAATATCTAAATTAGGATTGTGGATTTTTTGCACACTTTTGATTGTGTTTAATAATTTGCCTAATCCTTCTAATGCAAAATATTCGCATTGAATCGGAATTACAACACTATCTGCAGCTGTTAAAGCATTCAATGTTAATAATCCTAAAGAAGGAGCACAGTCGATTAAAATGTAATCGTATTTATCTTTTACACTTTCCAATGCTTTTTTCAGCATGTACTCACGATTTTCTTTATCTACTAATTCAATTTCGATTGCCACCAAGTCGATATGAGCTGGAATCACCGAAACATTTGGTGCCGAACAAGAAACAGTTGCTTCATCTGGAGTAGCACTATGTTCTAGAACTTGATATGAACCAATTTCAACACTTTCTACATCAATACCTAAACCCGAACTAGCATTTGCTTGAGGGTCGGCATCAATTAAAAGTACTTTTTTTTCTAAAACACCAAGAGACGCAGCTAAGTTAACAGAGGTTGTTGTTTTTCCAACACCACCTTTTTGATTGGCAATTGCAATGATTTTACCCATTTGACAGTTAAAAATTTTAAGTGGTAAAAATACAATTATTTATGGTTTTTTCAAGCCAATTTTGTTAACAATGGGTTAAAGTCTAACGTAACTGATTTACAGTGTGATAAATAGTGGTTTAAAATAATTGTAATTACTGTATTTTTCTCCTTTTTCTAGCGAATTAAACTAAAATTTGATCGATATGATTTGTCAATTCCATTATCCTGATATTCAATCAAAAACCAGTAATCCGTAGAAGGTAATTTATGACCATTTAATGTCCCATCCCATGCAGAATTTGATGGATTTAGTTGTGTAATAAGTTTTCCAAATCTATCAAAAATTGAAATTTTCCATTTTTCATAAATATCTATTCCCGCTATCATCCAAAAATCATTAACTCCATCGTTGTTAGGAGTAAAATAGTTAGGAGAATTAATTACAAATACTTCTTCAAATAAAATATTACCACATCCGTTCTGATCCATTACGGATATAATATGATTACCAGCACTTACATTTTCAAAAACATTACTTTCTTGAAGATTTCCATTATCTAATTGGTAATAATAGTTGCCTGGTGGATTTGCATTAATTGTTATTATTTGATTTTCTGTAAAAGCACCAGTTATAGAATAGTCAAAATCATTGAGTGCTGATTCCAAAACAATTGTATTTATTGTTTGGGAGTTTGCACATGAACCTAGGTTTGGTGTAAAAGTATAACTTCCAGAAGTTAAATTGTCAATAACCGATGGCGACCAAGTTCCTGTTATGCCATTTGGTGATGTATTTGGTAAGATTGGTGGATTTTCACCTGAACAAAATGTTATTACATCTTCAAAATCTGGTGTAAAATCGTTTCCAACCGTAATATTTATTTGAAATGGAAGAATATTTTCACAGGTTCCAGTTTGTGGTGTAAATGTATAGGTAGTGGTTCCAGAGATGCTTGTGTCAATTGTGGAAGGATTCCAAATTCCAGAAATTGGAGTGGTATTCGAAGACATTAAAGGCAGTACTTCAGGTGTTGCATTTAAACAATATGAAGTAGTAATATTCTGAAAAATTAATGTAATTGTGGTTAAAGGAGTTACAGTTACTATAATGGTTTCTGGATTTCCTTCACAACCATTTAAAATTGGTGTTACAGTGTAAGTTACAGTTCCGGAAGTAGTTCCATTATATTGTAATGTTTGATTAATATTTGTTCCCGAACCATTTGAAAATCCAGTAACATCTGAAGAAGTTGCCGTCCAATTTAAAGTTGCATTTGTATCGGAAGAAATTAGAGAAATATTCGTACTTGTATTGGTACAGATACTCATTGAACCTGAAGCGGAAACTGTAATTGGTTGTAATAATGAAACGGCTGTTCTTGTATTACTAATACATCCACTTGTAGTAGTAATTGTTTCTGCGTAATAGGTTCCTATTGTAGATGGTGTAAAAGAGGTTGAATTTGCTAATAAAAGAGTTCCATTTACAGGACTATCATACCAGTTGACACTCTCTCCAGGCAAAACACTTACACTTAAACTTGTTGCTTGATTTGTGCAAAAACGTTGGTCACCATTTGAAGTAGGTGCATTAGGTAACGGAATAAAAATAACACTATAAACATCTGAAAAAGTAGAACAGAACGGATTATTTAAATTGGCAATATCTTGTGCTACTTTTACACGATAATAGGTAGTAGATGTTATATTTGGAATCGTATAATTTGCACTGTTTTCGCCTGGTATATCATTAAAATTCACATTGTCGCTACTTTGTTGCCATTGGTAAACATGCGATATGGCTCCCGTAGTAACAACTTGTAAATTAGGATTAGTAACACTTGAGTTTTGACAGATAGTCATAGTGTTTCCAGATGATGTAGTATTATTAATTATACTATTTTCGCCACAGGCTCTAAACATAATGTCATCAATGGCTAAATCGTTTCCACAGCCACCACCGCCATTATTTCGCATTTTTAAGATTACAGAAGTTTGACCAGCTGGCATCGTAAATACTAAACCGAACTGATTCCAAATTGGAGTTGATGTTCCTGCAATATTGCCAGTATTTCCCGAACGTAATAAAGTGGTGTCAGTTTCATCCCAAATTTCGAAAGTAACATTGATTGGAATTCCAGAGCCTGGACATGCTCCAGAAGCTGCATTGTAGATATTTAAAAGCCAAGCAGAGAATTCGAAACGAGTGTTACTACATAATCCTGTAACAGTTCTTCTATAAAATTGTCCAGGAGTGTTACTTGCGTTTACAATTAGACATTTTCCGTTAATTCCATCTGGTTCATTATCAGGAGTTCTATCAAGTGAAAAATGCCAATTGATAGTATTAGGAATTAAATTGGTTCTATTGTACAAAGTGTATTGTCCATCATCTGGAAATCCTGAATTCACATAAGTATAATTGGTAACGCCAACAGGTAACGCAGGACCGTAATTATTGCCACTTCCAAAGTTTTCTAAAAAAATTGGTGCACCTTTACTGCCAGAACAAAATCCCAACTGTCCAAATGAAAGGATAGAATAAAAAAACAAAAAAGTAAAAAAGTAAAATTCCTTTATTTTTAGCAACATCTTTTTTTGGATATTCATAATCTTTTAAAATTAGAACATTTTTTTGAAAGTTAGAATAGAGGTTCTGTAATAAAAACTATACAAATAATCTAGAGGGAATTAACATTACACTAGTTGGTTTTATTAGTTGTTCCAAAGATTAGAAAGTTATCCTGTATAGGTCTTGTTTAGGTCAAATATCAATTTTATGAGTAAGAAAAATTATCAATTTTAAATTGAACACAATTTTTCCGCTGCAGCAATCAACGTTTCATCTGTTTTGGCAAAACAAAATCGCAACATGTGTTTGTCGGTTACATCTTCATAAAAAACTGAAATTGGAATAGCGGCAACGCCATTTTCAATGATCAATTTTCTTGCAAAATCCACATCATTTTCTTTTGAAATTGCATTGTAATTCACAACCTGAAAATACGTTCCATCACAAGGCATCAATTCAAAACGACTATTTTTTATAAGTCCTTGAAACAAATCACGTTTGCGTTGGTACATTTTCGAAACTTCACTAAAATCGACCACATCCATATATTCCGAAATGGCATGTTGTGAAAAACTGTTCACACTGAACACTAAAAACTGATGTACTTTTTTCATTTCGTACATTAAATTTTCAGGAGCAATTAAATAACCCACTTTCCAACCGGTAACGTGTAACGATTTTCCAAAAGAAGAAGCAATAACGGTTCTGTGTTTTAATTTTTCTCTAGTATTGAAGGAAATATGCGGTTGTGTAAACGTAATGTATTCGTATACTTCATCACCTAAAATTAAAATTTCAGGATGTTTTTCTAATATCGTTTCTAAAGCTTCAAAATCACTTTCTGTCCAAATTCTACCCGTAGGATTGTGCGGATTATTCACCACAATCATTTTGGTTTTTGACGTAATCGCAGCTTCAATTTTATTGAAATTAGGCGTGTAATCTAAATTCAATGAAACACGAACAGGTTTTCCACCAGCTACTAAAACCGAAGGTTCGTAACTGTCATAACTAGGGTCTAAAATCAACACTTCATCACCTTGATTTACAAACGTATTAATCGCAGTAAATACACCTTGTGTCGCTCCAGCTGTAATCAACATTTCAGTCGCTGTATTGACTTTTCGGTTGTATTGTTGCAACGTTTGATTTGCAATTTTTTCCAACAAAGAAGGTAAACCTGCCATAGGCGTATACTGATGAATATTCGAACGAATTAAGCGCTCCGAAATTTGTAATAAACGTTCGTCTTCTGGGAAATTTGGAAAACCTTGCGATAAATTAATTGCTCCGTGTTCGTTCGCTAATTGCGACATTACAGAGAATATACTAGTGGTGATGTTGGGTAATTTTGACATGAAGCAAAAATATAAAAAATATACACGTTCTAATTTCTTCAAATTACTTTATTTTGTGATTTAATTCTGAGATTTTGAACATAATAATTCTAACACCGATGGAAATTGAGCGTGAAAAAGTCCTAAACGCTTTGGCTCGAATTCCAAATTTGAATCATACTTACGAAGTAATTGTATCTGGAATTGGTCGTGAAAGTACAGCTAAAGCGATGATGCATTTGCCAGCACATGATGTTTGCGTTTTAATGGGTTTTGCTGCTGTAGTTGGAAAAGCGAGTCATTTGCCAGAATATTTGCAGTTAGGAAAACCAATAGAAATTACCAATGCTTCGCTATATGGTTACGAAGGTGGTTTGTTTGAAAACGGAAAACCCATCATTACCGAAGCACCAAAACTCAACTTACCTTGTTTGTCTTCTCTAACTTCTGATAAGTTTGTAAGAACAACCGATTTAGCCGAAAAAACGGTTGTAAATATGGAAGATTATACGTTTAAATATTTGAAAAAGCCACAAGATTTTATCGTGCGTATCATCTCCGATTTTTTACCACACGAAACCGAAATCGACTTTTTTGAAGAAGTGAAAAGTATTGATTTTTTGGAGGGTGTGAAGGCGGTGGATGGAATAAAATAAGAAAACCAGCTGTGAGGTTGGTTCTTTTAAATAGTAATATCTATTATTTCATTTTTTTTATAAAGATTAGGTAAGTATTCAGATTTAATTCTAAACTGACTTCTTTTCTTTATCTTAGGTTTTGTCGACATATCCTCTAATTTAATTCCTGGATCATAATAAATATTTCCTTTTGATATTTCTTTCAAAAAGAAAAGAAAATCTGTACCAGTTCCAAGAATTACTTTACTTCCATAATGGTAGTTTCTGCCTTCGTTTATTTTTAGAATAGATGGAACATAACATGCTTGATTATGTTTTCTATTCCAGTGTAAAAGCATTGATGCAAAGCTCCAAGCGGCAGTTTCATTTTGATTACTATCTAATAATGCAATGCGTCCATTTGTATCCCTAATCTTGCCTTCTTTTGAATCAAAACCAATTAGTTGAAGAGTAAGATTTGTTCTGCTATGTAAAACCCCAATCTTATGTATGCCACCAAAATTCATTCTATCAGGTTTTCCACTAACGTCAGGATAGCCATATTTAAGTATAAATTCTTCTACACCATTTGTTTTGTAAAATCCATCTGTTGGTTCAGGAGTCATTAAAGTTATAATTTTTGAATTAATTCTATTGAAATTTACTACTCCAAATTGTTTGATTTCCCATCCCAGATAATCGGGTTCGGAATAGCCGTTTGGTGTAATTCCAAGTTCAGCCTCAAGAGTGTATCCTCCACAATTAGATGATTCACATGATAATAGATTTCCATTTGTATCTAGTCTTTTTGATTTTATCCATCCAAGATTATGAATTCTATTTAACTCAATTATTAGTTTTTGTCTATTATCTTGAAATATAGGTAGTTCAAAATATTTAAATATTCCATGATTTTTAATTTCTGAAAGTTGATTTACTTCATTAGCAATTTCAGATTCAGATGAAACTACATAACCAAGTACTTTGCCATTTCCAGAAACGCTTAAGAAAAGAATTCTTCCTTTCAATCTTGATCTCATCAATTCTGAAGGAGCATCTTTACAACCTTGTAAAAAACCTGAAAATCTAACTTCAGGATATTTTGGATAAAGTATTAATTGAGATTTTGGTGCCTCAATTAGTGATCCATCTTCTTTAATCCAAGAGAAAATTATTTTTGCTTTAAATCGTTCTTTTTTCCAATCACCTTGAGGCTCTGTTTTTATCTCTGTTATTGGTAAAATATTTAAAACTTCAAAGTTTCCCCCAAAATATACTTGATTTTTAGAATTATCGTTTGGGGATAAATATTTTAAATATATCTTATTGCATCCATGGGAAGAAAATATTTTTTTTAACTGAGTTAAATTCATATTGGATATTTATAAAGTTATTTACCAATCAAAAAAGTTGTCTTTTTATTTCATTAAAAACTGTTTGAATTACAGGAACCGAAACACTATTTCCAAATTGTTTGTATGCTTGATTGTCCGAAACAGGAATCACATAATTTTTGGGATAACCTTGTAAATTTGCGGCTTCTCTTGGAGTTAATTTTCTTGGGTTTGAATCTTTTTGCTCAATTAATATTTCACTACCGTCTTTGTAATATCTTGCAGATATTGTGCTTGTGTATGGAGCGTTTTTGTCAAAAGAAGAAAAACCGAATCCGTTCCCTTTTTCTTTGTGTTCTTTTCTGCGTCTTAAATGTCCTGCATATAATTTATCTGAAATTGTATATTTTTCGTCAGGATTTTTAATTAGTATATCTCCAACTTTAGTAGATTTAATTTTAGTTAAATCATCTTTTTCATAAATAATGTTTTCCTCAAAATCAATTCCCAAAGGAAACTTAAAGTTTTTGTTTTTATCTTTTATCCAAGCAACAATGAATATTCTCTCACGATTTTGTGGAACCCCAAAATTTTTGGAATTTAAAATTTCAGTTTTTACTTCATAACCTAAATTATTAAGAGTTTTAATAATAGTTTTTAAGGTATTTCCCTTGTCATGATTTTTTAATCCTTTGACGTTTTCTAAAAATATTATGTCTATAGGATTCCCGTTTTCAATTCTTCTGTTTATGATATCAGCAACATCAAAAAATAAAGTTCCTCTAGTGTCTTCAAAACCCTTTTTTAATCCTGCATGAGAAAATGGTTGACAAGGAAAACCTCCACAAAGAACATTAAAATCATTTGGGATAAATGATTTTGTACTTTCTTTTGTAATATCTCCAAAGGGTGTTTCACCAAAATTCGCACGATAAGTTTTCTTTGCAAATTCATCCCATTCAGAAGTAAAAACACATTTTCCGCCTAAATTTTGAAGAGCAAGTCTAAATCCTCCAATTCCTGCAAATAGATCAATAAACTTAAAGTTATAATCTTTTGGAGTTGGGAAAGGAACATTTTCAACCTCAAAAAGGAGTTGTTGCAAAACAACATCAGAAACTAACGATAAGTTTTCTTCTTGATTTTTATATTCAATAATCTGATTTAAATATTCTGTTGCTTCTTTTTCAAAATGAGATTTTACTCCGTTTCTATAATTATGCAAGTAATGAGTTAATACAGCTTTTCTATTATCTTCTTCTTCTACAAAACGAATTTTAAATTTTTTCCCGTCAAATTCATCTATTGATATTGTCTCTTTCATCATCATTTCTTAAAATTTTTATCATTGAAAAACATTGTAAAATCACTTTCTAAAGCACAAATTATTTTTTCCATAATTTCTATGGAAACATTTCTTTTACCTTTTTCAATATCAGAAATGTAATTTCTGTCAACATTGGAAATATTGGCTAAATGCTCTATTGAAAAGTTTTTTTCTTCTCTAAGAGTTTTAACTTTTTGACCAAATTTTTCTTTAATATTCATGGTTATAAATTTATTGTTATGCTTACAATTGACCCGCTTACAATTGTAAGCATGATTTCTATAGTTGTTAACAATTTTTAGGCATAAAAAAACACCAACAGAAATGTTGGTGTTTTTTGTTTTTATATTGAGTTTAAGCTATTCTTCCAATAAAACCTCCAATATCGTAATCGCGGCATCGCTAATTTTAGTTCCAGGACCAAAAACAGCTACAGCTCCGGCGTCGAATAAGAATTGGTAGTCCTGTGCAGGAATTACTCCGCCCACAATCACCATAATATCTTCACGACCGTATTTTTTTAGTTCTTCAATTACTTGAGGTACTAAGGTTTTGTGTCCGGCTGCCAATGAAGAAACGCCTAAAATGTGTACGTCGTTTTCAACAGCTTGTTTCGCTGCTTCTTGTGGTGTTTGAAATAACGGACCAATGTCTACGTCAAAACCTACATCGGCATAACCTGTAGCGACTACTTTAGCACCACGGTCGTGACCGTCTTGTCCCATTTTGGCAATCATAATTCTTGGGCGACGTCCCTCTTTTTTAGCAAAGGTATCTGCTAATTGTTTTGCTTTTTCAAAGCTTTCGTCGTTTTTAATTTCTTTACTATACACACCACTAAAACTTCTAATTTGTGCTTTGTATCTTCCGAAAACAGTTTCTAAAGCATCGCTAATTTCACCTAAAGTAGCTCTGTTACGTGCTGCATCTACTGCTAAATCTAATAAGTTGCCGTTTCCTGTTTTGGCACATTCGGTTAATTTTGCTAAACATTCGGCAACTTTAGTGTTATCGCGAGTGGCTTTGATTTGTTCTAAACGTTCAATTTGTTGTTTGCGCACCATTTGGTTATCCACATCCAAAATATGTAACGGATCTTCTTTTTCCAAACGGTATTTGTTCACCCCAACAATAATATCTTGTCCGCTGTCGATACGTGCTTGTTTACGCGCAGCCGCTTCTTCAATTCTTAGTTTTGGAATTCCAGCTTCAATAGCTTTGGTCATTCCGCCAAGTGCTTCTACTTCTTCAATTAATGCCCAAGCTTTTTCAGCAATTTCAGCTGTTAAACTTTCTACATAATAACTTCCTGACCAAGGATCAACCGTTTTGCAAATTTTGGTTTCTTCTTGTAAAAATATTTGGGTATTACGAGCAATTCGTGCTGAGAAATCGGTTGGTAAAGCAATTGCTTCGTCTAAAGCATTCGTGTGCAACGATTGCGTCCCTCCAAACGCTGCTGCGGCTGCTTCAATAGCTGTTCGAGCTACGTTATTAAAAGGATCTTGCTCGGTTAAACTCCAACCAGAAGTTTGGCAGTGTGTTCTTAAAGCTAATGATTTATCGTCTTTTGGATTGAATTGCTTCAATAATTTTGCCCACAACATACGACCTGCACGCATTTTGGCAATTTCCATAAAATGATTCATACCAATTGCCCAGAAAAACGAAAGGCGAGGAGCGAAAGTATCAATATCCATTCCAGCAGCAATTCCTGTGCGAATGTATTCCAAACCATCGGCTAACGTGTACGCCAACTCAATATCAGCTGTAGCACCTGCTTCTTGCATGTGGTAACCTGAAATCGAAATAGAGTTGAACTTCGGCATGAATTTACTCGTGTATTCGAAAATATCCGCAATAATTTTCATCGAAGGTGTTGGTGGATAAATATAAGTGTTACGCACCATGAATTCCTTCAAAATATCATTCTGAATCGTTCCAGATAATAGGTTAGGAGTAACGCCTTGTTCTTCCGCTGCCACGATGTAGAATGCCATAATAGGTAAAACCGCACCATTCATCGTCATCGAAACCGACATTTCCCCTAACGGAATTTGGTCGAAAAGTACTTTCATATCTTCCACCGAGTCAATCGCAACTCCAGCTTTTCCAACATCACCGACAACACGTTCGTGGTCAGAATCGTATCCTCTGTGTGTGGCTAAATCGAAGGCAACAGATAAACCTTTTTGCCCAGCAGCTAAGTTTCTTCTGTAAAAAGCGTTACTTTCTTCCGCAGTTGAAAATCCCGCATACTGACGAATAGTCCAAGGTCGGCGAACGTACATGGTGGCGTATGGTCCGCGTAAATTAGGTGCAAAACCAGCTGCAAAACCTATGTGTTCTAAATTGGTAATATCTTCTTCAGAATAAGTTGGTTTTACTTCAATTCCTTCAGCCGTTGTGAAAGACTTTTGACTTTCGACTTTCGACTTTTGACTTTTGACTAATTGTATATGTTGTATGTTTTTTCTCATTTTTTTAAGTTTTATAATCTACTGATTAGAATATAAAGTAGAACAAAAAGAAATGGACTCAATGCAGTAATTAAACCAATTATTATGTAAAATTTAGCTTTCTTTTTTTGTATTGTGTCTTTGTTTAATAGTGATACTCCGTAACCAGCTACTAAAAGCCCAATTATAAATAATATTGTTGAAAATCCGATCATCTTATTCCGAAGCTAATCTATCTTGTTCTAATTTTTCGGCTAATCTTCTCTCAATGATAGGAGTAATTAGCGTTTTTCTTGGATTTTGTTTCACAAAAGGATACAATTCCAAATCATCTTTCATGCGATCGTTTTTGTTGGGATACTTGTTTGTACCCAATAAAACTTCTTTTCCAGAATCGAAAAGGTCTTGTTCTTTATCAGCGCTTTCTTTGATTTTTCGTTGGATAGTTCCATCAACTAATTGCGAAAGTAAACCACCATTTTTCTCAATATCTTTAAACAATTCTAAAGCTTTTTCAGCTAATTGTTCGGTCAAAGTTTCAATATAATATGCGCCATCTGAAGCGTTATTTACTTTATCGAAATAACTTTCGTGTTTTAAAACTAACAATTGGTTTCTCGAAATTCTATCACCAAACTCGTTGTCTTTGTGGTAAATAGCATCGTAAGCTAAATTCGCAACAGCATCAGCGCCACCTAAAATTGCCGACATGCATTCGGTAGTTGTGCGCAACATATTTACATTATAATCATATAACGTTTTGTTGCGTTTTGAAGGTGTTGCAATGATATGACAATCGAAATTGTGATTGTATTCTTTAGCTACTGTATTGAATAATAATCGTAAAGCTCTTAATTTGGCTATTTCGAAGAAATAATTCGTTCCAACAGCAACTTCTATAACGATTGGTTGATTGATTGCTGGAATTCTGTTGAAATATTCGTTTGCGTGTGCTAAAGTGTAAGCCAATTGCTGTACAATATTAGCACCAGCGTTTTGATAAACTCCGCTTGATATAGTTAAAAACGGAATAGTTGTTTTAGTAGCAATTGCATTAAGCTTTTCGAAATCTTTTTCAAGGAATTCAAACCAGTTTCCTTCTTTTTCTAATTGTCCAATTGGGTCAACCTGAACATAAATATTTACCTTGTTTTTAGAAGCAAAATCATTTATTTTAGTTACGAAATCGTTTGAAAGGAAAGGTAAATTGAAATAATAAATTACGTTTTCAAAAGGAAGTTTTTGCATTAATTCTTCAACTGAAACTGTATCGTTTTCAATTGTAAAGCGAATACTTTCTGCACCTCTTTTTAACGTTTCTAATGCGCGAGAATTTGATTTTTTTACGTCGTGAACAAATATGTTTTGAACAATTGTAAAAGGTTTTGAAGGCGCAATTGCATTCAGATTTACTTCCGTTTCGTCATTATGATAAAACGGTTTTACTTTTATTCCTTCTGGACTTTCCCAAACTAAAGTTTCGTTATAATCAGCACCTTTTAGTTCGTATTGAATTTGCTGCTTCAATTGTTTGGAAGTAACTGCATCAAAATCGGAAAATAGATTATTGTTAGCCACGAATTATATATTTAATTGTTACTATTTGTTTTTTCTGCATCAGCTTCAGCTTTCTTTTCTTCTTCAAATTCGATGATGTAAATGTCTTCGTTGTCACGTTTCATATAATATTTTTCGCGACCAAACTTTTCTACATAGTCATCGTTTTTTAATTCTTTAATGCTGATGCTGTCTTTTTTTATTTCAGTTTTGTAATACTGAATGTTGTCTTCGATTTCATCAATTTCATTATCTAAAACGCGGTGTTCTAAATACGAATAGTTGTCAAAGAAAATCATCCAAATCATAAAGGGTATTAAAACCAAGACATAGCGGTTCGCTAAAAACTTTAGGAACGGATATTTGGCTAAAAGACTCTTTATTTTTTTCATTTTTTAAGCAATACGTTGGTTGATAACAGCACGTACAACATCAATTGCAACGGTGTTATATTTGTCATTTGGAATAATAATATCAGCAAACGCTTTTGTAGGCTCGATGAATTGCTCGTGCATTGGTTTTAAAGTAGTTTGATAACGATTCAAAACTTCTTCCATATCACGACCACGTTCTGCAATGTCACGTTTTAAACGACGAATTAATCGTTCATCAGAATCTGCATGTACGTAAACTTTAATGTCAAACATGTCTCTTAATTCTGGATTTGTTAGAATTAAAATTCCTTCAACAATCATAACTTTTCTTGGATGCGTAATCACTTTATCATCGGTTCTATCGTGTGTTACAAACGAGTAAACTGGTTGTTCAATAGTTTTTCCATCTTTTAAATCTTTAAGATGTGTAACCAATAATTCAAAATCAATAGCTCTTGGATGGTCAAAATTGATTTTAGTTCTTTCTTCATATGAAAGATGATGTGTTTCTTTATAATAAGAATCTTGAGAAATTATTCCTACTTCAGTAGCAGGTAACTCATTCATAATCTGATGTACAACAGTTGTTTTTCCACTTCCGGTTCCGCCGGCAATTCCAATAATAAGCATATAGATTCTTAAGGTTGATTGTTTTAGCAAAAATAGAAATAATATTCTATGTGTTTTTTGTTTTCTTTAGAAAGTTTAGGAATAATTGCTAAAAAAATATAGGTAATAAGCGGTAAATAAATTATTTTAAAAAAAGAATTGATTTATTTGCTACAATAGAAATTAGTTATATATTTGCACTCACAAATTCGGGGTGTAGCGTAGCCCGGTTATCGCGCCTGCTTTGGGAGCAGGAGGCCGCAGGTTCGAATCCTGCCACCCCGACAAAACCTTCTTGAAACTTCAGGAAGGTTTTTTTTATTGTCAAAAATTATACATTCATAATTAAAACTAATTCAATTTTAAGAAATAATTTTAATTAAAAACTTACATTTGCTACTCTTAAAAGAATAAAGTTATGTCAGATACAATCGAAAAAGTAAAATGTTTAATTATAGGTTCTGGTCCAGCAGGTTATACTGCAGCTATTTATGCGGCTAGAGCTAACATGAATCCAGTATTATATCAAGGAACACAACCAGGAGGTCAGTTAACAACAACAAATGAAGTAGAAAATTTTCCTGGTTATCCTGAAGGTGTAACTGGACCTGAAATGATGGTGCAATTGCAATCTCAAGCACAACGTTTTGGAACTGATGTACGTGATGGTTGGGCTACAAAAGTTGATTTTTCTGGAGAAGTTCATAAAGTTTGGATTAACGATACAATTGAAATTCATGCAGAAACTGTAATTATTTCTACAGGAGCTTCTGCTAAATATTTAGGTTTAGAATCAGAACAACTTTACTTAAAATTAGGAGGTGGTGTTTCAGCTTGTGCGGTTTGCGACGGATTTTTCTATAGAAATCAAGAAGTTGTAATCGTTGGAGCAGGAGATAGCGCTTGTGAAGAAGCACATTACTTATCTAAATTATGTAAAAAAGTAACGATGTTAGTACGTAGCGATAAATTTAGAGCTTCTAAAATTATGGCAGAACGTGTACAAAAAACAGAAAATATCGAAATTTTAATGCATACTGAAACAGAAGAAGTTTTAGGTGACGGACAAGTAGTAACTGGAGTTAGAGCAAAAAACAAAACTACAGGAGAAGTTGTTGAAATTCCGGCTACAGGATTTTTCGTAGCCATTGGTCATAAACCTAACACAGATATTTTTGCGGATTATATTACATTAGACGAAACAGGTTATATTGTAAATGTTCCTGGAAGTTCTAAAACAAATGTTCCTGGTGTTTTTGTTGCTGGTGATGCTGCTGATCATGTATATCGTCAGGCAATTACAGCTGCAGGAACAGGATGTATGGCAGCTTTAGATGCAGAACGTTATTTAGCTTCGAAAGAGTAATCAAATTGAATATAAATAGAAAAGCCCTTAGTGAAAACTAAGGGCTTTTTTTATTGTTGCCATCTACTAATAGTAGCTGTATCTTCTTACTTTAGCAATGTATTTTGCTAAACGAATAACTTGGTGACTGTAACCATATTCGTTATCGTACCAAACATACATAACAATGTTTTTTCCGTCTCCAGAAACAATAGTAGCATTGCTGTCAAAAATAGCAGGAGCAGAAGTTCCTACGATATCTGATGATACTAACTCGTTGTTTAAAGAGTATTTAATTTGCTCTACAAGATCACCTTCTAAAGCGTATTTTTTCATGATGTTGTTAACTTCATCAATTGAAGTGTTTTTTCCAACTTCTAAATTCAATACTACTAATGATCCGTTTGGAACAGGAACACGAATAGCGTTTGATGTTAATTTACCTGCTAATGAAGGCAATGCTTTTGCAACTGCACTTCCAGCACCAGTTTCAGTAATAACCATATTTAAAGCAGCAGCACGACCTCTACGGTATTTTTTGTGCATATTGTCTACTAAGTTTTGGTCATTTGTATATGCGTGAATCGTTTCTAAATGTCCTTTAACAACTCCTAAAGTATCTTCAACAGCTTTTAAAACTGGCGTAATAGCGTTTGTTGTACAAGAAGCAGCAGAAAAGATGTTTACTTCTTCTGGGTTGTAATCTTCATGATTAACACCGTATACAATATTTGGAACTCCTTTTCCAGGCGCAGTTAATAATACTTTTTCAGCACCTTTAGAAGTTAAATGACGTTTTAAAGCTTCTTCAGTTGTAAAAGCTCCTGTGTTATCAATTACTAAAGCATCTTCAATTCCGTAAGCAGTATAATCAATTTCTTCTGGAGTATTTGCTGTAATAATGTGAACAGTAGTTCCATTAATTAATAAAGCGTTGTTTTCTGGATCAGCAATTACGGAACCTTGAAAATCGCCATGAACTGAATCATAACGTAATAATGAAGCTCTTTTTTCTAATAAAACAGCATCATTTTTATCTCTTGTAACGATTGCTCTTAAACGTAATTGTTGTCCTTTTCCAATTTTAGACATCATTTCACGAGCTAATAAACGTCCAATTCTACCAAATCCGTAAAGAACTACATCTTTTGGTTTTATTTCTTGGAAGTTTTTAGCATTTTTTAATTTGTCGATAACAAATGCTTTTGCATCGTTGTATTTGTCATCTTCTAAATGATATTCATAAGTTAATTTACCAATGTCGATTCTTGAAGGTGGTAAATCCAAATCGATAATAGCGCTTGCAATTTCAACAGAATCAAAAACGTTAATTGGTTTTCCAACAAATGCACCAGCATACTCGTGTAAGTTGATGATTTCGCTTACGTTTTTGTCTATTAATTGATTACGGAATAAAACCAATTCGATTGATTTGTCATACCATAAATCACTGATGATTTTAATGAATTCTACCCCAGCTTTTCTTCTGTCTGCCTGAAAAGCTAATTCTTTTTCGTATAAAGAAATATTGCTCATGAAAATATAATGTGTTGTTTTGTGGTGCAAAAGTATAGATTTCAATCGTTTTCGTAAAATTTTTTTAATAAAAAAACCAGACATTATTTTGTTTAGTTTTTTGAAACCATTTTTTTTACATAAAAAAGATATAAATATTTATTAGAAAAATAATTAAGTTATTTTTGAGGTTTTATAAAATGATACATTAATGAGAAAAAAAATATTTGTTGCGCTTTTAGTTTTTAGTTCTTTAATCTCTTATTCTCAAGATTCAATTGTTGAAAAAAGATGGCTTAGAATTGGGTTTGTTTATGGATTTTCTGCTCAAAATAGAATTATTAAACAAGATAGTGATTATACTTATGAAAGTAATGCTTTTAAATTATCTAGTCAATTCAAATTATACAATAAAAATAAGCATTTTTTTGAAATTTTAATTGAACCAAGTTATTACAATTCTAAACATGAATCTTTAAATCCTTGGCATGATTTTTACACGAGTTCGGATAATCCAGATTATTATAGAGATTTATATATGAGAATGAAGACTATAAATGAATATGTTCTGAATTTAGGAATAATTTATAGGTATAGATTAACAAATAATATTTCGTTTTATGCTTTAGGTAATGTTGGGCCAATGTATATAGATACAGATACAGAAATGTTGAAAAAGGGATTTGCTTTTAGCGATATTTTTGCTCTAGGTAGTAATTATAAAGTGGGTAATTATTCATTTGATTTGAAAATGATGGCTCGTCATGTTTCTAATTTAGATTTACAAAAGCCTAATTATGGCTTAAATTCGTTTGGGTTTGAATTTGGAACATATTATGAATTTAATTAATATAAAATCGCAATAGTACCTATTGCGATTTTATATTCTTTTTTTGAATCAAAGCTTACATGATGATGCTGTACATTTGACCATTTTTAGAAATTAACTGATATCTAGCTTTTTGATTTTCTTTTTTTGCTAAGTAACTTGATACCGTTTCCATATCTTTTGCCTTGTTGCCATCAATGCTTAGGATTACAGCGCCATCTAAAATATCGCTATATTCTGCATATTCTGGATTGTTTACTTTTTTAATCTTAATTCCTTCTTTAATATTAAATTGTTTTTTATCGGCAGCATCCAAATCTTCAAATTCAATTCCGTTGAATTCGTAATTTAAAATTTCTTTTTTGGTTAACTTAACGGGTAATGTTTTTTGTTTGCCATCTCGTAAAACAACTACTTGAATAACATCATTAGGTCGTTTTGTGTTGATATATGCTGATAATTCTGAATAACTGTTGATTTTTTTGCTATCCAATTGAATAATAATATCTCCCTTTGATAATCCTGCTTTTTCGGCACCTGAATTTTTGGTTACTTTATTTACATAAAAACCTTGAGTTTCTTTAACGCCTAATTCTTTAGCATAGGTTGAATTTAATTCGCCACCTTCAACACCTAAAACGCCACGTTGTACATTTCCGAACTGCATTAAATCTTCAATGATTTTTCTCGTCAAATTCGATGGAACTGCAAAAGAATACCCAGCATAACTTCCCGTTGGAGATGAAATCATAGTATTGATTCCTACTAATTCGCCACGAGTGTTTACTAAAGCACCACCACTGTTTCCAGGGTTAACAGCTGCATCCGTTTGAATAAATGATTGAATGCCATTGTTTGATAAATTTCTCGCTTTTGCCGAAACAATACCAGCAGTAACAGTTGAGTTTAAGTTGTATGGATTCCCAACAGCCAAAACCCATTCACCTACTTTTATCGCATCAGAATCACCAAATACCACATAAGGTAATTTTTCATCAGCATCAACTTTTAATAAAGCAACGTCCATTTTGGAATCAGTTCCAACCAATTTTGCTTTGTACGATTTGTTATTATTTAAGGTAACTTCTAATTCAGTTGCATCCTGAATTACGTGATTGTTGGTTACAATATAACCATCTTCAGTAATGATAACTCCTGAACCAGTTCCGATTTGTGTTTGTTCTCTCTGTCCTTGATAACCGTAGAAAAACTCCATTAAAGGATTATTGGGAACTTTTGAAACACTCACGTTTTTAACGTGAACAACGGCATGAACCGTGTTTTCTGCCGCAGCAGTAAAATCAATATTTTCGGCTCCTAAACTCACATTTTTTGCGTAATTAGGAGTTGCAATGGTTAATTTACCTGAATTATCAGGTTCTAAAAAGAATTTGTAAGCGCCTAATGTAACGGCTCCACTTAACAATGATACGAATACTAAACTTCCAAATTTTTTCATAATAACTTCATTTTTATATTAGTAAAATTAAGAACAATTTTTTTTCACAAAATCACTTTAACGCCCGATTAACAATGTTTAACATCTTATTAATAATTTGTACTTTTGTATAAATTAAATAAGCAATGCAACTTACATTTTATAAATATCAAGGAACTGGAAACGATTTTGTTATGATTGATAATCGTAGTGAATTTTTTCCCAAAAATAATACCAAACTAGTTGAACAACTTTGTGACAGAAGATTTGGCATAGGTGCTGATGGATTGATACTTTTAGAAAACCATCCGCAATATGATTTTAGAATGGTATATTACAATTCTGATGGAAACGAAAGTAGTATGTGTGGTAATGGTGGTAGATGTTTGGTAGCTTTTGCAAAACAAATGGGAGTTGTTGCTAATAAGGCAGAGTTTGAAGCAGTAGATGGATATCATTACGCAACAGTTGATAATGAAGGAATTGTAGCGCTTCAAATGAAAGATGTTGATACTGTTAATCAATATGAAAATTATACTTTTTTAAATACAGGTTCGCCACATCATGTGCAATTGGTTGATGATTTAGTAAGTTTGGATATTAAAACTGAAGGTGCTAAAATTCGTTACTCTGATTTGTATGGAAAAGCAGGAAGTAATGTTAACTTTGTTCATCAATTAGCAAATGACATTTTTGCAGTTCGTACTTACGAGCGAGGTGTAGAAGATGAAACTTTATCTTGTGGTACTGGTGTTACTGCGGTTGCAATTGCTATGCATCAAACAGGAAAAACCAATAATAATGTAATTGATTTAAATGTTGAAGGTGGTAAATTAAAAGTGCAATTTGATGTTGATAATGGAAATTATACCAATGTTTTTTTAATTGGTCCCGCAACATTTGTTTTTGAAGGAAAGATTAATTTAGATTTTTGAACTTGAATTTGAAAGTGGTAACATTAAAAGGAAATACAATTTATCTGAGAGCTCTTGAACCAGAAGATTTAGAATTTATCTATAAAATAGAAAATAATGAAGCTATATGGGAAGTGAGCAACACTCAAACGCCTTACAGTCGCTTTTTGATACGTCAGTATTTAGAAAATGCGCAACAAGATATATATGAAGCTAAGCAATTGCGTTTGGCAATTTGTTTGAACACCATGTTTGATGCAATTGGATTAATTGATTTGTTTGATTTTGATCCAAGAAATAATAGAGCTGGTGTAGGGATTATAATCTCTGATGAAGATAACAGAAATTCCGGCATTGGTTCTGAAGCTTTGAGTTTGGTTATCCAATTTGCTTTCAATCAATTACAGTTGCATCAATTGTATGCAAATATTGGAGAAAATAATCCGATAAGTATTTCTCTTTTTACTAAATTTGGCTTTCAGAAAATAGGAGTAAAAAAAGATTGGAATAAAATAAACAATCAGTACGAAGATGAAATTTTATTTCAATTAATCAATCAACAGTAAAACGACGCACCCCTTGAACGTTAAAAAACTTATTTCAATAGTAGCTGTAGCTGGGATAGTAATAGCATCTATATTAGGAACTTTTGTTTATTTTAAAGCATTTACAGCTAATACCCAGTTTGCACAAGATGAGGTTTTTGTATATGTGCCAACAGATGCTACTTATGGTCAGGTAAAAGAAATTTTATCACCTTTAGTAAAAGATGTTGATAAGTTTGATTTTGTTGCAACTTCTAGAAATTACGATACGAATGTAAAATCGGGTAAGTTTCTTTTAAAGAAAAACATGACAAGTTTTGATATTGTTAGAAGTTTGCGTTTGAATGTTCCTGTAAAAGTGGCTTTCAATAATCAAGAAACGTTAGGAAAGTTGGTTCAGCGTTTGGCTACACAATTAGAACCAGATAGTTTAAAATTAGAAGTAGCTTTTACAAATTCTCCGTTTTTAGAAGAAAATGGTTTAACGGAAGAAACGGCATTAGCACTTTTTATTCCAAATACCTATGAATTTTATTGGAATACACCCGCTGAAAAAATTGCTCAAAAATTAGCTAAAGAATATCATGTTTTTTGGAATAATGATCGCTTGGCAAAAGCAAAAGAAAAAGGATTAACGCCTATTCAAGTATACACTTTAGCGTCTATAGTGCATAAAGAAACAGCTAAAGTTGATGAAAGACCAACAGTAGCTGGAGTTTATTTGAATCGTTTACAACAAGATATGCCGTTGCAAGCTGATCCGACAGTAATTTTTGCGATTAAAAAACGTTCTGGCGATTTTGACCAAGAAATTAAACGTGTTTTTTATAACGATTTACGAATTCAGTCACCTTATAACACTTATATAAATAAAGGATTGCCTCCAGGACCAATTGCAATGCCTGATGTTTCTGCTATAGACGCAGTTCTTAATGCTGATAATCACGATTACATTTATTTCTGTGCTAATCCAGATAAACCAGGTTATCATGTTTTTGCTTCTAGTTATGAAGCACATCAAGTTAATGCTAAAAAATATGCGGATTGGGTTTCTAAATTAGGAATCAATCGATAATTTGTATTAAATGAATAAACTAAAATCAGTATTTTTTTCTTTCGATTTTAAGAATTGTAATTTCAGGTATATTGAATTTGCATTTTTAACAAGGAAAAAAGTATTGATTTTTTTGCTTTTATTCTCTTTTTTTGCGCAATCACAATCTAAGCTTAATTCATTTTTAACACCATCTGATACTTTAAATAAAGCAAGAAAAACAAATGTTTTTATTGGAGAGTCGGTTGCGTTAGGGGTAACTTTAATTGGTCTTAATCAGGTTTGGTATAAAGATTATCCGCAAACTAATTTTCATTTTATAAACGACAATAACCAGTGGTTGCAAATGGATAAGTTCGGGCATTTATATTCGTCTTATCATTTGGGTAGAGCTGGTGCCGAGTTGTTACAATGGAGTGGCGCTTCGCAAAAAGAACAATTGCTTTATGGAGCAACTCTTGGGCTTGGTTTCTTAACAGTAGTTGAGGTTTTTGATGGTTTTTCACAAGAATGGGGTGCTTCAACTGGTGATGTTATTGCTAATGTTAGTGGGACAGCTTTATATGTAACTCAAGATTTGCTTTGGAAAGAGCAACGAATTTTACCAAAATTTTCTTTTCATCAAACAAAATATGCGAAATACCGACCAGAAACATTGGGAGCATCTTTAAATGAACAAATTTTAAAAGATTATAACGGACAAACGTATTGGTTGTCATTTAATATTCATTCGTTTACGAAAGATACGTTTTTTCCTAAGTGGTTAAATGTGGCTTTAGGGTATGGAGCTGATGGAATGATTTATGGAGATAAAGATGAAGCAATTGCAAATTCTGTAATTCAAAATCCATATCGTCAATTTTATCTTAGTTTTGATGTTGATTTGACAAAAATTGAAACAAAATCACATTTTTTAAAGACTCTTTTTTCTGTTTTTAATACAATAAAAATTCCGGCACCAACTTTGCAATACGATGATTATAACGGAGTTAAAGCGCACTTTATCTACTTTTAGAAAAGATTAACATGCTGTAAATCAATATTATAATTTTTTTTGTATATTTGCCCCGGTAATTTCAGATGGGTGACAGACGCTGAGAAATAACAATTCATGATAAAAAAAGGGTCGTATTTAATAGGATTGACACTCCTAGTATTAGTCGTTTCTTCGGGTTTTATAACCTTTAAAGAAGAAAAATTGGAAGGGTTTCATTTGGGTAATTTAGAGGTAATCAAATACCATGTTCCAAATGAATACGAAAACGAAGAAGTAATTCCAGTTAAAGTACCTCAGGTTGGTAAATCATTTGCTGGTTTTGCTCAAAAGATGGCTTACAAAGAGTCAAGGGGAATCTTACATTTAGTAAACCCATACGGATACATGGGGAAATACCAATTCGGAAGAAGTACATTACGTACAGTTGGTATTTACGATTTTCAAGAATTTTTACGTAACGCTGAATGGCAAGATGAAGCTTTTAAAGCTTTAATTGCTCGTAATAAGTGGGAATTACGTAAAGAAATCGAGAAATATTGTGGTAGAGTTATTAATGGAGTTGAAATTACAGAGTCTGGATTAGTAGCTGCTGCACATTTAGGTGGTGCTGGTTCTGTAAAAAAATATTTGAGAAGTAACGGTCGTAACGGTTTCAAAGATGGTTTTGGAACATCACTTTCAAGTTACATCAGAAAATTTTCAAATTATGATATTTCACACATTAAAGCAAATGCAAACGCTAAAGTAGATTTAGATTAATTTACATTTTGTGAATAATAAAAATACAAGGTCGATTATGTAAATCGGCCTTTTCTTTTTTCCACTGATTTACAGTTTTAGTTTTGATAAATTCCGTTGGCAAAGTAATATCACAAGCTACACACAAAAGTGTATTTGGTTGTAAAATTTGCAACAAATCTTCCATTAGTTTGTTGTTACGATAAGGTGTTTCTATAAACAATTGCGATTGGTTTTTATCTTGGGATAAACGTTCGTAATTTTTTAAAGCTTGTTTTTTATCGTTTTTATCAATAGGTAAATAACCGTTAAAAGCAAAACTTTGACCGTTCATTCCGCTAGCCATTAATGCTAATAAAATAGAACTTGGACCTACTAAAGGAACTACTTGGATTCCTTTTTCGTGAGCCAGTTTTACAATCGCAGCTCCAGGATCAGCAACGCCAGGACAACCTGATTCGCTCATTAATCCTATGTTTTCTCCTCTTAATAATGGTTGGATAAATTCGTTATGATCAGAAATGTCGGTATGTTTGTTTAATACCGAAATTTTTAATTCTGGTTGTTTTTTTTCAGGATGAATGCTTTTGATGAATTTTCGAGCAGTTTTCTCGTTTTCAACAATATAATAGTTTACAAAATCAATGGTTCTTTTTATGGTTTGAGGTAAAACATCTTCCGGAACTACTGTTGTCTCTCCAGGATTAGATAGCGTAATGGGAATTAAATACAGTTTACCTAAAGCATTTGATTTCATGATTTATCTCTTAAGTTTTCTTGCAATTTCTTCACAAGCTTGGTCTAGCATGTCAAAAACATTTTCAAATCCGTCTTGACCTCCATAATAAGGATCAGGAACATCAACATTTTCTCCAGGAAAAAGCTCATTTAAAATTAATTTTACTTTTGATTTTGCTACATCATTTGGTGCCAAAGCCAAAACATCTTTGTAATTAGAATTATCCATTACAAAGATATGGTCAAAAGTATCAAAATCACTTTTTTTGAATTGTCTTGCTCTTTGATTGGTGATATCTAAACCCCTATTTTTTGCAGTAGCAATTGAACGTTTGTCAGGTAATTCTCCTGCGTGCCAACCTCCAGTTCCTGCTGAATCTACTGTAAAATCTTCGGAAAGTTTAGAGCGCATAATACCTTCTGCCAAAGGAGAACGGCAAATATTTCCTAAGCAAACCATTAAGATTTTTGTAGCCATGAATTATAGCGATAACTTCTTGTTGATATCGTCAACGAATTTACGGAATTGTTTGTCAGTAGTAACTAAGTTATCAACTGTTTTACAAGCATGAAGAACCGTTGCGTGGTCTCTGTCTCCAATTTGCGAACCAATGTTTGCCAAAGAAGCTTTCGTAAATTTCTTAGCAAAGAACATCGCTAATTGTCTAGCTTGTACAACGTGACGTTTTCTAGTTTTTGACTGTAACGTTTCAACATCCAATTGGAAATAATCAGAAACAATTTTCTGGATATAATCAATTGAAATTTCACGCTTAACGTTTTTAACGAATTTCTCAACGACTTGTTTAGCTAATTCAATAGTAACCTCACGTTTGTTGAAAGACGATTGTGCAATTAATGAAATAATAGCACCTTCTAATTCACGAACGTTTGATTTGATGTTTTTAGCAACATATTCAACTATTTCGTCAGGCATTTCTACACCATCTCTAAATAAAATATTATTTAAGATAGAAATACGAGTTTCATAGTCTGGTTGATGTAATTCTGCAGATAATCCCCATTTGAAGCGCGATAATAAACGTTGTTCAATATCTTGCATGTCAACAGGTGCTTTGTCTGAAGTTAAGATAACTTGTTTTCCGTTTTGGTGTAAATGGTTGAAAATATGGAAAAACACATCTTGAGTTCCTGATTTACCAGATAAGAATTGTACATCATCAATAATCAAAACATCGATTAATTGATAAAAATGAATAAAATCATTACGTGTATTTTTCTTAACCGAATCAATATACTGTTGTGTGAAAATTTCAGCCGAAATATATAAAACAGTTTTTTCTGGATATTTATCTTTGATTTCAACTCCAATAGCATGAGCTAAGTGAGTCTTCCCTAGTCCAACACCACCAAAAATTAATAATGGGTTGAATGAAGTTCCTCCTGGTTTGTTGGCAACAGCCATACCAGCACTTCTTGCTAAACGGTTTGAATCTCCTTCTAAGAAGTTGTCAAAACTGTAATTAGCATTTAATTGCGATTCGATTTTTAAATTACGAATTCCAGGAATTACAAAAGGGTTTTTCAATTCAGGATTTTTATTCACAATTGGAACATCTACTTCCTGAGGTTTTACGGCAGTTCTGTTATAACTTGGTATTTGCTCAGTAAATGGAAGTTTGTTACCATAAGTGTTTTCCATTTTAATTTTATACAATAACTTTGCGCCTGGTCCTAATTCTTTAGTCAAGGCAACTTTTAATAATTTTACATAGTGTTCTTCTAACCATTCGTAGAAAAATTTACTAGGTACTTGAATAGACAACGCGTTATCGTTTAGCTCAACTGACTGTATAGGTTCAAACCAAGTTTTATAAGCTTGATCTTGAATATTGTCTTTTATGAAAGACAGACAGTTATTCCATACCGATTGCGCAGTTTTTGTCATAGATTCAATTAATTATTACTAGTTTATTTTTAGTTTTGTAAAGGTTACAAAAGTGAACAGAATGAATATTCAGTTCGAATTATTTGGGTTAGCAAATATGTGAACAATTTTTTGTAAAAAAAATTTTTTTAGACTTGATTTTTAAAAAAAAATATTGTAAGCCTAAGAGGATTTTTTTTAATGTTAATTTAATATAGATTTAATATGAGAGAATATCAGTTTCAAGTTCGTGTGCGTTATGCGGAAACAGACCAAATGGGAGTCGTTTATCATGGGAATTATGCACAGTATTTTGAGATGGGAAGAGTGGAATGGCTAAGGAATATGGGGGTTTCTTATAAATGGATGGAAGAAAATGGGGTAATGTTGCCTGTAGTTACTTTGAATATGAATTATAAAAAGCCAGCTCGCTATGATGATTTGCTAACTGTTAAAACAATATTCAAAAGTCAGACCTCAGTAAAGATAGAATTTGACTATGAAATCTATAATGAAGCAAATGAGTTATTAACAACTGGTTATTCAATGTTGGTATTTGTAGACATGAAATCTGGGCGTCCAATTTTGCCTCCAAGTTACGTTTCGGAGAAGATAAACATGTTTATTGAAAGTTAGATTTCGGTTAATTTAATCTCATATAAATTTTCAAAAGTGTCCAAAAGATTTTGGACATTTTTTTTTCGGGTTGCAATTGTAATTTCGCAATCCATTTCCATTTTTTGAGAAACAATATTTAGATTTTTTTCTTTAATAATGCGCATCACTTTATTCATGTTGGCATAGCCAAAGGAGATGGTAAATTGTTTGTCGATTGTTTTTTCGATAATTTCAGAATTTTCCAATGCCATTTGAGCTGCAATTTTATATGCAGAAATTAATCCGCCTACACCAAGTTTTACACCTCCAAAGTAACGAACTACCACAACTAATACGTTTGTGACTTCAAACGACTGAATTTGACCGTAAATAGGCATTCCAGCACTGTTATTAGGTTCACCATCATCATTGGCACGATATTGAATTTTTTCAGTACCAATTTGGTAAGCATAACACCAATGACGAGCAGAAAAATGTTCTTTTCGCAAACGTTCTAAAATTGCTTTTATTTCATCTTCGGTAGTCACGGGAAAAGCATAGCCAAAGAATTTGCTATTTTTTTCTTTGTATAATACTTCTTCTGAAGCGGTTGAAATTGTTTTGTAAGTGTCTATTTCTGAAAAGTCCATTTTAATAAGTAACTAAAAATAAGGCGAATAAAGCCAATATTATTCCAAAAGCATTTCTTTTTGAAATACTCTCTTTAAAGAAAAGTATGCCTACAAAGGTAGAAACAATTACAATAGCAATGTTGTGAATAGTAAATAAAGTAGCACTTTGAAAGGCTTTTGCTTCTAACATTTTTACTAAATAGTATAATGAAAAATAATTTGGCAATCCTAAAACGATTCCTCCAATAATATTTCTTGCTGAAAATTTGATTTGTCCTCTAATGGTTAAAAAGAGGATGGTTAAAACACCAACACTAAACGCACAAAAAAATGTAACTGTTGAAAATAATCCGATTTGATTTGAAGGAACATGATAAGTTTGAAGGTATTTTAAACTTGAATCAATTGTTCCGGCTCCTAAAAAAACTAAAATGGGATAAATTAAATTATTGGCTTCTTGTACTTCGCCTGTTTCTTTTTTTGAAGTAAAGTAAACTGCAATTAGTGCTAATACAATACCTGTAATTTTTATATAGCTTAATTTTTCATCGTATAAAATAACACCAAGAGTAATAGGGATTATAACCGACATTTTTGAAGCCACAGAAGCTACAGAAAGTCCGTTTCGTTGCGAAGTTAGTGTAGTTGCATAAAAAGTGGATATGAAAACAAAACCCAAAAGAATACTTCCTTTGAACCAATCGCATTTAAAAACCTCAGTTGCATCAGTTGTGTTGTCTAAAAAAAATAGACCTACACTAAAGGCTATCAGATAATTTATTACTAAAGCTTGTAATGCATCAATATTATATTTTGCAAAAAGTTTAATAATTACAAAAAGAACAGCATTAAATAAAATGCTTAGTAATAAATAAATCACTATAAATTAAATTATTATTTTATCAAAAAGTTGGGTAACATCCTCAGTTCCTACTTGAAGGTTCCAAACTTGCATTCCTAGTTTTTGAGCCATATCTGTATTTTCCTTTTTATCGTCGATAAATAGTGTTTTTTTTGGATTCAAATTATGATTGTTGATTACATATTTGAAAGCGTTTTCATCTGGTTTTCTTAAACCAATTTCATAGGAGAAATATACTTTTTCAAAACAACTATAAAAATCGCGTGCAAAAGTTAAGCCTTCTTTGTGCTCAAATTTTTCAATATGTGTATGATCGGTATTACTTAAAAGAAATAAACGATATTTTGATGAAATCATCTGTAGAAATTCCAAGCGTTTTAGCGGAAAATCTCCTAAAATAGAATTCCAAGCAGCTCTAATTTCTGTTAAATCAGCATTGGGTAAATGTTTTTGAAAACCTTGCATGAATTCAAGTTCGTCGATTTTTCCAATCTCGTACTTTTTATTTAGAGCATCTAAATCATCATGCCAAGCCGTTAAACCTAATTTTCTAAATTCAGTATCAATAGCTTGTTTGTTCAAATCGATAAAAACATCGCCAAAATCAAAAATAATTGCCTCAATCATAATTGCTGAAAATTTTAAGTTCATCATCTATTATGTCAAAACTAGCTACCGGTTTTCCGGAAATCTTAGGGGCTATTGTGCCGTTTTGAAATGTTGTTTTTCCTATAAAAACTCTAGCTTCATCCCATAAATTTGCATCTATAAACGATTGTAAAGTTTTATAACCTCCTTCTATTATTACCGATTGAATGTCATTTTTATACAAAATATCACAAATCGACGGAATAAGGTTAGTAAAGATAGTATTTTCATAGATACAATTTTCAGTTGATGTGAAATTTTCGTTTTCTGTAATGAAAATTGTCTTTTGTGAATTATCTTTTACGTGATAGTTTTCAGAAATTTTGCCTAATTTGTCAATGACCACTCGAATGGGATTATTCCCTTTGAAATCGCGAGCATCTAATTTTGGATTATCTTCAAAAACGGTATTCGTTCCTACTAAAATAGCTTGTTCTTCAGTTCGCCATTTATGAACCAATTGTCTCGAATAGTTATTCGTAATCCAAACCGGTTTTTTTTCTTCTTTCGAAATCGGAGCAATAAACCCATCAGCAGATTCTGCCCATTTTAAAATAATGTAAGGTCGTTTCTTTTTATGGAATGTAAAAAAGCGTTTGTTGAGTTCGTTACACTCGTCTTCCAAGACACCAACAGTAACATTTTTACCGCTTTCGATTAATTTTTTGATGCCATTTCCAGCCACTTTTGCAAATGGGTCAACTGTTCCCACTATAACATTCGGAATTTCATTTGCAATGATTAAATCGCAACAAGGAGGCGTTTTTCCAAAATGACTGCACGGTTCTAAACTCACATAAATCGTAGCTTCTTTTAATAACGATTTATCCTTTACTGAATTCACCGCATTAACTTCTGCATGAGCTTCACCTGCTTTTTTATGCCAACCTTCACCAATAATTTTACCTTCATGCACAATAACACTTCCCACTAACGGATTAGGATAGGTAGTTCCCAAACCATTTTTAGCAAGTTCAATGCAGCGTTTCATGTAAATTTCGTGCGTCGTCATAATACAAAAGTAGTATTTTTAAGATAGAATTAATAATCGATTCTACCAATTTATGTACTTTTACCCAACAATAAAAACACAATGATAATTAGAGAAATCCAACAGAAAGATAATGCGGCCATAGCTAAAGTAATTCGAGATATTTTTCATGAATTAGATGCTCCAAAAGTTGGGACAGCTTACGCAGATCCTATTTTAGATACGCTTTACGAAGTATATCAAGAACCACGTTCTGCCTATTATGTTGTAGAAAACGAAGGTAGAGTAGTTGGTGGTTGTGGTGTTGCTCCTTTAGAAAATGGTGATGTTTCGGTATGTGAATTACAAAAAATGTATTTTGCTCCCGAAATTAGAGGCACTGGTTATGCAGAAAAAATCATTGAAAAATGTTTGGAATTTGCTAAAGCGCAAGGTTTTGAAATTTGTTATTTGGAAACATTGGCTTTTATGACTGCAGCTCAAAAGTTATATAAAAGAATAGGTTTTGAAAATATCGATGGTCCTTTAGGAAACACAGGACATAACAGTTGCCAAGTTTGGATGACGAAACAATTAAAATAACATTCAAAGTTCATGAAGATTAAAATTTTAGTTTTTTTAATGATGACATTAGTTGGTTTTTCTCAAGAGAAAAAAATCAACGAGGAATACAATTACATAAACGATTATTATCAGTTTGTTTATCAAGCACATTATTCATACTTAAAGGGAGATTATCAAAAAACTTATGATTTATTAAAAACAGCTGAGAAGAATTGTCCGTTATTGAACCAAACAGGAATTTATGAACCAATGATTTTAGCAGAATCTGCGGTTAAATTAGGAAAACATAAAGAAGCATTAGCTTATATTGAGTTAACATTAAAAGAGTTTGGTATAAAATTTAGTTATTTTGAAAACAATTTTGATTTTGAAGAATTAAAATCTTCTAAACGATGGAAGAAAATTAAAAATAAAGCTGAAAAATATTACAAGGATTATATTCAAAAGATTGACTTTTCTTTGAGAAAAGAGTTAAACTTGATGAAGAAAGAAGATCAAAGAGTTAGAACTAATGGTTTTGATGCCGAAGGAGCTAAAATAGTAGATAGTGTGAATAATGAAAAGCTAAAAAGAATAGTAGCTGATTGTGATTGCTATCCTAACTACTCATTAAATTTAATTGGTAATTATGAGGTTGATGAGTTTGACCCAGACATATCAGTTTTAATAATGCATATCAGTTCTGAAGATTCTGAATATTGGCAACCGATTTTTCTCGATTTAATTAGAAGAGGTAGAGCTCCTGCCGATATCTATGGAAGTTTAATTGATAGCAATTTAAGAAGTAATGGAATTTATCGATATGGAATTTACAATAATATCAAGAAAGATAAAATTGACGATTTTGAAAATTTAGATAAACGGAGAATAGCTGTAGGTTTGCCTCCATGGCAATTACAAAAAGATATTTTCGAACTTATTAGAAAAAAATACGGATTCTAATGCTACTAAAACAATACAAACACCATTTTTTCGATTCGTTACAAGATATTCAAGAAGAACAAGAAATTGAAAGTTTTTTTTTCATCTTAACGGAATATTTGCACAATTTGAAACGAGTAGATTTGGCTTTGAATCCTAATTTTGAATTGACTGAAGCAGAAGTTGAAAAATGGAATTTTATTCTAGCTGAATTGCAACAAGAGAAACCCATTCAATATATCATAGGAGAAGCTTGGTTTTATGGTTTGCCATTTGAAGTTAATGAAAATACCTTAATTCCTAGACCAGAAACAGAGGAATTGGTTGAATGGATTTTGAATTCAGCTATAACCAATTACCCATCACCTTTAACTATTTTAGACATTGGAACAGGTACAGGTTGCATCCCTATTTCTATAAAAGCAAATTTAGCGCAAGCCAATGTTTCGGCAATTGATGTTTCCGAAAAAGCATTAGAAGTAGCCAAAAGAAATGCAGCATCAAATAAAGTTGAAATCAATTTCATTCAAGCTAACATATTAGAAGTAGAAGATTTATTAAAATTCCCTTTACCCTTTACCCAAAACCTTTTACCTTTAGACATCATTGTTTCTAATCCGCCTTATGTTCGCAATTTAGAAAAGCAAGAAATCAAAAAGAATGTTTTGGACTACGAACCACATTTGGCTTTGTTTGTTGAAGATACCGATGCACTTCTTTTTTATAGAAAAATTGCACAATTGGCTATGAAAAACTTGTCTCCAAACGGATTGTTATTTTTCGAAATCAATCAATATCTAGGAAAAGAAACAGTTGAATTACTTGAAAATCTAGGTTTCAAAAATATCGAATTACGTAAAGACTTCGTTGGTAATGATCGAATGATAAAATGTACAAGGTAAGAAGTACGAGGTACGAAATGTATTTGACTTATTAGGTAGGGAATTATATATTTACGATAATTTACTTAAAAATAAAAATATGAGAATTGATATGAAAGCTAGGACAAAAAAGTTTACTATTGATTGTTCTAATTTATGTTCCAAGTTGCCACATTCAAGAGAATTTAATGCATACGTTAATCAACTTATTAGATCTTCAAGTTCGGTGGGAGCAAATTACAGAGCTTCGCAACGTGCAAAATCAACAGCAGACTTTATTAATAAATTAAAAATTGTAGAAGAAGAAGCTGATGAAAGTAATTTCTTTCTTGAAGTTATCCTAGAAATAAACAAAAATCAAGAATTACATTCAGAAATTGAGGTACTATTGAAAGAGGGGAATGAAATTTTAGCAATTATAGTGGCTTCAATAAAAACCTCAAGAAATAATCAAAATTCTAAATAATGAAATTAGCGATCAAATTTATCGTATTTCGTACTTTGTAATTCGTACCTTGAATTTACTCATATCGCAATGCTTCAACTGGATCTAATTTTGAAGCTTTTATTGCAGGAATTAATCCCGAAAGTATAGTTACGACAAATGTTACTACGAAAGCCCAAATTATTGCCATCCAAGGTGTTACAAACACAAAACCAATAGCTGAAGCAATTCCGAAACCAATTAGAATTCCTAAAATAATTCCAACAATTCCTCCAATTTGACCAATAATCAATGTTTCGGTGAAAAACTGCCAAGCAATTGTACTTCTTTTTGCACCAAGCGATTTTCGAACACCAATTTCTCGTGTTCTTTCAGTAACAGAAACTAACATGATATTCATCAAAGCAATTGAAGAACCAAAAATGGTAATGATACCAATTACCCAAGCCGAAATTCCTAAAACTGCTGTATTTGAAAGTAATGTTTGAATCAAATCGTCGCTTCTTTCAATTCCAAAATTGTCTTTAGAAACCGGACTTAATTTTCTAACTCTTCTCATTGTTATAATAGCGTCATCAACGGCTTCATCAAGTAAAGCTTCGTTATTTACCATTACATCTAAATCATAGTTGATATTTGGGGCCGAAAAAATAGAACGCGCTACTTGAATAGGAATTAACACGCGTAAATCTTGGCTGTTGCCAAAGGTTGAACCTTTTGGTTTTAAAACACCAATTACTTTGAATCTTGCACCGCGAATCGAAATAGTTTTGTCGATAGGATTGATATTTTCAAACAATCCTTTTTCAAAATCAGAACCTACAACACAAACATAATTGTTGTTTGAAATGTCAAAAGAATTGAAGTTTCTTCCTTTTACAACTTCTAAACCTTTATTTGGACAAAAGTTTTCATCTACACCTAAAATAGAAATTTCTGGATCGGTTTTCTTTTCTCCATGTTTAACTTCTATCGAAGAACCTGCAGTAAATGATAATGATGTGCTAGTAAAAGGAAAATTATATTTGTCTTGAAATGCTTTTGCTTCTGGGTAACTTATGATTGGATTTATTCTTTGTTGGGCATCATTTTGATTGATTTCAGAAGAAAAATCATACTGACTAATTGAAAAAGTATTCGCTCCCATAGAAGCAAAATCTTTTAAAATAGTATTTTGTAAAGCCGAAACTACCGTTAGAATTCCAACCAAAGCTGTAATTCCAATTGCAATAATCATAACGGTTAACGAAGTACGTAAAGCCTGACTTCTAATTGAGTCAAGCGCAATTTTTGTATTTTCCTTAAATAATCCTACCATGACTATAAGACTAAAAAGTTGTTTGAATGTTACAATTTTGTAGTGATTTTTTTAAACACATAGACACTTTAGATTTGGATTATGTATAGTTTTAGGTGTTTCACTTTACATAGTTCACAAAGTCTATGTGTTTTGATGTAAAATGGAATACCCTTTTAGTTTAAATTTAAACTATGTGTCTATGTGTTTAAAACCAAAAATAGATTTTTTATACTGCCGAATATGTTCGATATTTGCATTATAAAAAATCAGAATTGTCTTATTGACACATTTTCAAATTGACACATTAGTAAAATGGCACAAAAACCAAGTATACCAAAAGGAACTCGTGATTTTTCACCTGCAGAAGTTGCAAAACGTAATTATATCTTCAGTGCAATAAAAACCAATTTTGAAAAGTTTGGTTTTCAACCTATTGAAACGCCTTCGTTTGAAAATTCTGAAACCTTAATGGGTAAATATGGTGAAGAAGGTGATAGACTGATTTTTAAAATTTTGAATTCGGGTAATTATTTTTTCAATAAAAATAAAATTGAAATTCCTGCTTCAATTGAAGATTTGCAAATTAAATCTGCAGAAGATATTTCTAAAGAAGAACTTATTCAATTGAATCAATTTACTTCTAAAATCTCTGAAAAAGCATTACGTTACGATTTAACGGTTCCTTTTGCACGTTACGTGGTACAACACCAAAACGAAATTGAGTTTCCGTTCAAGCGTTATCAAATTCAACCTGTTTGGAGAGCAGATCGACCTCAAAAAGGACGTTTTAGAGAGTTTTATCAATGTGATGCCGATGTTGTTGGTTCTAATTCGCTTTGGCAAGAGGTAGAATTGGTACAATTATATGATGCTGTTTTTTCACAGTTAGGAGTTGATGGTGTTACAATTAAAATCAACAATCGTAAAATTTTATCTGGAATTGCTGAGGTTATTGGTGCTTCGGATAAATTAATCGACTTTACGGTAGCTTTAGATAAATTAGACAAAATAGGTGAGGATGGCGTGAAAAAAGAAATGTTAGAAAAAGGCATTTCAGAATCTGCTATCGAAAAAGTACAACCGTTGTTCAATTTCACAGGAACTATCAACGAGAAAATCGAGAAATTAGCCAATTTGTTAACCAATTCAGAAGAAGGAATGAAAGGTGTAAATGAATTACAATTTATTTGTGACAACGTTACGACTTTAGGTTTGCAAACAGCTTTCTTAGATTTAGATGTTACGTTAGCGCGTGGTTTAAATTATTACACAGGAGCAATTTTTGAAGTTGCTGCTCCAAAAGGTGTTGCAATGGGTTCTATTGGTGGCGGTGGTCGTTATGATGATTTAACTGGAATTTTCGGGTTGAAAAATATGTCTGGTGTTGGAATTTCATTTGGATTAGACAGAATTGCTTTAGTAATTGAAGAGTTAGGCTTGTTCCCAAATACAGTTACTGCAACATCAAAAGCATTGTTCTTTAACTTTGGCGATAAGGAAGCGTTGTATGCAATGCAAGCCATTACAAAATTACGTTCTGAAGGTTTGAAAGTAGAATTGTATCCCGATGCAGCTAAAATTGATAAACAATTCAAACATGCTGAAAGAAGAGGAATTCCATTTGCAATTTTAGTTAAAGAAGAGGAAATGAATAATAACTTATTTACAGTTAAAAATTTAGCTTCTGGCGAACAGCAAAAAGTCGATTACACAGCGTTAGTTACTTTGCTACATAACTTAATATAAGTTTTAATATGAATGTAGATGACGAAGCTAAAAAGGTAATTTGGTCGCTTCAAAACAACAAGCGTTCTGAAGCTGAGCGAAATGTATTTGCTCCAACAGGCAAAAAGCCAATGAATAAAAACGTTGTTTATATTCTTTCGGCTGTAGTTGTTACCTTTTTGTTGAGTTTTGCGTTGTCGTTATTTTCAAAAGAAACAACTCAATTTTGTTTTTTAATTGATAGTTATTGTTTCAATTCGTCAGAAAATCCAATCGCATATACCTTTTATATTTTCATGAATCTTTGGATTCTAATATTGGGAATTGGTGTTGCTTATTTGATTGGGAAAAAGTTAGGAGATAAGTTTAAAATATAGATTTATCCGTTTTTAAAAATCTCCTTCACAGCCGCCTCGTAATTTTTACTATTTCCAGCTTTTTTAATCTTTTTAAACGTTTTTTGTGGATTAGAAAACGACTGAGAAAAGTATTCCCAAAAGCCCAACATTTTCATTCGGATAGGAGTTGGACCTTGTAAATAAGCATCGTATTCTTGGTAAATGGTATCGTGAAAAGCTTCAAAAATTTCCAATTTATTTTTCGGATATTCAGTTGTATTGTTTTTAATCATACTTGGTAAAAACGGATCGGCAATTAAACCTCTTCCAATCATCCAATGATCAATCGAAGGGAAACGCTCTTGCATTTCTCTAAATTTAGCAACTGAAGTAATATCACCATTGTAATAGATTTTTTGTTTGGAAGTGTCTAAACATCTTTGAAACGAATCTAAATCAACTCCGCCTTTGTACAATTGTTTTCCAATTCGAGCATGAATGGCAATATTTTTAATTGGATATTGTTCTAAAATAGGGAAAACATCTAAAATTTCGGTTGGATTTTCATAACCCATTCGCATTTTCATAGAAACAACAATGTCTGTTTCATTATGAACACGTTTTAAAATGTGTTCAATTTGCGAAGTATTGCTAATTAATCCGGAACCCATTCCACATTTTGCAACCATTGGATAAGGACAACCTAAATTCCAATTCAATTCTTTATATCCTAAACTTTGAACAAATTTCACAACAAACAAAAACTCATCAGCATCGTTCGTTATAATTTGTGGAATTACTTCTAAAGTAGAGTTGTTTTCTGGTAAAATATCACGTTCGTAAGAACCTTTAATTACCAATTTACCATTAAGTTTTATATAGGGAGAATAAAAAGTGTCGATACCTCCAAAATACTTGTGAAATGCATTTCTAAATCGGAAGTCGGTAAAGCCTTGTAAAGGAGAAGATAGTAATGTGGGATTATTCATTTGGCAAAGATAAACGAATTACTCTCTTTTTTGTTCAAATAACCAATCGTACATAGCATCTTGATGAAAAACACTTTCAACACTTCCGTGGTTACCACCTTTTATAATGGTGAAAATTAGATTTGCTTTGGCATTACATTTTCTAATAGCATTCACCACTTTTTCTGATTCCGACATTGGAACTATAAAATCTTTATCGCCATGCTGAATCCAAAGTGGAATAGTAGCTAATTTGCAACCATCTTTAACATTTCCACCGCCACAAATAGCAACTGCTGCGGTGATTTTATCGGCGTATTTTCCGGCAAAGTGTAATGTACCATAACCGCCTAAACTCATGCCACAAACATAAATTCGCGATTCATCTACGTTGTAGTTTTTCTTTACGTATTCTAAAACTTCTAAAACTTTATCTGGATTCCAATTTCCTTTTGCTACTTGTGGTGCCACAACAATCGCTGGAATTTTTCTTCCTTTATCCATTGCTCGTAAAACACCATAACGTCTCACACGATTTAAATCAGTTCCAGAAAGACTTTTTCCGTGAAGGAAAATCAAAACGGGTTGTTTTTCAGTACTTTCTTTTTCAGGTACATTAATCCAAAATGGATATGTGGTTTTACCAGTTATGGTTTTTAATTGAGAAAAAGAGTTACTTACTATGAAAAATAATAAAAAAATAGGATAGAACTTCACGACTTTATGTTTAATACACAAAAATAGTTTTAAATTATAGTTTCTTAATGTTATTCGATTGTTTTTTTGCTACAATATTTAGATTTAGACGTTTTCATTTGAACAAAATGAATACCCATACTCAAATATTTAGTATTAACTAATTTGTATAATTTTCTTGTAAAATAATAAGTGAGTCGGTTTAACTTGATATGTGTAATCAATTTTACGATAATAAGTTTGTGTGAAAATTATTAGGAGTTAATTCCTTATGTTTTATTAAATGGAAACATTTTTCATATTAGGGATTCTTTATAAAACAACAACGACTTTTAGATGAATTCATTTAAAAGTCGTTGTTGTAGCAAATTTATTTAAATTTTAAAATGCAAAAATCAAAGTTTATAAGCATTTATTTCAAATTAAAAAACAAATTTTTTAGAGATTGTTTGATTGTCAATTGTTTGAATTTGAAGTAGTAATATTTGATTTTTGGCTTCTAAATTTTCAATAATATGTCTTCTTCCATCGGTTTCTTTGTTTGCATAGATTAATCTTCCTAACAGGTCATAAATTTGAACTTCTTTAATCTCTTTATTTGAGCTGATGTTTATTTTATTGTCGGATTTGTAAATTAAAGTATTATTTGAATTATATATTTCATAATCAGGATTTCCTAAAAAGGTTTCATGGGTAAAAATTAATATTGTGCCTGGATGTGTTACAGTTAAGGAACTAGAGCCAGAAGGTCCAGAAGTAGTTCCTCCACTATCTGTAATAACATAAATAATTTTTCCATTTGGATGTATTGCAATATCTCGATATCTATTTTGGGTATACAATAGTTCTTCTGTTTCACCTATAACAGAAAGACCATCGGGTGCTAAAATAGTTCGATATAATTTTCCTTTTTTTAGAGTAGTTGATAGTAAAGAGTTGTTCCATCCTGGGATAGGATTGCTATACCCTTCGTATAGAATCATACTTGAAGGGCCAATAGTTGGCCATGTTAGCCAACCACCAGTGAAATTAAAGCCGTTATCTATAGTATAAAGTGAAGTAATTGGAGGTATAAATGTTCCTGTCCAGCTTGATTCTTGAGTTGAAGTAGCTCCTGTTCCGCAATTATAATCACTAAAAGCTAAAGCGTTACAATTTGAAGCGGAAGACCAATTGCAATACTCATAGTTTTTATTGTCTTGATAACCGCTAATATGAGGCCAACCATAGTTTCCTCCACTTTGAATAATATTGATTTCATCATCCGATTTTGGACCATGTTCATTTGCATACAATATTCCATTTGTTCCAAAAACAATTCCTTGACTATTTCGATGTCCATAACTATAAATGTGACTTCTCACACTATTTAAAACAGGATTATCAGAAGGAATACTACCATCAAGATTGATTCTTAAAATTTTACCTTCATAGGTGGAGTAATTCTGTGAGTCAATTTCAAATTGAGTTGGTAAAATTTGAGATTTTATAGGATTACACTTATTTCCAAATTGATTTGCTCCTTGATCTCCAATGGTGTAATAAATTTTAGAATCTGGGCCAATTTGCATTCTGCCTGAATTATGATCATTACTACCTGATAAACCTACAATTAAATCTGTCGGAGCACTTAATGTGCCATCATTTCCTAAAATAGAATAGGAGTAACGTACAATTTTAGTTCTTCGATTGCTATCTGATGTCCCATAGGTATAGGAAATATAGACGTAATCGTTTCCAGTGCCTTGAAGAAATTGAGGATGTAAAGCCATTCCCATTAATCCATCTTGTCCGCCATTTTGGTAAACTAAACTACTTATGTCTATTAATAAATCGACATTTCCTGAAACAGGATCCACTCTTTTTATTTTTTTTCCAACTCTTTCTGTTAGCCATAAATAACCATCTGTGTAAATCGTCAGCAAAAAGTGGACTGATTTAGTTCAAAACTAAGAGAGTGTTTTCAAAATCCTTAAATTTGAATTATTATGAAAACACCCAAGAAAAAAACAGCAGAGAATTTCATCAAAGACATTCGTAGAAACACACGAAGAATCTTTAGTTCTGAACAAAAAATTCAGATTGTTATGGAAGCTTTACGAGCAGAAATGTCAGTTGCAGAATTGTGTCGTAAGTATTCCATTAATGAATCTCAGTTTTATAAGTGGAACAAAGAATTTTTGGAAGCAGGTAAAAAGCGTTTAGCAGGCGATGTAACAAGAGAAGCTACGAGTGATGAAGTATCAGAGCTCAAGAAAGAAAATCAGTCTTTAAAAGTAATGATTGCCGATTTAGTTTTACGCTACGATATTGTAAAAAAAAGCTTGGACATGCTGGATTAACTGAAAAGTTTAAGAAATATATGCGACTTACAGTATCCGAAAAACAAGAAATCATTCACATGGTTACTCGTTCAGAAATTGGCGTAAATCGAACACTTCGGGAGATTGGAATCAATAAAAGTACGTTTTACAATTGGTATCATGCTTACAGCGAAAATGGTGTTGAAGGATTGCTTCCAACCAAAAGAGCAGCAAACAGGCAATGGAATAGCATTCCACAAGAGCAGAAGAATTTGGTTGTAAAATTAGCTTTAGATTATCCTGATTTGTCTTCTCGAGAATTAGCCTATAAAATCACTGATGAACAACAGATATTCCTATCAGAATCAAGTGTTTATCGGATTTTAAAGTCAAGAGGTTTAATTACAGCTCCAGCTCATATTTTTCTGAGTGCAGGTAATGAATTTACAGACAAAACAGGCTTTGTTCATCAAATGTGGCAAACGGATTTTACCTATTTTAAAATATTGGGTTGGGGTTGGTATTACTTGAGTACGGTTTTAGATGATTACAGCCGATACATTGTGCATTGGGAACTTTGCTCAAGCATGAAAGCCGATGATGTAAAAAGAACTGTGGATACTGCCATTAAAAAAGCAAAATTGGTAACTAAACAAAAACCAAAACTCTTGTCAGACAATGGTTCGTGCTATATTGCAAGCGAATTAAAAACGTATTTAAAAGACAATTATCAAATGCAACAAGTACATGGCAGACCCAATCATCCACAAACACAAGGAAAAATTGAACGCTATCACAGAACTATGAAAAACGTGGTAAAACTTGATAATTACTTTGCTCCCGAAGAATTAGAAGCTGCTTTAGAAAAGTTTGTTTATCGCTATAACAATGAACGCTATCATGAATCATTAAACAACTTAACCCCAGCAGATGTCTATTTTGGAAGAGGTGAAATGATTTTAAAAGAACGTGAACGATTAAAGAAAATGGCTATTATTGGCCGAAGAAATGAGTACCAAAAATTAAAATTAACAACAAATCAAAAAAAACATTTATCTTTGAATTATTAACTAAATACTCTCTTAGGAAAAGTCCACTTTAGTTTGAAGACGTACAATTTTTATCTGTGAATTTCCGTTAGGTACACTAAAGTTATATAAAGAACCAACGCTTATTCCTGTAGTAACACTGTGAATGAATGTAAGATTGTCGCTACTCGATTGTCCGTCAAATAGTTTTATTTGTGTTGGATAAGTAACGCCATTGTCGTAAGAAATATCTAAATATAAATCATCATCCACATCTACTGATCCATCTGATGTAAAGGCTATATTGACTTTTATATTAGTATATCCAACGATTGATACATTATCAAAGAGAACAAAAGGGTCGTTTGAACCATTTGCTGCACTTCCTCCAATTCTATAGCTATTTGGAGCTGAAACATAGAATGGGGCAACTGTCGAATTAATATTTGCGGTACCAGTATTTAATGTTGTGCTATATCCCCAAGTATCAATAGGGCTAGAGTCGAATCCTTGATGTTTCAAAGTAATTTGAGCATTCAATGAAATTGCTACAAACATGTTTATAACAATTACGAATAAAGAAAGGATTTTTTTGAAGGTAGTTTTTATATTCATAATGTTTAGCATTAAGATTATTAGTGCTAAAATATTATTAAAAATTCAAAAAAATCAATAAATATTTGATAATTAGATGAAATGATATAAAAACAAGACGAAATGCGTTAATAATATATTTTTAATGTTAATTATCACATATTTAATTAATTAAGAAAGTTTTTTTTATAAATGTGTGTTTTATAAATATGTTAAAAAATTGAATATTATTTAATTTGTCGGTAAAAAGTGCTTTTCGTAGAATAAATTAATATGTACTTTGGTAGTAGATTACTTGAAAATTTATGATTACATATTTTATAATAGCTGTTAAATAAAAATCCCTAAACAATTGCTGTTTAGGGATTTACTTTTCGTAGCGAGAGGCAGGGTCGAACTGCCGACCTCAGGGGTATGAATCCTGCGCTCTAACCAACTGAGCTACCTCGCCATTCTTTAGTCGTGCATCCTTGTTGAATGCGGGTGCAAATATAAAACTATTTATGTTCTTTGCAAATATAATTTCGAAAAAAAATAATTAAATTCTTTTTTTGTATATTCAATTAATTCTATATATATTTCCGACTTTAAAAAACAAACTATAATGAGTGTTAAAGTAAAATACGAGTTAGAATTCCCCATTCAATCTTCGCCACAATTATTATATCAATATATTTCAACACCTTCTGGACTTTCAGAATGGTTTGCAGATAACGTAAATTCAAGAGGAGAATTATTTACTTTTATTTGGGATGACTCTGAAGAAAAAGCTAAGTTAGCTTCAAAAAAGTCGGGAGAAAGAATTAAATTTAGATGGCTTGATGAAGATAATAGCGAAACAGATTATTTTTTTGAGATGAAAATTTTAGAAGATGAAATTACAAAAGACGTTTCAATAGTAATTTCTGATTTTGCACACGAAGATGAATTAGATGAATCGAAATTATTGTGGGAAAATCAAATTTCCGATTTAAAACATGTTTTAGGTTCAGTTTAAAAACTCAATTATAAAAGTTATATTTGTCCCGATTTTTAAATCGGGATTTTTTTATGGTAAATTTTAACGGGAATATTCAGGAAAATTGTGCAATAACTATCGATTCTAACAGAGGATTTTTATTTGGAGATAGTGTTTTTGAAACGATAAAAGTGTTAGATAATAAAGTGCTTTTTCTTGAAGATCATTATTTTAGATTGATGGCATCTATGCGTATTTGTCGTATGGAAATCCCAATGAATCTTACCATGGAATATTTCGAAACTCAAATTATTAATTTGATTCAAGCGCTTCCAATTTCAAAATCTTTTCGTGTTCGTTTTTCGGTTTATAGAAATACAGAAGGATTTTATTTGCCAAAATCGAGAGAAGTGCAATTTATAGTTACGGCTACAGCGCTTGAAAACGATTTGTATAAATTTGATGAGCGTAATTATGAAGTAGAATTATACAAAGATTTTCATGTTTCTAAACAATTACTTTCTTCATTAAAAACAAACAACAAAATGCTTCAAGTTATGGGAAGTATTTTTGCTAATGAAAATGGTTATGATAATTGTTTAGTTGTTAATGAAGATAAGAATGTAGTGGAAGCATTACAGAGTAATCTGTTTATGAAAACAGGAAATGTTGTTGTTACGCCTCCAGTTTCTGATGGGTGTTTAAATGGTGTTATGCGAAAACAAATTCTTGAAATTTTAAAAAAAATAGAAGGAATTGAAGTGAAAGAAACTTCTATTTCACCATTCGATTTGCAAAAAGCAGATGAGTTGTTTTTAACGAATGTAATTTCGGGAATACAACCCATAACAAAATACCGAAAAAAAGAATATATTTCGGAATTTGCTAATGAAGTTGTAAAACGTTTAAATGCTAAAATAAGACTTAATTAAGCATAGGGTTTTCGGGTGCGTTTGAAAACAAAACATATTCGCCACCTTGCTCAATAATTTTTTCTTTCCAAAATAAGTTACTTGCTTTTGAAAGCAACTTGTTTTTCAAAGTGTTTTCGGCTACAATCCAAGAGTTCTCTTGCATTTCCATTTCCAGTTGATTGAAACTCCAACCGCTGTAGCCTAAAAAGAAACGAATGTGATTTTTGGTTATTTTTCCTTCGTTTATTAATTGTTTGGTGGTTTCAAAATCGCCTCCCCAATAAATTCCATTCGAAATTTCAATGCTATTAGGAATGATGTCTGGAATGTTGTGTATGAAATACAAATTGTCTTGTTCAACGGGTCCGCCGTTGTATATTTTAAACGATGCGTCTATTTCTGGAATAAGATCATTAATGCTATAAGTCAACGGTTTGTTTAAGATAAAACCAATCGAGCCTTCGTCATTATGCTCTGCTAGTAACACCACAGAGCGATTAAAAGAAACATCGCCTAAAATCGAAGGTTCTGCAATGAGCAAGTGACCTTTTTTTGGTAAAGTTGATATCATAATTTCTGTAGTTTATTAACTAAAGTTATCAAAAAAAAATCACAAAATCAAAAAAATATCGATGAATTGTAAAAAAAGAGTCCCGATTTGCATCGGGACTCTAATATTTTGAAATAATAAACTATTATTTGTTTACTGCACCTTCTAATTCAGCACCAGCTTTGAATTTTACTACGTTTTTAGCAGCAATTTTGATAGTTTTACCAGTTTGTGGGTTTCTTCCGTCTCTTGCAGCTCTTTTAGATACTGACCAAGAACCAAAACCTACTAAAGATACTCTTCCACCTTTGTTTAAAGTTCCTTCAACATTGCTTAAAAATGATTCTAAAGCTAATTTAGCAGCTGCTTTTGTAATTCCAGCAGAAGCTGCCATTGCGTCGATTAATTCTGATTTGTTCATGATTAAAGTTATTTATAATTGGTTAAACTTAATTATTTATCACAAATTTAGCGGTATTGTTGAACTGTGCAAGTATTCGTGTTATTTTTCGACTAAAATGTTGATAAATCAGGCTAAATGTTAATAACATTGTTTGTTTTTTTGGATTTTGCTCTTAAATATAGTGTTTTCAAGGCTTAGAGCGCCATCGCATTTTCTGAAAAAGAAATACCATTCAATAATTCATGTGCTAACATTCTTTTCTTTCCTGGAAATTGTAAACTCATCACTTTTAGTATTCCATCTTTTGTGTTTATGAAAATCTCTTTTTTAGTTGTAGTAATTTTTCCTATACTATCATTATGGTCTTTCTTTTCAAAACTTGCAGAATAGATTTTTACATTCCATTCTTGATCGCCATCTTTAATAAATGTCCAAGCTGCTGGATAAGGAGAAAGTCCTCTAATTAAATTGAAAATGGTTTGTCCGTCTTGTGTCCAATCTATTTTGCAATTTTCTTTATTTAGTTTATAAGCCGTTTTTACATCTGGATTGTTATCTTGAATAGTAGTCGACACATTTCCAGATTCAATTAGCCTAAGTGTGTTCAAAACAGTATTGCTTCCTAAATGCATCAATCGGTCGTGCAATTCGCCAGCAGTTTCATTTGCGCCAATTTCTGTTGCCTCGCTCAAAATCATGGCTCCAGTGTCTATTTTATCATCAATAAAGAATGAAGTTACACCTGTTTTAGTTTCTCCATTTATTATTGCCCAGTTAATAGGAGCAGCACCACGATATTCAGGTAGCAAAGATGCATGTAAATTAAAAGTACCCAGTTTTGGCATTTTCCAAACTACTTCAGGTAACATTCTAAAAGCAACTACAACTTGTAAATTAGCGTTTAGGCTTTTTAATTCGGCTAAAAATTCTTCCGATTTTAAATTAGTAGGTTGTAATAAATGTAAGTTTTTTTCAAGCGCATATTCTTTAACTGCACTCATGCTTACTTTTTGTCCTCGTCCGGCTGGTTTATCTGGAGCAGTAATTACGCCTACAATTTCATAGTTATTTTGATAAATGGTATCCAAAATCCCAACAGCAAAATCTGGGGTTCCCATGAATACAATTCTAAGTTTTTCCATTATATAAGGTAATATTGATTATTTGAATTGAGTGAAATAGTATTGTTTTCTAATAACAATTGAATTGCAAAGATAGTGGCTTCTGCAGAAATGTGTAATTGGTTTTCTATTTCTCTTGAAGTCAGAGGCTCTTTTTTTAGTAATTGAATAACTGCCTGAGTTATTTCGTTAGGATTGGCTTTTTTTTTAGCAAAACAATACGAACAAATGCCACAATCATTTTCGGTTATCTCATCAAAATAAGCAAGTAACATTTTGTTTTTACAAGTAGTTTCGTTGGTAATATAATTAACAACACTCTGAAATTGTTCTTGTTTTAATTTGTTTTGATGTTCTAAAAATTTAGCAACACGATTAATTGTTAAATCGTCTTCTCTTGCTTCATTGAAAGTAATGGAGCTATCGTTGTTTTTAGCATGAAGAATAATACATTGACTTTGCGCTAGTTTATCAATTACTTCTTCAACGTTTGTCTCTGTAGTATGAGCTTTTTTAGCTACTAAATGCGGATTGATGGTGGTTTCTACATCAAAAATCCCTGAATAAGTTCTTAAAATGGTCGTAATTACAGGTTCATCATGCGGATGTAAACTGATATAACGAATTACTTCTTTACTTGGAATAATGAATTGTAAACTAATCTTTTCTGTTGATTCACTTTGGAAAGTGATAATACCTTGTCTGTCTAAAAATTGCAAACTATTGTAAGCTTTTATAACAGGAAAATGATAATGCGCACAAAACTGATTCAAATTGAAGGCAAAACTTTCATTATAACCTTCGCCATACGCAATTTGAAAGTAATTGTTTAGTTTGATATAAACTTCTTTTACAAACTGCTTATCTGGTAAAACATCTATAAATTGGGACTTTGTATAAGCAATATCTGATGAATTGGTGATTACAATTCCAAAAGCTTTTTCTCCATTTCGTCCTGCTCTTCCAGCTTCTTGATAATAATTTTCTAAATTTTCAGGTAATTGAATATGAATAACCGTTTTTACATCGGGTTTGTCAATCCCCATTCCAAAAGCATTGGTAGCAACAATAATTTGCGATTTGTTTTCCAACCACGATTGCATGTTTTTTTCTTTTTCTTTGGCAGGTAATCCACCATGATAAAAAGTACATGTAAATCCTAATTGATTTAATTGTTGCGAAGTTTCAATACACGATTTTCGATTACGAACATAAATAATAGAAGGCTGCGGATTTTTGGTCAAAATCTGTTGCATCTTAAAAAGCTTATCTTCTGTTTTTATAACATGATAAGCCAAGTTTTCTCTCGTAAACGATTTTGAGAATATTTGAGGAGTTTCAAGTGCTAAATTCGAACAAATATCTTCTTGAACTCTTTTGTTTGCAGTTGCGGTTAAAGCTAAAAAAGGAGTAGAAGGGAAGTGCGTTTTTAACGCTGAAATTTTTAAATATGCGGGTCTAAAATCATGCCCCCATTGGCTAACACAATGTGCTTCATCAATAGCAATAAGATTAACAGGTAATTGTTTTAATCGTTCAACAATCCAGTCGTGTTGCAAACGTTCTGGAGAAAGATATAAGAACTTATAATTTCCAAATTGGCAATTGTCTAAAATGTCAATTACGTCATCTTGCGAAATGCCACCTGTTAATGCAATTGCTTTGATGTTTTTGCTTTGCAGGTTTTGAACCTGATCTTTCATTAAAGCGATTAAAGGTGAAATTACAATACAAATTCCGTTTAAAATTAAAGCAGGAACCTGAAAACAAACCGATTTTCCTCCGCCAGTAGGTAATAATGCAAATGTGTCATTTCCATTTAATACCGACTGAATGATTTCTTCTTGAGGTTCTCTAAAGCTCTCGTGTTTCCAATATTTTTGAAGAATTTGTAAGGCTTCAGACATGTTAATGGGCTTTTAGTAATACTAAATTACGAAAAAAATTATTTAACAAGATGTTTCATAATAAAATCCACACGATTTTCAACCGTATCTTTTGGAACTTCAGTTATCGAATAGCCGTATTTTTTGTAAGTTTCCATTAAATGTTCGTGAATTAAAACGGCTTGCTCGTAGTTTTCATAACGTTCGGCATCACTAACATAAATTTCTTTCCAAGGCGGTAAAACAAAAATAGAAGTGTATTTATGGTCATGACACGCTTTGTCAAAAAAAGCCGGATACGAATCGCCAATGTAATGCATATACGCCAAAACATCTGGAATACCTCTGTCTAAAAATACAATATCAGAAGTTTCTTTTAATGCTTCATTAAATTGCTTTTTTCTTCCTTCTAAAAGTAATTCGCTGAATAAAAGCGGTTTCTCAAGGAATAGTTGTTCTATACCTTGTTCTTGAGCTTCACGGATTACTTCACGTGAAATTTCAGGATAACAAGTGTGTCCTTTACCTTTTAAAGCGTCTATTAAAGTGGTTTTCCCAGAACTAGGTCCGCCAATTAAAACAACAATTTCTTTATGCATATCTTAAAAAACTAGTGCGCAAAAGTAAGTTTTTTTAAAAATCTAATCAACTTAAAAATTTATAACTTACTACATTACAATTCTGAACATAAAAAAGTATATTTGCTTTTCCAATACGAAATGCAGATGGATAAGAAAACAGAAGAATTTTACATTAGATTAAAAGAAGAATTAACAAATTCAACACTTTGGCCTTCAGAGTATTTGTATAAATTTATTGTGCCTTCAGATGCAGGTAAAATAGCACAAGTAGAAGCGGCATTCAACGATATGGGAGCTGTTATTACTACACAACAATCTAAAACAGGCAAATTTACTAGTATTTCGGTGAGTGTAAACATGAAGGATCCGCAGACTGTTATTGACAAATACATTGAAGTTTCGGATATCGAAGGCATCATTTCATTATAAAAAACATGCAAGAAGAAGTAAGCTACTTAGAATATAATTCAGAACGACCTCATTTAATTATTCCAGAATACGGAAGACATTTACAAAAGTTAATTGATCAGGCCTCTGAAATTGAAGATAGAGAAGAACGTAATAAAGCGGCTAGATATATTATTTCGGTAATGGGATCATTGAATCCACATTTACGTGATGTTCTTGATTTTCAACACAAACTTTGGGATCAATTGTTTATCATGTCCGATTTTAAATTGGATGTCGATTCGCCTTATCCAATTCCATCTAAAGACATTTTAACACAAAAACCCGAACGTTTAAAATATCCGCAAAACTTTCCTAAATATCGTTTTTACGGAAACAACATCAAATACATGATTGATGTTGCAAACAGCTGGGAAGAAAGTGAATTAAAAAATGCTTTGGTACTAGTTATTGCCAATCACATGAAAAAATGTTACTTGAGTTGGAATAAAGACACAGTAGCAGATGAAGTGATTTTTGAGCATTTATTAGAACTTTCTGGAGGAAAATTAAATCTTTCTAAATCAAACGAAGAGCTTTCTAATACACATGATTTAATGAAGGTGAATAAGAAAGTGTCAAATAAAACGCAATTTGGTTCTGGTAAAACAGGTAATGTTAAGAAAAACACCAACAACAAGAACCATATGAATAAGAACAATCAAAATAAAAATACATTTAAAAAATAAGCAGTTTCATGGGAACATTTAAAATTGAAGGAGGAAAACCATTAAAAGGTGATATTACACCTCAAGGAGCAAAAAATGAAGCTTTACAAGTTTTGTGTCCGGTTTTATTAACTTCTGAAAAAGTTAGAATTACAAATATTCCAGATATTATTGATGTAAATAAATTAATTACACTTTTAGGAAACTTAGGAGTTAAAATCCAAAAAAATGGTCCTGGCGATTATACTTTTCAAGCTGATGAAGTAAATGTAAATTATCTTAAAACAGAAGCTTTCAAAAAAGAAGGTGGAAGTTTAAGAGGTTCTATTATGATTGTTGGGCCTTTATTAGCACGTTTTGGTTGTGGATATATTCCAAAGCCAGGTGGTGATAAAATTGGTCGTCGTCGTTTGGATACACACTTTGAAGGGTTTATCAATCTAGGCGCAAAATTCCGTTACGAAAGAGAAGATCACTTCTACGGAGTAGAAATCGATGGAAGATTACAAGGTTCTTACATGTTATTAGATGAAGCATCTGTAACAGGAACTGCAAATATTGTGATGGCTGCTGTTTTAGCTGAAGGAACAACAACAATTTACAACGCTGCTTGTGAGCCTTACTTGCAACAGTTATGTAAAATGTTGAATTCTATGGGAGCGAAAATCACAGGTGTTGGTTCTAACTTAATTACTATTGAAGGTGTAGAGAGTTTAGGTGGATGTGAGCATAGAATTTTACCTGATATGATTGAAATCGGATCTTGGATTGGTCTTGCAGCTATGACAAGAAGCGAAATCACAATCAAAAATGTAAGTTGGGATAACTTAGGTCAAATTCCAAATGTATTTAGAAAATTAGGGATTACTTTAGAAAGAAAAGGAGACGATATTTATATTCCAGCTCATAAAGATGGATATGAAATCAAAACAGATATCGACGGTTCTATCTTAACCGTTTCAGATGCCCCATGGCCAGGTTTTACACCAGATTTATTGAGTATCGTTTTAGTAGTTTGTACACAAGCGAAAGGTGATGTTTTAATTCACCAAAAAATGTTTGAAAGCCGTTTGTTCTTCGTAGATAAATTAATTGATATGGGAGCAAAAATTATGTTGTGTGATCCTCACAGAGCTGTCGTTATGGGACATAATTTCCAATCGCAATTAAAAGCAACCACAATGAGTTCACCAGATATTAGAGCCGGAATCTCCTTATTAATCGCCGCTTTAACAGCAAAAGGAACGTCAACCATCCAAAATATCGAACAAATCGACAGAGGTTACGAGCGCATTGACGAAAGACTTCGCGCTATCGGAGCTAATATCGTAAGAGTATAGTTTAGTGCTCAGTGTTCAGTAATAAGTTGGCAGTTAGCAAATCCTATTACTGAACACTAAAAACTGAACACTGATTACTACAAAATGGAAACCTACATCATCATTTTTCTTTGCATTGCTTCCTTCTTAGCGGGTTTTATTGATGCTATTGTGGGTGGCGGTGGCTTAATTCAAACTCCAGCAGCTTTGGTTTTATTGCCTAACTTGCCAGTTGCTTCTATCATTGGGACATTAAAAATTCCAGGCTTCAGTGGAACGAGTATGGCAACCTATCACTATTTGAAATCGGCAAAAGTGAATTGGAAGTTGTTTTTTGTATTAGCAATTGTTTCTTTCACATTTGCTTATTTAGGTTCGAGTTTACTCAACGTAATGCAAAACGATTTCATGAAACCCTTACTGTTTGTAGTTTTGATTTTGCTATTGCTTTATACATATTTTAAAAAAGATTTCGGACAATTTCAAATCAATAAACTTACTCAAAAGCAAACCTATATTTACGGAAGTATAATTTCGATTTTTTTAGGTTTTTATGATGGATTCATAGGTCCAGGAACTGGAAGTTTACTAATTATGGCTTTTATTGCAATTCTTGGCTTCGATTTTTTAAAGGCGAATATCTATGCGAAATTAGTCAATTTGGCTACCAACATTGGTTCCATAACTTTATTTGTGTTAAAAGGAAAAATCATTTGGACAATTGCTATTCCAATGGCAATTTGCAACGTTACAGGTTCTTGGTTAGGAGCCAGATTAGCCATTTCAAAAGGCAACGGATTTATTCGAATCTTCTTTTTAATTGTAGTAGGATTGGCGTTGCTTCGTTTTGGATATGATGTATTTTTGAAATAATTTATCATTTAATAAAGAATTAATTTAACTAGCACGATTTTTGTATATTTGTATTTAAATAATATAATCATGGCAGAAATAACATTAAAATTCGATGCAAGAAACCCAATTGCAAAAAAAACGATAGATTATGTTCTTTCACTTGGAGTTTTTAAAAAAGTTTCAGGCTTAGATCAAGCGCTTGAAGATGAAAAGAAAGGTAAAGTAAAAAAATATAAAAATAGCGAAGATTTGTTCAAAAAAGTATTGGGTTAATGTACACAATAACTACAACCAACAAATTTGACAAAAGTTTAAAACTTTGTAAAAAGAGAAATTATGATTTGTCTATGTTACAAGTAGTAATTGATTTACTTCAAAAAGAAGGTAAGCTACCACAAAAATACAAACCACACAAATTATCAGGAAATTACAAGGATTGTTGGGGATGTCACATAAAGCCAGATTAGCTTTTAGTTTGGAAACAAAACGATACTGAACTCATACTACTTCTTTTAGATACAGGTACGCATAGCGATTTGTTTTAGTTTTTTCACATATTCTGATGCTTCGTTTTGGATATGATGTGTTCTTGAAATAAAAAAGCACTCCTTTAATTGAAGTGCTTCTTGTAAGTATTTTTTCAAATTTTATATCAAAATTACCCTTGATATAAACCATCGATCTGATTTTTAAATTTCTCAACAACCAATCGTCTTTTTAATTTTAAAGTTTGGGTTAAAAAAACATTTTCTACAGTAAAAGGAGTGTCAAAGAAAATAAATTTCTTTGGTATTTCATAACCTCCATATTTCTCTTTCAGACTTTTTATAATCTCAATGGCTACAAACTCTTGTACAATAGGGGAATGAATTAACATGTCAAACTCTGTTTTTACGTCAAGTATTTCAGCCGTTTTTTGTATAATGGCTTTGTCAGGTACCACAATACAAATGTTTTAAGGCTTTCCTTCTCCATAAATCATAGCAGATTCTATATAGGGTAATAAATGACAAATGGTTTACAAGTGGGTGATCATACGAATTTAAAAAATGTGAACAGCTTTACTAAAAATGTATACGACTTTGGATATTATTCTGGACTATCGTTCAATATTTTTAATCTCAAATAAATTTCAATTACATACAAAATAGATATCCAAAATTTACGTCTCAAAACAAATTGGACTTTTGCTTAGAAAGTATTTCGTTATTTATTCAAAGTTTAAAGAGGGTATTTGATGTGGTATAATGTATTTTGATGTAAAATTAACTCAAAAACAGAACTTAATGTCTTAATTATCAAATATGATAATAGATAATATAGAAGGTTTATAGAAATTACATTAAGTATTTACTGCCTATCATCGTATTCAAATTTCAATCACTATGTGAATAGTAAGGCATATACGTTTAATACAATACCAACCAAGGCAAAAGCCATAAGCATTACCACCGCAAAACTATATTTTATTTTATTTTCCATATTAAATCTAAGTTTTTAATCTAAATAACACAACATTGGCTTTTGTTAAAACAATAATTGAAGAAAGTCAAAATTACTTTTTTAACTAAAAAAACGAAAAACAAAGGGGGGACAAATAGGGGACAAAAAAAACAACATATTGATTACTAGTTGATTATTGGAGTAAGGTGAATCTTTCTAGTTATAAAAAAAAACTAGCGTCATCTAAAAGATCAATCCTTAGAAAAGAATAGATTTTAAAACTTCATAGTCAACACAATTAGAAGAACAATAAAACAAAAAAGAAAAGGCAAGCGTAAAAGCAGTATAATTGTAACTGCCTTTACGATGTCACAAAGAAAAACTAAAAAAAACGGTAATAAGATTACTTAATTAAAGTAATACTTATGAGAAGTTTACTCATCGTCAATGACAACGGATAAATCATTCTATTTAAAAAACACATTCAAATTCTAATTTTAAAATAGTTTATTGAATTATTCTTTCACTATTTTTGAAACAATTGTATCTCCAAAAACATTCGTAGCCTTCAATATATATACTCCAGAAGCATATTGTGAAAGATCAAAAAAAGCGGCACCAGCTTGTACGTTTTTTTGTAAAACCATTTTCCCCATTAAATCATATACTTCTAGCTGTACTTCTTCTTGAATTTGTAGTTGAAAAATACCAGATGAAGGATTAGGATATACTTTTACATTCTCAAAATTGAATGCAAAATCATTCGAACTTAAAATGGAACAAGTACTGCCAGTTACCACACTTGAGCCAGACAACCAGTTCGACACTGTTCCGTTCAAGGCAAAATTAGTTAACGTTGCAGTGTATGCCGTTGAAGAACTATCCGCTAAAGTAGTCAGAGCTGTGTTATCCGCACTATCAATGCCTTGGTTAAATTGGTAATAAGCAACCAAACCGGTTTGAGAAGTCGGATTACTTAATTCACAATTCATATAATGCTGTATTTCTGCTGCTGTACGAGACACATTCCAAACACGCACTTCGTCTACCGCTGCATTTAAATACCTACCAATATTACTCCAAGAGCCAATCATTAGATTTTGGTTTGTACTACTAAAATAAATATTGGCACTTACTTGAGAAGCTACTAACACCCCATCTACATAAATTTTCATGGTCGTCCCATCATAAGTTGCCGCAATATGATGCCACACTCCTATAGTTACCGCATAGCTAGGGGAAGACAATTCATTCCATCAACCATTACCTAAATTAAAATTCACAATACCAGACGATCCGGCACGCAACATGTAACCATAATCAGGACTATTTTGTTCTTTATTAATAATACTTCCGTCATTAAAAGAACCTGCAAAAGATTTGAACTTAACTCTGGCTTCTAATGTGATGGCATTTCCTGAAATTTGCACCGCAGGAGCGTTACCACAGTTCACATAATCGTTAATACCGTCAAAATCCAAATGCGTTGCCGGCACAGCATTGACAGTTTTATTTTCCAAAATAGTCTGAGCATTCGATACTAATCCTGCCAAAGTAAAAGGCAACACAAAAAGGTACTTTTTTAACATGATAAAATTTAATTATTTAATTAGAAGCATTTTTTTCAAGTTTAGCGATACGTTTTTCCAGTTCCAGCAACATCGCTTTCAGTTGATCGTTTTCGGCTTGTTTTTGCTCTAACTTTTCATTGAGCTCCTGTACCGCTTTAACCAACGGTACCACAAACTGACTGTAACGCAAACCGTAATAATCTTTTTCGTTTTTAGGCGCATCTACTCCGTTAAACTCATAACCCAATTCTTTGGAGGCTTGTTCTACTTCCTGTGCCATGAAACCGGATTCCAGCGTTTTGGTATAGGTTGGTTTATACGCATCGCCACTTGCTATAGCCACGTTGGCAACACTATCCCCGCTTTCTTTCCCACGACCTGCATTTAAATACGCATTCATCGCCTCGTGGTTCACGTAATACGTTACCGGACGCAGTTTCTTGATAAAGTCGATTCCCGGTACTTTTTTGGTATTCTCGATTTTAAAGCGGGCATCGGATAAGGTTGTCCAACTCACTTGTCCGCCAATGCTGGTTACGGCATAGTTACCTAAGCGTACTTGATTGCTTGCTAAAATTACAGTTGAATATCCAAGAGCGGTTGAGTTCGAATAAGCTGTTACATTTTGAAAAGCAGCTGCTCCAACAGCAGTATTCTCTGAACCAGTAGCATTTTCTCGAAGTGCTGCATTACCTAAAGCGGTATTACGAACACCTGTAGTATTGTACATCGAACTTCCTGCTCCAATAGCAGTATTATAACTTCCAGTACTTGATCTCAGACTATAATAACCGAAAGCCGCAACCCCATTACCTGCAACATTTGAAACCAATGCATCAACACCAAGCGAAACATTATAAAATCCCAAACTTCCAGCCCTTACATTATTGCGCTTAAAGATTACATCGGCATTATTGGTGGAACCCATAAAATCAGTAGTAGCATTTACGGTGTTGCCTGCCAAAGCCCAGTTATTTCCTGTGGTACTGCCACCTATGCTTATCCAACTCGTGGTAGGGTTGTTCCAATAATAGAAACCAGGTTGATTTGCACCCACCGCTGTCGTTAAAAAAACCTGCATACCGTGTTGGGCTACCGTAGGGTTGGTAGCTGGGAATGCACTTACTCTCGGAATCAATAAGCCCTCAGTGTTCGTAGGAGCCGCAGGGTTAACAGCTTTTACCTCTAAAGCAGCATTGGGTGCTGTCGTGCCGATACCTACATTGGCGGAAGCTGTTGCTCCATTTACGCCATTGATACTTCCCAAAACCAAACTGTTGGAGGTGGTTGCTGAGGCGTTGGCCCCTATTGCGGTGGTGTTCGTTAACACGTTCGTAGCACTCCCCGTTTGGGTGTTGTACCCGATACCGGTGTTTTGAGAACCTGTGGTGTTAGAAGACAATGAAAGATACCCAGAAGCTGTGTTATCAGTACCTGTGGTATTTGATGACAATGAAGCAACTCCAGTAGCAGTGTTTCGAGAACCTGTGGAAGCAGGATTCAAAGCATCAACCCCAAAGGAAGTATTTTCTATACCGATACGTCCGGCTCTCACATTATTCCGTTTAAAAATCACATCGGCATCGTTGGTCGAGCCCATGAAATCGGTGGTAGCATTTACGGTATTGCCCGCTAACGCCCAATTGTTGCCTGAGGCACTACCGCCGATACCTACCCAACTGGTGGTAGGATCATCCCAATAATAAAAACCGGGCTGCTGGGTACCCACGGCTGTGGTTAAAAAAACTTGCATACCGTGCTGAGCAGCCGTTGGGTTGGTGGCTGGAAAAACACTTACTCTCGGTATTAACAAACCCTCTGTGTTGGCAGGAGCGGCAGGGTTAACAGCTTTTACCTCTAAAATCGCATTAGGTGCTGTGGTGCCAATACCTACATTCGTACTTGCCGTTGCGCCGTTGTCACCATTAATACTACCTAAAACCAGACTATTGGAAGTCGTTGCAGAGGCATTGGCCCCTATGGCTGTAGCGTTCGTTAAGGAATTCCCTATAGCGGTATTGTTACCAAAGCCAGCATTGTTTGAACCATTAATGTGATTGCGCAAAGCTTCGAAACCCACTGCCAAATTTCTGCTTCCATTTGTGTTGGAAAATAAAGCTCTTCTTCCAATACCTATATTATCATATGCTGCAAGATTACTAAATAATGCATCATTCCCAAAGGCAGTATTGCCATTTCCGAGCGTATTACTGAATAATGCTCCCGAACCCAAAGCGAGATTATCACTTCCTGTTAAGTTCGCTTTCAATGCATCGTTCCCTACAGCTACATTATAATTTCCCGACGTATTGCTTAACAAGCTTTGATGACCAATTGCAGTATTAATAGCGCCCGTTGTAGCGGGATTCAATGCGCTTTTACCAAACGAAGTATTGGTGTCTCCTAAGCGTCCCGCACGAATGTTATTGCGTTTAAAAATCACATCCGCATTGTTGGTCGAACCCATGAAATCCGTGGTGGCGTTTACGGTGTTACCGTTCAATTGCCACGCTTTTACATCTTTTCCTAAACCAATCCAGGTGGCAGTAGGATTGTCCCAATAATAAAACCCCGGTGCGTTGCTTCCTGAAGTGGTGGTTAGGTACAACAACATCCCTTGTTGGGCAGCGGTTGGGTTGGTGGCCGGGAAAACATCGATTTTGGGGATTAATAATCCATCCGTATTTGATGGGGCAGTGGCACTGGTGGCGCGAATGTCTAATTGCGCATTCGGGGCGGTGGTGTTAATTCCCACTTGTGCAAAAACTGTTGTTCCAAATAAAACACTGGCTGCTAAAAATAATTTTTTCTTCACTTTATGTTGTTTAAGAGTTGGTCCTAATTTATTTTGTAGGTGAATAATTTAAGCTTTCACCAAATTTGTAATTGCTTTTAAAGTCGACACTTTTATGGGGGCAAAAAGGGGACAAATCAAAACATACTACTATTCTTTTTTTTCTTAATTTATCGTTCGGACAATTTTATACTGGTTTGCTTTATAACATATCCCTACTTTATAAAAGCACGTTACTTTTTGCCTTTAAAAAAAATTGGTCAATATATTCTACCAACTGATCAATTATGTAGAAATAACTCCCACAAAAAAAATAACTGAATCCTATTTTTCCTATTTTTGTGCGGGTAGTTAACGGGTAGTTTTATAGACTACTCTTTAGTATGGTCATTAATATCATTAAAAATCAAACAGTTACAAATTGAAAGATTCAATACGCTTAAACTTTAAAAAAACTCTTTTGTACTGGATACTGTGTCTTCCTTCGCTTCTTTTTGCACAAGCTGTTGATTCAAAAAAGCTAAGTCGCGAGATTATGGAACTCAATAATCAGGCAAAATATGATGAGTCTATCGTTACATTAGAAGAAATTATTGCAGATAATTCCAGCACCTCTTTAGACAAGTATTACGCCTATCTGAATAAAGCGCTCACCTACAAACGGCTTTTCAACTATCCGGAAGTTCTAACCAATCTGGATTTGGCCTTAAAGGAAGGCGTCAAAACCGATAAAAAGAAGATTGTAACAACTCAAATACAGATTGAAAAAATGTTTATTCAATTTGATTTGCAGAAAATTGAAGAAACTCAAAGATTATTTAACCAGATAGACCCTAACAATTTAGTACTGATTGACGCTACCACAAGAGCCTTTTACCTGAACGTTAAATCAGTTTTACAACAAAAAGATAAAGATTATGCTGGTGCAAAAAAGACTCTAGACGAGGGAATTGCCCTCCTAAAAAAGGAAAATCCGGAGCATTTACCGGGCGTGTACTGCAAAATTATCAATTTGGCCGGGCACACCCACGATGAAAACATGGCTAAAACCGCTTTTGAACAGGGAATGTACTATGTTGAAAAATATAAAATACCGGTTTACAAAATTCGGCTTATGTACGATTTAAGTCATTTTTATGTAGCTCAGGGCGACTATAAAAAAGCGTACCATTTGGAACTCGAAGCTAATGAAATTTCAGGGAAATACAATGCCCCATTTGAAAGCGGTAAACTAAATCTTCTGGAGAAAGAGCTCATCAATAAAAGGCGGAATTTGGAGCTTCGCAACGAGAAAAACATACGCCTTTTTTTATTGACTATTTCGGTTGTTCTACTGGCTTTAATTGTTGTTTTATTTCTACTGTTCAGAGCAAACAAACAAAAGCGCATGCTCATAGAACGAGACAACACGCGAATGCGTAAGGAACTGGAAAAACTTTCTCAAGAGATTCTCGAAAAAGAAAACGCTAATGAAAATTTAAAAAAATACAATCTTTCCGAAAGGCAATTGGAAATTATAGAATTAGTAAAACAAGGAAAAACCAATAAAGAAATTGCTGTTCTACTTTTCATTTCGGAAAACACGGTAAAATACCATCTGAAAAACATTTATACCACCCTAAAAATCGAAAATCGTTTTGATTTATAAGAGTGCGAGTTAGTCGTATAAGATGTTTAAGGAAGATAAATCATCCAAATAATGCTTCTAAAGTACTAGACTAAAAAGCAAAACATTTCATTCAACCAAGCCATGTTGCAAAAAAAATATTTTCTGTAGAATTGCAACAACAGTTGTTTCAAAATAATTTTTTTTAAAGATTTGAAACAGTTCTTGTTGCAAAAATTTATTTTTAAAAAATTTGTAGCTACACAATGAAATGGAAAACTTATATCATTTCCCACAAAAAAAGCCCTGAATTTTCGGGGCTTTTTGTTTATTATCTTCTTTTTAGTAAATTATCTTTTTACTTACTTCTGCTCCATTCTCTAAAACCACTTTTACAATATAAGCCGATTTAGAAATAGTAACATTGGTAATAACCGTATTTGTTGCAGCCACGTTTTTCTGTTCTGATGGCCATGCTTATCTATTTCTTTCAGAGAAAGAAACATAACAAGCGTGAGGATCTTTATGAGCAAAAAGTAACCGCTCTGGAAGATCAGAAACGAAAAATGGAAAAAAAATTCAAATCTTCAAATGAAAGTCTTAGCAGTCAAGTGGAATACCTTAAAAATAAAAACGTTCAAATAAACCTACTAAAGAAAGAAATTTAAACCGTTGAAACTTCCTCCTCTTCTTGCTTAGAAAAGAAAAATGGAAAACTCCATGCACTTCTCGAATCCCATCTAATGACCGAAAGCAATTGGATTAGATTTAAGCGCGAATTTGAAAAAGAATTCCCAGATTTTTCTCAAAACCTAATAACCAATTTTCCAGAACTTACTGACTCTAATAAGAGAATTATTTTTTTACAAAAATTAGGATTTAGCAATATCGAAATTTCTCAATCGCTAGGAATCACTACAGATGCCGTTAAAAAAGCAAAACAACGTTTAAAGAAAAAACTCGGAGGCCATCAAGATCTCCTGCTCCTTTTTACCCAAAAAGAAACAACAAAAACGAAAACCTAAAAACCTTCTTTTAAAGGGGTGTTTTTTTCAATTCTCAAGCTACAACTAGTAGAACGAATTAGCTATCAATCCCCACAATTTTCATTCCTCCGCCTTTAAGTGGTACAAAACTTCCGTTTACTTTTTGAAAAAAAACTACCTCCAATACAGCTATAGGAATATTCGAATCCTGTAGAGTGGGGGTATAGGATAAAACTAAATCGTATGTAGTGGCGTCATTCAAGTTAATTAAAGTCATTGAACTTGTCTGAGTTATTGGTGTTGTAAAATGTTCAAAATCTAATTTCGCAACATGTAATTGTAATTGTACTTGGTCAGCTCCCTTTGGGGCATTAAGAGTAGAAGCGCAAAAATCTAAAACCTTTAAACTACCGGCAGTAAAATCAACCTCCATTTTAAAAGGAAAGTATCGACTAAACTTTTGAGTTTTATCAAATTCAAAAGCCAAAAGCGCCTTTTTACCTTCCGTAGTAAGCATTCCATTTCTAACAGTTCTATTTCCTCTTTTTTGTATCCCATCTAATTTCAAAATCCCTTGAAACAAACTCACAATATGGTTGTGTACATAAGGTATACGTAGCGGCATCAAACAAGAACTAAAAGCGCTTCTAAAATATTTCCCCACTTTAGCACAATGCGCAAATTCAGAACTGTTTTCTCTAACACGAGTATAATTAGCATTATTCTTAATTTTCTCGCCATCAAAACCACCCGTTTTCCGTATCACAATTTTACCATTCATCTCATAAAATGATAAACCATCAAATTTTCCAGTTAACTGTATAATCCCTTTTAATTTTCCCATGAACAATCCATTATAAATAGTTACTCACAATTTTATTTATATATATAGCACTGATATAGCACTGATATAGCATTAATATAGTACTGTTTATTAATGCAAACCAAATATAAAATGAAAAACTTTGGTAGCCTTTATTGTAACAAAATGGATTAATAGTACATTTCTTGTGTTTTTATAAAAAGTAATTCCACTAACGTCACTTCGCGAATTTTACCTTTATAAAGTCTCAGATTTATAAAGGTAAAATGTATCGAGAACTGTAGAAACGTAATTTTAATTACCACAATTATAATTTGTTGTAGTATACTCAAAGGATAAAATTAAATTTAAAACAAGAAGTATCTAATTAAAGTAAAGTGGAAAGTACACCAATAAAAAAAGACATTTCGTTTAGAAATGTCTTTAATAATTTACAACCAATGTTTGTTAGGATTTTGGTGAGTTGAAAGTACAGCGTATAAGTGAACTGTTTTGCTAAGGATATCAATAGTAAAATGAACCATATACTTGAATGTTTTCAGTGGTAAACAATGGATGTTCTTACATCTTACTTGGAAATCTGGATTACTTTGTAAGGTTTTTAAAAGCACTTTGTATTCTTTTAAAAATTTACTTCCCAATCCTTTTCTTCTTGAATTTAAGAAATCACGAGCTTCTTTCAAATCATTGGCAACTCTTGGGTCAGCAACTATTTGGTACTTAATCATGGTTAGCCTTCTAATTCTTCTATCATTTTAAAAGCATCAACAGGAGGTTCTTGATTTTCAATACGTTGTAATACAACATCTTTGTGCCACTGAGGCACATCTTGACTTTCTTGGGAATACTTAAATGCAAGAAAATCAATGTATTTTTCCACTTCTTCTACCAAAGCATCAGGTAAATTTTTGAGTTTGGAATTTACGTGTTTGATTGCTGATGTTGTCATAATAAATTAAAATTACAGAATACAAATATAATAAATATTCAATTCAACTTCCTCTAATTAAGGAACTTTAAGATTTAAAACTTCACCCCAAACATCACACCATCACCTTGATATCCGTTTTGGTAACTTCTTACATAATCAACACGCAAGAATCTAAATTTACCCCAACCAATGTTATCAAAACCAACAGTAAACTCTTGATACGGTTTCATATTTGGAATGTTCAATTGGTGAAAACCGCCAATTAAATTCCATTGCAATTTGTTTAACAACGGAATCTTATTCATAATATAACCTTTAAAGTTGTGTTCTATATGTGTTTCCAAATAAGCATCATTTGTAGAATGACTATAATAAGGTAATAAATTAAACGAGTTTAATGAATTATTCAACATATTCACGTGAGTTTGATTACCATTAAAGTGTTTATAATCGGCAAACGAAATATTGTCAGCATCAAAGAATTTCCCTGCTTTAAATCGCAGACCAAAATCACCTTTATTGCCTAATGTTTTATTGTAATCAACACTTCCTGAAACAAAACCATATTCATAATTGCTATCGGAAGCACCAAATGCTTTTTCATAATACAAACTCAAAATAGGATAGTCATCATTTTGAATGTTTATTTTTCCATCAGGACGAGAAATATATTTTTGTCCAAAACGAATGCGCGTTCCCAAACTTGCTTTCATAATATGATGTTTTTCAAACGGCACCGAAGTATAATTGTAAGGTTGTAACGGATCATTTGAAAAATATAAATCATCGTTTTTAATGATGGTGTAATCGGTATTATTAAAAAGTGCACGGCGATTTTCATATAGTAATTTACCCGAAGCAAAAATACCGTTGACAACTTCTTGACCATAGTTGATTTCGGCAAATTCTTTATTATACAATTTCATGTAGTTGTTTTTAAAGAATAAGGTTGCAACCGAATTGATTATATTGCTAATTGGTTGGTTTGGATTAAACTGACTAATTGCACTTCCGCCTCCAACAGCAATGTAAGCATTGTTTCTATTGTTGAATCGGTGATAAAAACGTCCGTTTACACGAAGACGATCTTCTGCAAAACCATAATTAAACGTCGATGAAATAGAAGTGAATTTACCGGTTTCTTCATTCCATTTTCTGAATGAAAACCCAGAATCTAAATTCCAACCTTGAACTGTATTAAAACTTAATGAACTTAAATTGGTTAATCCTTGATAGTTGAAATTCCACTTTTTATATGTGTTTTTATAAGTATAGCCAGTAAATATTTTCATGAACTTGAATTTATTCCCTTTTGCATCTATAGAATCCAAATAGGTTTGTGATTTTCTAATGGTTTGAATGCTGTCTTTTTTTACATAATTAGAAGTTTCTTCTTCTGTTAAAGGAACCGGACGATATTCTGTCCAATAACTGTCTTCTTTTTTATTGGCATTTTCGGCAAAAGTCACGATTTCTTTACCAAATGTTTTCTTTTCAAAAGCATCTTTAAAATTGTAATTCGTGAATACGTGGGTAAATTTTCCGGTGAATTTCATTCCAAATATTCCCGCGTTAAAATCTAAAGATTGAATGTTTTTAGCCCAAAGTTTATTTTCTACATTATAACTGAAATTTTGGGTAAGCTTCATGGTTTCTAAAATTGGTTGTTGCATACGATATCCTTTAATATCTAAATCAACACCATAAATTGCCCAAGAATCCTCTACTATATATAGGTAACCTTCAAAAACAGGTTCTTTATCTCGTTTAGGCGTAACTTGTATTTTATTGATAAGTTGGTTTTTATCGTCGTAAAAAGTGCTTTCTAATTTGTATCTGTAATAGTTAAATGCATTGTCAGCAATTGGCGAAACCATGTTAATACCAAAATCAACATAGTTTTCGTAAAAATCATAATTAGTGTTCAATGCCGTGTTGTAACTAAAACCATTGTCGTCTCCAGCAATTTTAGAAGCAATAATTTCTTCTTTTAAATCGTTTGGTTTTTGAAATTTGATTTTTGAAACGGTTTCCGATTGGTAAATAATACCGCTTCTTGTAGAATCTAAGTTGCCTTCTAAATCACCAATTTCAATTCCCATAAACTTTTTAGGAATGTCTTTAGCTCTAAAAATTCCTCTTGAATAAAAATCTGCTTCAAACTTATCAGTTTTTGCCGCGTTTTTCTTTTTGTCTCTTATTGCATTTCGAATAATTTCATTTGCAGGATTTTCACCATTTACAACTACAACTTCTTTTAATTGAAAATCTTCTTCTTGTAAAACAACATCAAATTCATATGGAAATTGAGTAATGGTAAGAATATGTTTTTGTGTTTTATATCCTAAATACTGGAAAATCAAATGAACATTTTTTTTATCATTTACATTCAATTCGTATTTTCCTAATTCATTAGAAGTTGTACCTATATAAGTGTTCTCAATATATATGTTTACAAAAGGGAGTGGATTTCCTTCTTTGTCTTTAATTGTTCCTTTTATTTGAGCAAATGAAATGGATGAAAAAATAAATAGTAAAGCAAATAGAATTTTATTCATAAGTTAAGTTTATTATATAGACGTTTGTACCTAATAAAAGGTTGTATTATAAAAACGATTTTATTGCTAAATCGTAACTCTGTAATCCAAATCCAATAATAATTCCTTTAGCATTTGGGGAAATATAGGATTGATGTCTAAACGATTCTCTTGAAAAAGTATTCGAGATATGAACTTCTATAACGGGAGTAGTAATTGCTTTTATTGCATCGCCTATACCTATAGATGTATGCGTATAAGCTCCAGCATTTAAAATAATACCATCATAAGAAAATCCGGTTTCTTGAATTTTAGTAATAATTTCACCTTCTATATTGCTTTGAAAGTAGTCTAAGTTTAATGAAGGAAATTGCGATTCTAATTTTTTAAAATACGTTTCAAAAGTTTCGTTGCCATAAACTTCTGGTTCGCGCTTTCCTAAAAGATTAAGATTTGGACCGTTTATAATGATGATGTTCATGTGGATTGTTTTTGTAAAAATAAAAAAACCATTCTTTCTAAGAATGGTTTTAGTAAAATATTGTGAATTTGTATTAAAACAGAAATCCTACAGAAAATTGTATCACTGAATTTTTCACATCGGCATCTTTTTTAGCTTCAGTTAAACCAGCAACATATCTTCCTGAAACAAATATACCATCGGTTATTTTATAACTTAAACCTCCAGCTAAACCAAAGTCAAAAGTATTACTATCATTTGTATCAACTTCATTACGCTCGCTTACCAAGGCAGAAAATTGTGGGCCAACTTCTAAACTGAACTTATTAGGTGTAAGATAAAATTTTGCTAAGACAGGTAAAGATAAATAGCCCAACTCGTTTTTAATTTGATCTCCTAATCCATCAAGTTCTGAACCTTGTGTAGAATACAAGAGTTCTGGTTGAAGTGCAAAATTTTCAAAGATCTTAATTTCGGAAACTACACCAGCATGATAACTAGTTATGGTGTTAAAATCTACTCCCGAAATATCACCGCCTGTATAGTTAGCAAAGTTTACACCGCCTTTAATTCCGAATTTTAGCATTTGAGCCTGTGAAAAACCAATTCCTAGAATTAGTAAAATCAATGTTGCAATTCTTTTTTTCATATATAAAGTATTTAGTGAACTGAAAGTTATAAATGATACCTTGTGATAAACTATAGAAACGCTTTATTTATAGTAATTGACAACGTTTTTGTACTTGTAAAAACGTTTTCTAGCGCTTTTTATTGTTTTTATCGACAAAATGCTAATTTTACCGATTTTAGGAAGTTGTTGAAAATGAAATAGTTGGTTAATTTTTTAATTTTTAAAAAAGAAAAAAAAGTATTAAAAAAACTTTAATTTATTATTTTTTATGCTTTTTAACTGCTTGATTATTAACCACATTGATTTTACTTGTTAATAAAATTGTTAATAACATAACAAATTTTGTTATTTTGTATAGAAAAATGCTATAAATTTGCCCTATTAACTTTAAATTTAAACTAAACATGAAAAAAGTTTTATTATCTGCTGTAGCATTATTGGCTTTTGGTTTTGCTAACGCACAAGAAGAAGAAAAAGGAAATGGTGGATTTTCTAAAGGAAGTATTTTTATGTCTGGAACTGTTGGATTTAGTTCAGAAAAACAAGATGATGTAAAAGTAAATGAATTTACAGTTGCTCCTAAAGTAGGTTATTTCGTAACAGAAAACATTGCGTTAGGATTAGGATTAGGATTAGGAAGTGGTAAAGTTGATGAAGATGGAGATACAGCTGCTGAAAACAAAACAACTTCATTTGGAGCTTTTGGTAGATATTACTTAAAAACTTCTAAATTTGCACCGTTTGCAGAATTAAATGTTAATTATGCTACAACAAGTACTGAGTATGTGGAATTTATGGGGGGATTAACTCCATTTGGATCTGGAGAAGATGTTAATACATTCTCTATCAATTTAGCTCCAGGTTTTAACTATTTTGTTTCTGATAATTTTGCATTAGAAACTTCAGTTGGTATCTTAGGTTATTCATCATCTAAAGAAGATGTATCTGGTGCTGAGGCTAAAAACAAATTCCAATTAGGATTAGATTTCGCTTCAATCAATTTTGGTTTAGTTTACAAATTCTAATTTGTATAACAAATAAGTCAAAAATCCCGCTTCGGCGGGATTTTTTTATTACATCAAATTGCTTACATTTGATACATGAGTACATGGCAATCGTATATTAAAGAATATCAAAATTATCTGCGATTAGAGCGTGGTCTTTCTAAAAATACCATTGAAAACTATACGTTTGATATTGAAAAATTAGTGTTGTTCTTACATCAACACGATATTGCCGTTTCTCCAATTCATATTTCAGAAGAAACCATTCAGCAATTCATTTACGAAATTTCATCAAAAGTAAATGCACGAAGCCAGTCGCGAATAATTTCTGGTTTAAAAAGCTTCTTTAATTATTTAGTATTTGAAGATTATCGTAACAACACTCCTTTAGAATTGATAGAAGTGCCTAAAACAGGTCGTAAATTACCCGATACTTTAGCAACAGAGGAAATAGATGCTTTAATTAACGCCATTGATTTATCTACTCCAGAAGGAGAACGCAACAAAGCTATGTTAGAAACGCTATACAGCTGTGGTTTGCGAGTGTCAGAATTGGTGGGTTTAAAGATTTCAGACCTTTTTTTTGAAGAAGGTTTTATTAAAATTACAGGAAAAGGAAATAAACAACGTTTTGTGCCTGTAGGAGGCTCTACAATTAAATATATTACTTCTTATGTAAACTTAATACGAGTGCATTATCCAGTTCAAAAAGGGCATGAGGATACGCTTTTTTTAAACAGGAGAGGGAGGCAATTAACGCGCGCCATGGTTTTTACGATTATTAAAGATTTAGCCGTAAAAATCAATTTAAATAAAACAATCAGTCCACATACATTCCGACATTCTTTTGCAACGCATTTATTAGAAAATGGAGCCGATTTACGTTCGATACAATTAATGCTCGGACACGAATCAATTACTACTACAGAAGTATATATGCATTTGGATAGAAAATTCCTTTCTGAGGTGTTAAATAATTTTCATCCTAGGAGATAAAAAAAAGACACTAATTTGATAATTAATGTCTTTTTAAAAGATTTAAAATTTAAAACCTAATCCTACTTGAAATACTGAATTTTTAGCATTGGAGTTTTTGACGACTTCATTTAAACTATAGGTATATCTTCCAGAGATAAATACAGAATCAAAATTCAGTGATATTCCTGCCGCCAATGCTGTGTCAAAAGCATTAACGTCATTTGTTTCAGTTGTAGAATTATTAGTTTCTACATTTTCGTTTATTTTTAGACCAAATTGAGGTCCAGCTTCAATAGCAAATGTTTTGCCTAAATATATTTTGGCTAAAACCGGAACATTGATATAATCAATTTTATATGTGGTTTTGTAATTGTTTCCCAGAAGTGTAAAGTTGTTTTCAAAACCTTGTCTCGAATAAATGAATTCGGGTTGAATAGAAAATACTTTGTCAATTAAAGGAATTTCTGAAAAGAAACCAATATGAAAACTTGTTCTTGGATCTGGTCCTTCGTCAAAATCTCCTTGAGTTACTGTTGAGTAGTTTAAACCACCTTTAATACCAAAACTTCCCTCGCTTTTTGTTTTTTCTTGTCCAATAACATTTTGTGTTCCAATAAAAACTAGGACTAATAAAATTACTTTTTTCATATCTATAGTTTTATGATTACCATTTTAGAACGAAAAAATTGTGCCAAAATTGCAAATCATGTTATCAGAATTAAAAAAAGACCTGTTAAATGAATAACAAGTCTTTTGCGTTTTGTATGATGTTTTATCCTTTTATTTGGCAATATTTACTGCTCTAGTTTCTCTAATTACAGTAATTTTTACTTGACCAGGATAAGTCATTTCCGTTTGGATTTTTTGTGAAATATCAAATGATAAGTTTACTGCAGCATCATCAGATACTTTTTCACTTTCTACAATTACACGTAATTCTCTACCTGCTTGAATCGCGTATGCGTTTTTAACACCACTAAATCCAAATGCAATATCTTCTAAGTCTTTTAAGCGCTGAATGTAAGAATCTAATACTTGTCTTCTTGCTCCAGGACGTGCTCCAGAAATAGCATCACATACTTGAATAATTGGAGAAATTAATGATTTCATTTCAATTTCATCGTGGTGGGCTCCAATAGCGTTGCAAACTTCTTCTTTTTCACCATATTTCTCAGCCCATTGCATACCTAAAATTGCGTGAGGTAATTCACTTTCAGTATCAGGAACTTTTCCAATATCGTGTAATAAACCAGCTCTTTTTGCTAATTTAACGTTTAATCCTAATTCAGCGGCCATAATACCACAAAGCTTCGCTACCTCTCTTGAGTGTTGTAGCAAGTTTTGTCCGTAAGATGAACGATATTTCATTCTACCTACCACTTTAATTAATTCAGGGTGTAATCCGTGGATTCCTAAATCAATTACCGTACGTTTACCAGTTTCGATGATTTCTTCATCAATTTGTTTAGCTGTTTTAGCAACTACTTCTTCAATACGAGCTGGGTGAATACGACCATCAGTTACTAATTTGTGAAGTGCTAAACGAGCGATTTCTCTTCTTACAGGATCAAAACAAGATAAGATAATTGCTTCAGGTGTATCATCAACAATTATTTCAACTCCTGTTGCAGCTTCTAAAGCTCTAATGTTACGACCTTCACGACCAATGATTCTACCTTTAACATCATCTGATTCAATATTGAAAACAGAAACACAATTTTCAACTGCTTCTTCAGTTCCAACACGTTGAATTGTATTAATGATGATTTTCTTAGCTTCTTGCTGTGCTGTCATTTTAGCCTCTTCAACAGTGTCTTGAATAAATGACATAGCATTTGTTTTGGCTTCAGCTTTTAAACTTTCAACCAATTGATTTTTAGCTTCTTCAGCAGATAAGCCAGAAATAGCTTCTAATTGCTCAACTTGACTTCTGTGAAGCTTCTCGATTTCTTGTTGCTTTTTCTCTAAATACTCAATTTTAGTGTTGTAATCAGCAATTTTGTTTTCTACTTCTTCATTAACTTTTTTAGTTTTAGCTAATTCGTTAGAAATTTGCGATTCTTTATCACGTGTTCTTTTTTCGGCTTCAGCCATTTTTTTGTCACGCGCTAAAATAACTTGTTCATGTTCTGCTTTTAATTCTAAAAACTTCTCTTTAGCTTGTAGAATTTTATCTTTTTTCGCTGCTTCAGCTTCTGTTTTAGCGTCTTTTAAAATCGAAGCTGCTTCTTTTTTTGCGTTTTTAATTAGGTTAGAAACATTGCTTTTTTCTAAAAACTTAGCAATTCCAAAACCTCCAGCAAGACCGACAACAATTCCAATTATTATACTTAGTATATCCATATGTGTTAAAAAAATTATATAAAAAAAGCCTACATTAGATGTTTGTATAAACTCGGTTATACAAGATTTGAGCTAACCTGCAGTTCAAACTTCCCACTGAAGGGCCTGTTATAGTTGCAAAGATTCACTCGTTTAATTTGTTAGTGTTGAGTTTATCAAATATATACTAATGTAGGCAGTATCGTATTTATTATGTAAGAACGTATTTATTTTGAGAGAAGTTCGCTCAATTTTTTATCTAGACTTTGTAATCTAGTTATGTTTGATTCATTATCCTGAGATTTATTGATTTGTTTTTGCTCTACTTGTGCAGCAAATTGCAAAGCGCACATGGCTAAAACGTCTTGTTTGTCTCTTACGGCATAGCTTTGTTCAAACTGCTTTATCATAGCATCTATTTTCTTAGAAGCAATTCTAAGTCCTTCTTCTTGAGACGGATCCACAGTTAAGGGATATACTCTGTCTGCTATAGATATTTTAATTTTCAGTTTCTCACTCATACGGTTCTAATCCGAAAGTTGGGCTATGCAATAATCGATTTCTCTGATTAATGAATTTATTTTGAGTTTCGTTTCTCTTTTATTTTCTTCACTGCCTAGTAATGAGTTTACCATTTTTAGAGTATCTAATTGGTTTCTCAAAGCTTCAATTTCACCAGTTTGCTTTTGTTGATTTTTTTTAGAAAGCAACAATTCATCCTGCAATTCTTGGTTTTTCTTTTCAAGCTGTACCACTTTTTGGTTAAGCTTAAAAAATTTAACTTCGAGAGAATCAATTAATTCAGATAATCCATTCATTAATGATAAAATTCATTTCATTATTTCACAAAGTTAGCATTAGTAATCAAAAATAGCAATACTTTTTCTTAAATTTTGTGAATAAATTTTTATTATTTCTAACTGTTTGATTTTTAATCAATTCAACAAGGTATGGTTTTTGTTTACTTTATATAAAAATATTTTATTATTTTAGCACTAAACACAAGCACTATGAAATTTGTATTAGCCTTTTTATTTATTCCGTTTATCATTTTTAGCCAAGATTATCCTCAAGATTACTTTCAATCTCCTTTAGATATTTCATTAGATTTATCAGGTTCGTTTGGTGAACTTCGAAGCAATCATTTTCATTCCGGTTTAGATTTTAAAACAAAAGGTATCGAAGGATTGCCTGTTTATGCTGCTGGAGATGGTTATATTTCACGTATTAAAATTTCTACTTTTGGTTATGGAAAAGCAATTTATATAACACATCCAAATGGTTATACTACTGTATACGGACATTTGCAAAAAGCCAATGGTGCTATTGAGAGCTACATAAAAAATAAGCAATACAAAGAACAATCGTATGAAGTAGAAATGTATTTGTATCCTACTGAATTGCCTGTTAAAAAAAGAGATATTATTGCTTTTACTGGAAATACCGGAGGAAGTGGTGGGCCACATTTGCATTTTGAATTCCGAAACACAAAATCGGAAGAAATTTTAAATCCAATGCAATTTGGTTTTAAGAAAATCATTAACGATGAACGAAAACCTGTAATTCAAGGTGTGGTAGCGTATCCTTTGGATTCTACAGTGGTAAATAAATCACAAAAGCCTATTGCAATTAATTTTTCTAAGCAATCCGACGGAAGTTATTTGAGTACTAAGATTCAGTCTAATGGGAAAATGGGAATTGGAATAAATGCGTATGATTTTTGTACCAATGCCTACAATAAAAACGGATTGTATAAAGTAAAAGCGTATTTAAATGGTGTTTTATATTACCAGTATGGGTTTGATGGATTTGCTTTTGATGAGTCGCGTTATATTAATAATTTTATGGATTACGAGCGTTTTCATTTGATGGGACAACGTGTTCAAAAATTATTTCAATTATCCGATTATCCGCTTTCAATTGTTGCAGGAAATAAAAAAGATGGAACCATTAAAGTGCAACCAGGCGCTAATTATACTTATAGAGTAGAAGTGTTTGATTTTCATGGAAATAAAGTAGAATTAGTCATTCCAATTGAGTTTTATTATGCGCAAGCCACTATAAAAAATACCGTTCAAAAAACACCTTACTACGTAAAAGCAAAAAACGAATCTATTTTTGAAAAAAACAATGTAACGGTTCAGATTCCTGAGAATGCGTTTTACAATAATTTTTATTTAAATTTTGATGTTAGTAATGATATTTTGACGCTTCATGATGATAGTGTTCCAGTACATAAAAATATTACCGTTACTTTTAGTGATGTTCAAGGATTAACTGAAGAACAAATGGCTAAAACGTACATCGCTACTTTAGATGGCTATAAGTTAGAATACAATAAAACTTATAGAAAAGGCAATACGTTTTCGATTAGAACGAGAACATTAGGTAAATTTAAACTGGCTCAAGATACTACGCCACCTAGGATTTATAACGTAAATTTCGTTGAAGGTAAAACCATAAAAGATCAAAAAACAATTAGTGTTTCAATCACTGATTTGCATTCAGATATAGATACTTACAATGGTTATATCAACGGAAAATGGATTTTGTTAGAATACGATTACAAGACAAAAAAGCTCGTACACAATTTAGATGATAATATTTGCGTTCAAGGAAGAAATGATTTAAAGATTGTTGTTACTGATAATTTACAAAATTCTACTACCTTTGAATCTTACTTTTTTAGATAATTAAAATACATTCTTTTGAAAAATATATTTTTTGTACTATTTGTTGGTCTGTTTTCACTAACGGTTTCGGCTCAAAAGGCTAGGGTAAAAGGCGTTATTTTAGATGAATTCAATAATCCTGTTGAAAATGTAACGGTAAAAGTTGGTGATAAGGGAACGGTTACTAACGAAAACGGATTTTACATTTTGGAAATCGATGCTAATAAAAAAGTAACTATTACATTTTCGCATGTTTCGTTAAAAAAAATCACTTTAGAGATAAATTTAAAACCCAACGAAGATTTTGAATTAAATCCTGTGATGAATTCAAAAGTTGAAGAATTTGGTGAAGTTTTGGTTACGGCAAATAGTAAAAAACGTATTGAAGGTATCACCACCATTGATCCTGTAATCATTAGAACTATTCCAGGGGCAAACGCAGGTATTGAGAATATCATAAAAACTTTACCTGGTGTATATTCTAATAACGAATTAAGTACTTCGTATGCTGTTCGTGGTGGTAACTACGATGAAAACTTGGTTTATGTAAACGAAATTGAAGTTTATCGTCCGTTTTTAATTCGTTCAGGTCAGCAAGAAGGTTTGAGTTTTACGAATACCAATATGGTGCAAAATGTAGATTTCTCTGCTGGAGGATTTCAATCGAAATTTGGCGATAAATTATCATCTGTTTTAGATATTACTTATCGAAATCCAAAACGTTTTGGCGCTAGTTTGGAAGCAAGTTTATTAGGCGGAAGTTTAACAGTTGAAGGTGTTTCTAAAAATCAAAAATGGAGTAACATTACAGGTGTTCGTTACAGAGATAACAGTTTGTTAGTCAACAGTCAGGAAACAGAAACCAATTTTAGACCCACTTTTTTTGATGTTCAGACTTTGTTGAATTTTAATGCTTCAACCAAATGGAACTTTAGTTTTCTCGGAAATATTTCGCAAAACAGATACAATTATCAGCCTTTAACGCGTCAAACCAACTTTGGTACTATTGATCAACCTATTGCTTTGTTGGTATTTTATCAAGGACAAGAAAAGGATAAATACCTAACTTTTTTTGGTGCCGGAAAAGCCGTTTATCAATACAATGAGAAAAATAAATTGAAGTTTATCCTTTCCGGATATCATACACAAGAACAGGAATATTATGATATTTTGGCGCAATATCGTTTAGGTGAAGTGGATGCAAATATCGGTTCGGAAACCTTTGGAGATGTTGTTTTTACGCGCGGAATAGGTTCGCAATTAAATCACGCTCGCAACGATTTAGATGCTTTAATCGTAAATGCAGAAGTTAAAGGTTTTCATGAAATTAATGAAAAATCGCAAATTGAATGGGGAGCCAAATTTACGCTTGAAGATATTAGAGATCGTTTAGTAGAGTGGGAAGTTGTGGATTCTACAGGATTTTCGCTGCCTGATCCAGATTTAAATTATCAAAATGACCAACCTTACAATCCTTATGTTGGACCTTTAGCACCATATCAAAACATTAGAGCGACAAATTTTACTAAAATAAATCGTTTTTCTGGTTATACACAATGGAATTATAGAGGAAATATCGGAACACATGAGTATTGGTTAAATGCAGGTGTTAGAACACATCAATGGCAAGTTACTGCTGATGGAAGACCAGATGGTGATAGTCAAATTACATTCTCACCAAGAGCTCAATTTGCTTTCAAACCTGATTGGAGTAAAGATATGATGTTCCGTTTGTCAGGAGGTTTGTATCATCAACCGCCATTTTATCGAGAACTTAGAGATTATAATGGTACAGTACAAACGAATGTAAAAGCCCAACAGTCGATTCATGTAGTTTTAAGTAATGATTACAGTTTTAAAATGTGGTCGCGACCTTTTAAACTTATTTCAGAAGCGTATTACAAAAATATTACGGATGTAAACACCTATACTATTGATAATGTTCGCATTCGATACAGAGCTAACAATAATGCTGAAGCTTATGCTTATGGATTTGATGCGCGTTTGAATGGGGAATTTGTTCCAGGAACAGAATCTTGGTTTAGTTTTGGCTACTTAAAAACTGAAGAAAATCAAGATGGAAAAGGTTTTATAGCGCGACCAACTGATCAAAGATTGAAATTTGGTATGTTGTTTCAAGATTATATGCCTAATATTCCAAATTTAAAACTGTATTTAAATTTAGTTTATAACACAGGATTACCTGGCGGTGCACCATCTTACGTAGAAGATTCATACGCTTATCAAATGAGATTGAACGATTATCGCAGAGCTGATGTTGGTTTTTCTTATGTGTTTAAAGATGAAGGCATCAAGTCGACAAAAACTTGGTTGAAACCTTTTAATGAATTCTCTTTAGGATTGGAAATTTTCAACATATTCAACAATCAAAATGCGATTACGAATACTTGGGTTCGCGATGTGTACACGAAATCTCAATACGGAATTCCTAACTACATGACCACTCGTGTTTTCAATATCAAATTAATTGCTCGATTGTAAGCCAATAATTATTTTAGTATATTTGACTATAAAATTCAAACAGATGAAGCGTATTCTTTTCACTTTTAGCTTGGTTGCAACTTTAATGAGTTGTAAAGAAGAAACGGAAACTCCAAAAGTTATCTACGAAGAAGGAAAAACTAAGGTAGAAGCAGAAACGAGAGATACGTCATCTATCAAGGTGGCTGATTTGCCAATTTTGATGGAAGGAACCAAGTATTTGATTCATCCTATTGGTGATGTTCGTGTGTATGACTCGAATAGTAAAGTGTATGGAAGCAGCAAAACCAACCAAGTAAGCTATGCGATTTCCAATTATAACCGATTTGAAATTACAGGTTACTTCGATAATTTGAATTTTCAACACATTGATTCTACGAATGTAAAACCATTAACCGATAAGAAAATCCAAATTCAAACGGCTACTTTTTTAGACGGAATTGCAGCTAAAACGAAAAAGCAAATTATCGTTTATACTTTAGTGGATTCAGATACTAACAAAGATGGAAAAATTAATCAAAATGATATTCGTTCGTTGTATTTAAGTACTATTAGTGGTGACAACTTTACTAAACTTTCAGAAGAATTTCAAGAATTAATCGATTGGAATATTATTGAAGCTCAAAACCGTTTGTACTTTAGATGTATTGAAGATATCAACAAAAACGGTGCTTTTGATAAAAATGATAAAGTACATTACCACTTTGTAAACTTGTTAGCTGACGAGTGGAAAGTGGAAGTTTATACTCTGAATTAGTTTTTCAATAATTGATGAGAATCAAACTGATTTTTCTTTCCTGTTTTATCTTGTTTTGTAATTTATCTTTTGCAGAAGGTCAAGATGGATTGGAAAATATTTTGAGTTTTGGAAATTTCTTAATGGTTATCACCAATCTTTTAGTTTACATTTTTGTGCTAGGTATTCTTGTAAAGTTTCTTTTTTATAAAGGAAATTCAAAAAATGGATTTACTAAGTCTTTTTTGATTTCTACACTAATCTCGCTTTTACTTTTAGTAATTTTTAAAGACGAGTTTACTTTTTTACTTTTTAATGTTTTATAAAGATAATGGTAAAATATGTCATCCCTAAGGGATTTTAGTTACGATTGATAATTTTTACCAACATTTCATGCCTAACGGCATTTTTAAATTCTGAAGCTGACTTGTGTTTATATAAAGTTCCGTAGGAACGAAATTTTGGTAAAAGCAATCCTAAGTATGAACAGAAGTCCAGTAGGGACGACATCAAAACATAAATAATAAAATCAGTTTTTATTTGCGTTGCAAAGCATCCGTTTCATCCGCGTTCTATTCTAAATCAAAATATCACTCTCTAAATCCGATTTTTCAATTTCAAAATCAAATCCTAATTTAGAAACCAGTTGAATTACCAAATTCTTATACCAGTTTTCACTTTTAGGGTGAATGTAGATTTTTTCGATTAATTGATTTAGATTAACATCGACTTTTAAACCGTTATCGATTTTCATTCCATTAGCTGAAACGTCTGAAATAATACGAATTTCTCTTTCGTATTGAAAACTTTTACGCTTAAACAAAAACGGGAAAAAGGTATCTTCAAACGGAATAAATTCTTTTTTGTAATCGATGTAATTTACAGCACCAATATATTGTTCGGTTTGTCTTTCAGGTTGTAAGGCTTCTTTTAGTCTGCCAATTGTAGTTTGAATGGCTAAACCTTCTGTGTTTTGAGTAAAAATTTGCCACATCGCAAACGATTCGTACTCGTTGATGTGCCAACTACTAATCACTACTTTCTCACGATGCGATTTGTAGTAATCCAAAAACTTCGGATTGTTAGCAGCAATTTTCTTGATTTCCTCAAAAGTGGGTTCCGAAAATGTACCTTCGTATTGATCTTCAAACTTATCCGAACGCGACATAAACAACTGTTGCGATAACAGCATGTCTAAAAACTTAGACAAGTCCAAATACTTCCAAACAACGGTGTCATTGTCATCGGGTAATGTGATATTTGGATGGTTTACGTACATAATTGTTTAAGTTCAAAAATCAAATTCAAGTTCAAAATTCAAGTTTTGGAACACAGATTTAAGAAATTTACATAATCTAAAAAATCTTGAAAATGAGATTAATTTATTTTGCTAAACTCCTAACTTCCATCTCCCAACTCTTCACTTTTATTCGAAACTTTGCATCATCACTAACTTCGAATATGTTCCATTCAAAGCTAATAATTCGTCGTGTGTTCCTTGTTCTACGATTTCACCTTTCTGCATTACGACAATTTTATCTGCTTTTTGAATCGTAGATAAACGGTGCGCAATTACAATTGACGTTCGGTTTTGCATCATGTTTTCTAACGCCACTTGAACGAATTTTTCACTTTCGGTATCCAAAGCCGAAGTGGCTTCATCTAAAATCATAATCGGTGGATTTTTTAAAACGGCTCTCGCAATCGATAAACGTTGTTTTTGTCCACCCGAAAGTTTGCCACCAGCATCACCAATATTCGTTTCAATTCCGTTTGGTAAGTCTTTTACAAATTCGTAAGCATTTGCCACTTTTAAAGCTGCAATTATTTCTTCATCGGTTGCGTCTTGCTTGCCTAATAGAATATTGTTTTTAATTGTATCATTAAACAAAATAGAATCCTGAGTAACCAATCCCATTAAATGACGTAACGATTCTAATGTCATGTCTTTTATGTTAATGCCATCGATTTTCACGCTGCCTTCTTGAACATCGTAAAAACGCGTTAATAAATTAGCAATCGTACTTTTTCCAGAACCTGATTGCCCAACTAATGCTACTGTTTTTCCTTTTGGAACTTCAAGTGAGAAATTTTTAAGTACGTTTTCTTCTTCGTATTTAAAGTTGATTTTTTCAATAGTGATGGAAGTGTCAAAAGAAGTTTTTATAATTGCATTTTCTTTATCAGTAATAGTGTTTTCTACTTCTAATACATCAAAAACACGTTCGGCAGCAGCTAAACCACTTTTAACTTGATAAGAAGCTTTAGAGATTGCTTTTGCAGGTGTTAAAATGTTGTAAGCTAATCCCATATAAGCTATAAATTTAGAGCCTTCTAGAAGAGGAGAACCATCTGCAAAAGTTTCTACCAAAACCATATTTCCACCATACCAAAGTAAAATAGCAATAACCACAATTCCCATGAATTCACTCATTGGAGAAGAAAGGTTGTTTTTTCTTCCGATACTATTTGTTAAACGATATAATCTTTGAATAGAATTATTGAATTTATTTGTAAAGCTAGTTTCAGCATTGTAACTCTTTACCACTTTTAATCCGCCCAAAGTTTCTTCAACTACCGAAATTAAATAGCCATTTTCATCTTGCGCTTTTTTTGATTTTGCTTTTAGACTTTTACCTATTTTAGAAATGATGAATCCGGAAATTGGGATAAAAATGAATACAAAAAGTGTTAATTTAAAGCTAATAGCAATCATAGCACCAATAGTGAAGACAATTGTCATTGGTTCTTTGATAACTAACTCTAAAATGTTGAAAAATGAATTTCTTACTTCATTAACATCACCAAGCATTCTAGCCATCATATCTCCTTTTCTTTTTTCAGAATAATAGGAAATTGGAAGACTAATAATTTTGTCAAACATTTTATTGCGTAAATCTTTTAGAACGCCATTTTTTAACAACATTAAATGGTTTAATGCTAAATAGTTAAAAAGATTTTTTAGTAAAAATGTAGATATGATTATAGAAACTACTAAAAGTAATGCATATTGCGCACCACTTTCGCTAGTTAGTTTTGTTATGTAATAGTACAAATAATCATTTCCATATTTTGCAATTTCCCAAATAGACTCAAGTTTTGGTTCTTCGGTTATTTTTTCAGCATCTTTAAATAATACATCTAACATTGGTATTAGTGCAATAAAAGATAGTGTACTAAAAAGTGCGTAAAGAATATTGTAAAAAACATTCATTACAATGTCTTTCTTATACTTCAGTGCAAACGGAATTATTTTCTTTAAATTTTCGTCCATTTAGTTTAATTTCATTGCCGAAATGATACCAGCAATTTTGTTATCTAATTCTTTTTCTACTGATTTTGCATTTTCAACATTATCTAAAACGCCATTAACACTAAAGTAGAATTTTATTTTTGGCTCTGTACCACTTGGTCTTGCACAGATTTTACTTCCGTCTTCCAAATAGTAAATTAAAACATTTGATTTTGGAATTAAAATATCAAATTCTTCATTATTCATGAAGTCTTTTCCTTTAGAAGCTTGATAATCCTCAATGCAAATCACACGTTGTCCGTTGATTTCTTTCATAGGATTTTCGCGTAAATCAATCATCATTTGCTTGATTTCATTCGCACCTTCAATTCCTTTTTTGGTAATCGAAATTAAATGTTCTTTATAGAAACCAAAATCAACATATAAATTCAATAATTCTTGATATAACGAACTTCCAGAAGCTTTTGCTTGTGCCGCGATTTCACTTACTAATAAGATAGCAGCAACTGCGTCTTTATCACGAACAGCATCTCCAACCATATAACCAAAACTTTCTTCACCACCTCCAATAAATTTCTGATTTGGAAAATCTTTAATGAATTTTGCAATCCATTTAAAACCTGTTAATCCAACCTTGCATTCTACATCATAAGCAGAAGCCAATTCCAACATCATTGGAGTAGAAACTATAGTTGAGCCAATGAATTCGTTTCCTTTGAATTTATCAGCACGTTTCCATTGTTCCAATAAGAAAGCAGTCATGATAACCATCGTTTGGTTTCCGTTTAATAATTTGATGTTTCCATCTAAATCACGAACCGCAACACCTAAACGGTCAGAATCTGGATCGGTTCCTACGACCATATCCGCACCAATTTTCTCTGCCAAAGCAATTGCCATTGACAACGCTTCTGGTTCTTCTGGATTTGGAGAAACTACGGTTGGGAAATCACCATTAGGTTCTGCTTGTTCTGGAACGATATTTACATCAGTATAACCTGCTTTTGCTAACACGTTTGGAATCGCTTTAATCGATGTTCCGTGTAATGAAGTATAAACAATTTTTAAATTTGCTTTTGCATCAGAAGGCGTATTAAAGCTTGCGTTTTCAACGGTTGATTTTGCAAATGCTTCATCTACTTCAGTATCGATATATTGGATTAAATCGTTATTAGCTTCAAATTTAATATCGTTATATTTTAAATCTTCAATTACTTTGATGATTTCTGCATCTTGTGGCGGAACTAATTGACCTCCATCTTGCCAATATACTTTGTATCCATTGTATTCTGGTGGATTGTGAGAAGCGGTTAAAACAATTCCTGCATGGCAATTCAAATAACGAACAGCAAATGATAATTCAGGAGTTGGGCGCATATCCGAAAACAAATACACTTTAATTCCGTTTGCTGAAAACACATCAGCAACCACTTTAGCTAATGTATTACTGTTGTGGCGACAATCGTAAGCAATTGCCACTTTTAATTGTTCGTTTGGAAACGATTTGTGTAAATAATCCGATAAACCTTGCGTGTTTTTACCTAGTGTATATTTGTTGATACGATTTGTTCCAACACCCATAACACCACGCATTCCGCCTGTTCCAAACTCTAGGTTTTTATAAAAACATTCTTCTAGCTCTTTAGGAGCAGAAGTCATCATTTCTTTAATAGCATCTTGAGTAGCTTCGTCAAAAGTTGGTGTCAACCACTCGTTTACTTTGTTTAAAATATCTTGTTCGATGTGCATATACAATCTGTTTTGAGATATGGAATATCTCTAAAATTATAATTCTTCTGAAATTTTGTAACGTTCTTCGTTGTTTTTTGTTCTTAGGATAATTTCTCCTAAAAATCCAGCTAAAAACAATTGTGTTCCTATTAACATTGCTGTTAATGCTAAATAAAATTGAGGTCTTTCGGTAATCAATCGACCGGTAGTGTTGATGAATAATTTATCGATTCCTAAATAGAAAGCAAAAAGGAATCCGATGGCAAACATAATAGAACCTAATAGTCCAAATAAGTGCATTGGTCGTTTTCCAAAAGTTGAAAGGAACCAAATTGTAATTAAATCCAAAAACCCATTGATGAAACGGCTCATTCCAAATTTAGAACTTCCATACTTTCTTGCTTGATGAATAACTACTTTTTCACCAATTTTTCCAAATCCAGCATTTTTTGCCAAAACCGGAATATAACGATGCATTTCGCCAGAAACTTCAATATTTTTAATTACGATATTTTTATACGCTTTTAATCCGCAATTGAAATCGTTTAGTTTAACACCAGAAGTTTTTCGAGCGGCCCAATTGAATAATTTTGACGGAATATTTTTCGCCACAACCGAATCGTAACGTTTTTTCTTCCAACCCGAAATTAAGTCAAAATTGTCGTTCATAATTAAATGATACAATTCTGGAATTTCGTCTGGACTATCTTGTAAATCGGCATCCATAGTAATAACAACATCACCTTGTGCTTTTGCAAATCCGGCATGTAAAGCTTGCGATTTTCCGTAATTTCTTAAAAAACGAATTCCTTTTACATTTGGATTTTCTTTCGATAAATTAGAAATTACTTCCCAAGAACTATCGGTACTACCATCATCTATAAAAAGGATTTCATACGAATAGTTGTTAGATTGCATGACTTTTACAATCCAGTTGTGTAATTCTGGTAACGATTCTTGTTCGTTAAGTAATGGGATAACTATGGATAAATTCATTATTTAGAATACAGGTTTGTTTTTTTTGAAAATTGCAGCTAAGATTAATCCAAAAATAATAGATCCTAATAATGATTTTAAAACTCCATACAATAGACCAGTTGTAGAAAATTGTGGATTTTCTTTCATACCTTCAACTACTTTCTTTATTTCAGAAGAAGGAACATTCCACTTTTGAAGATTTTCTACTTGGAACGTAATTAATGCATCATGTATTAAATCTCTTGTTTCTGTATCAATAACATTAAATAAAACAATTGAAAAAGTAGTAGAAATTAATATTCCGATAAGAGCAGCCACAAAATAACCGCTAAAACCTTCTTTAAAAGTCATGAAGCCTCCTAAGTTTTTTCTTAATTCTGATAACTGAAAAATACCAATTGCTAAAAAGCCTAATAAAATTGCTAGTCCTAACCAAATGTTAATGAATAGTTTGTAATCAATAATGTATAATATTAATACATAAAAAACACTAAATAAGCCACTGATTACTCCAAATTTAATTCCGTTTTTTTTGATAATTTCGTTCATAGTTTGTTTTGGTTTAAATAATTTACAAATATAAGAATTCTAATCGTTGTACTATTAGAGTTAAAAAATAAAAAAAAGTTACACAAACATTGTTAGATTAAAAAATAAATGTAATTTTGCACTCTCAAAATAAAATGTTTATAAACCAAAAGGTTATAAGTTGTTTACACCTCTGCTAAAGTAGAGCCGCGAAATAAGTTATAATCGCTTAATAAAAGATTTACAAAATGAAAAAAGGTATTCACCCAGAAAATTACAGATTAGTAGCATTCAAAGACATGTCAAACGAGGATGTTTTTATTACTAAATCAACAGTTGAAACTAAAGAAACTATTACACACGAAGGTGTTGAATATCCAGTGTATAAAATGGAGATTTCTAGAACTTCTCACCCTTTCTATACAGGTAAATCTAAACTTATTGATACTGCTGGTCGTATCGATAAATTCAACAGCAAATACGCTAAAAAAGCAAAATAATTTTTTGCTTTTTATAAATAAGAATAAAGCCTTACATTTTGTGAGGCTTTTTTTATTGCTCAAATCTTCCTACTTTTGAGTATTGTTTCAAACAATTTATCACACTAACAATTCTACAAAATGAACTACATACTTTTTGATGGAACTATTCGCAATGCATTACTTCCATTCACATTCACTCGTCCTGTTGCAGATATTCGCATTGGAATTTTAACCATTCGCGAAAAATGGGAAAAATACTTGGGATATACCACAACAACTTTAACTGAAGAGTATTTAATGGAGAAATATCCAATGGTTGAAATGGAAGAAAACATTATGATTAATGCTTCTTTTTTACCAAATCCTATTTTAGTTGACATGGTTCAAAATTTGAATCCGAAAGAAGCCATTCTTTATGGAGAGGAAATTATCGCTTTTCATACGCATGACACTCAAGAAGATATCGATTTTGATGAGTATGAACTGATTGAATACGAAGGTGATGTGCTTAGGATTGAAAACACTTGGGATATTTTTGCTAAAAATGATGCCGCAATAAGAGAAGATTTTGAATTGTTAACGGAAGATAGATTCTCTCAACCAATTCCAAAAAGTGTAAATGTAATTGCACCTGAAAATATATTTATTGAAGAAGGAGCAAAGTTAGAGTTTGTGACTTTAAATGCATCAACTGGACCAATTTACATCGGTAAGAATTCCGAAATTATGGAAGGTTCAGTTATTCGTGGACCATTTGCTTTGTGTGAAGAAGCACAAGTAAAATTGTCAACTAAAGTTTATGGAGCTACAACAGTAGGGCCGCATTGTCGTATTGGTGGCGAAGTAAATAACTCGGTTTTATTTGGTTATTCTAATAAAGGGCATGACGGATTTTTAGGAAATTCTGTTTTAGGAGAATGGTGTAACATTGGTGCCGATTCTAATAATTCAAACTTAAAAAACAACTACGAAGAGGTGCGTTTGTGGAGTTATGAAACAGAAGGTTTTGCTCGTACAGGTTTACAATTCTGTGGATTAATGATGGGCGATCACAGTAAATGTGGCATTAATACCATGTTCAATACAGGAACAGTAGTGGGTGTTTCTACTAATATTTTCGGAAGTGGATTCCCTAGAAATTTTGTTCCAAGTTTTTCATGGGGTGGAGCTTCAGGATTCACAACTTATATTACTAAAAAAGCTTTTGAAACTGCTAAAATTGTAATGAGTCGCCGTCATGTAGAATTTACAGAACAAGATGCTAAGATTTTAGAACACGTTTTTGAAGAGACTAAAAAATATAGAAAAGAGTAATTAAAAATCAGGCTGGATTCCTACCCAATGTAAATTACTTACTAGATAAATTATTAGTATAGCAGCTATTAAAGAAAGAAACGCTAATAGAATTTGGTGTTTCTTTCTTTTTTTGTTTTCTAACTGCATGCGAATGCGAATAGCTTCCAATTGTTCAGGAGTAGATTTAATAGGGTCGTAACCAACTTCATCTTTAGTTCCCAAATAGTTTTTCCATTCTGAACGTTTAGCTTTGTTTCTTAAAGCTAAATTATTTTTCAAACTTATTATAGCTCCCATCATGGAGCCACCGCCTCCCATCATAATTTTATTTTATTAATTGTACGGGCAGTTTAAAAAAAAGTTACAAATCAATTAAAATAATTGACCAATTGTTGTATTGCCTAATTGACACATTAGCATTATCTTTGCACACTCAATTTTTTGACAACGATTTCATTAATTGAGCTTTACTTATGGAAAACAAGAAAAAAGTCGCATTCTACACTTTAGGATGCAAATTGAACTTCTCAGAAACGTCTACTATTGCACGTGATTTTCAAAATGAAGGTTTTGAGCGTGTTGATTTCGAAGAAATTGCAGACATTTATGTAATCAATACTTGTTCGGTTACTGATAATGCCGATAAACAATTCAAACAGATTGTAAAAAAGGCAATGAAGCTAAATGATAAAGCTTTTGTTGCTGCTGTGGGTTGTTATGCGCAACTAAAACCAGAAGAATTAGCTGCTGTTGATGGAGTAGATTTAGTTTTAGGAGCTACAGAAAAATTCAAAATCACAGATTACATCAACGACTTGTCTAAAAACGATATGGGTGAAGTACATTCATGTGAAATTGAAGAAGCAGATTTTTACGTAGGAAGTTATTCTATTGGTGATAGAACCCGTGCCTTTTTAAAAGTGCAAGATGGTTGCGATTATAAATGTACGTATTGCACCATTCCTTTAGCTCGTGGTATTTCTCGTAGTGATACAATGGAAGGTGTTTTAAAAAATGCTAAAGAAATTTCTGCAAAAGGAATTAAAGAAATTGTATTAACAGGAGTAAATATTGGTGATTACGGAAAAGGAGAGTTTGGAAATAAAAAACATGAACATACTTTTCTAGATTTGGTTACCGAATTGGATAAAGTTGAAGGAATTGAGCGTTTGAGAATTTCTTCAATAGAGCCAAATTTACTAAAGAATGAAACTATAGAGTTGGTTTCAAAATCAAGAGCGTTTGTGCCACATTTTCATATTCCATTACAATCGGGTTCAAACGATATTTTGAAAAAAATGAAGCGTCGTTATTTGCGTGAATTGTATGTTGATCGTGTGAATAAAATAAGAGAAGTAATGCCTCACGCTTGTATTGGTGTTGATGTTATTGTAGGTTTTCCTGGTGAAACAGACGAACATTTCTTAGAAACGTATCATTTTTTAAATGATTTGGATATTTCTTATTTACACGTTTTTACCTATTCGGAGCGTGATAATACAGAAGCTGCTGAAATGGAAGGAGTTGTTCCTGCGAATGTGCGTTCAAAAAGAAGTAAAATGCTTCGTGGACTTTCGGTTAAGAAGAGAAGAGCTTTTTATGAAAGTCAAATAGGAACTAATAGAACGGTTTTGTTTGAAGGAGAAAATAAAGAAGGTTACATTCATGGTTTTACCGAAAATTATGTAAAAGTAAAAACACCTTGGAATCCGGAATTAGTAAATACATTACACGATATCCAATTAACAAAAATTGATGAAGATGGTAGTGTAAGAATGGAATTTATAAACGTAGAAGCATAAAAAAATCCCGATTTACTCGGGATTTTTTATTGTTTATATTTTGATACCAGGAGGTAACATTTCCTGAAATCTTCTGTTTTTTCTAAAGAAACTTACGAATTTGGAATGCGTAGGTACTACTTTTAGTTTTCGTTCTTCTGCTAATTCTAACACTGTTTTAATAAACTCATTATGCAATTCTTCATCTTCGTTATTGTTGTTGCAAAATTTGGTTAAAAACAGTTTTCGTTCTTGAACAGAATACTCGATAGCAACCAAGCCAGTTTCTGTCATAATTTCAAATTGTCTTAAAAGTTCATTATCTTTGATTTCCATGATGCCTTTCAATTAAGGTGCAAATTTACGAAACTTTTTTAAAATAATGGTAATGAGTAAGATTCCAGTTTATTTTATGCCTGGTTTGGCAGCAAGTCCTGCAATTTTTGAGAATATTAAATTACCAGAAGACCAATTTGAAATGCATTTTTTGGAATGGTTTTTGCCCAATGATAAGGAAAGTATAGAAAGTTATGCGTTGCGAATGACTGAAAAAATTCAGCATGAAAATCCGGTTTTGGTTGGAGTTTCTTTTGGAGGAGTTTTAGTTCAAGAAATTGCAAAACAAATAAGTGTAAGTAAGGTTATAATTATTTCAAGTGTAAAGTCAAACGTCGAATTTCCACAACGATTTAAAGTAGCCAAAACAACAAAAGCGTATAAATTAATTCCAACTCAATTATTATCGGATATTGAAAAATTGGCTAAATATGCATTTGGAGATAATATTGTAGCCAAACGATTGAAATTGTACGAAAAATACTTATCGGTTAGAGATAAAAAATATTTAGATTGGGCAATAGAAACTATTTTGTGTTGGAAACAAAATAAAATCAATGATTCTGTAGTTCATATACATGGAGATGCAGATGAGGTTTTTCCGATAAAGAATATTAAAGATTGTATTGTTCTTAAAGGAGGAACTCATATAATGATAATTAATAAGTTTAAATGGTTAAATGAAAATTTACCAAAAATAATTTTAAAGTAAAGAAATGATGAAAAAGTTAATGACAAGAAAAGTTGCTGTAGTTCTTTTAATGGCAGCTTTGGGAAGTTTTTTTATTTATGGAGTAGTTTCAGATAAAACAAAATATGCTCCAATAGGGTATAATCTGAAAATGGATTTTGCAGGGGAAGAAGTGCCTACTTTTATGGCGGATGTTCAGGAACGTTTGGATAAAGAAATGATAACGAATATGAATTATCATACAAATACAACTTTAGTTATCAAGCGAGCAAATAAAGTTTTTCCGGTTATTGAACCAATTTTAAAAAAATATGGTGTTCCAGATGATTTTAAATATTTAGCTGTAATTGAAAGTAGTTTGGTTAATGCGGTTTCTCCAGCAGGTGCAAGAGGTGTTTGGCAATTTATGCCAGCAACAGCAAAAGAAAAAGGAATGGAGGTTAGCGATGAGGTTGATGAAAGATATAATTTAGAAAAATCTACTGAAGCGGCTTGTAAATATTTACTAGTAGCTAAAGAAAAATTTGGTTCTTGGACATTGGCTGCGGCATCTTATAATGGCGGAATGGGTGGAATTTCTAGAAAAATGGATGAGCAAGGAGTAGACAATTACTACGATTTATTACTTACTGAAGAAACATCTCGTTATGTGTTCCGAATTTTGGCATTAAAAGAAATTATGTCGCAATCAGATAAATATGGTTTTAGTATTCCAAATGAGGCTTTGTATTATAGTATTCCTACCCGTAAGATTGTTGTAGATACGTCAATAACTGATTTGGCCAAATTTGCAAAAACACAAGGAGTGAATTATAAAATATTAAAGATTCACAATCCGTGGTTGCGTGATAAAAAGCTTACAGTTACTTCTGGAAAAAAATACGAAATCGAAATCCCAACGGCTGGATATAGCAAACAATAAGAATAAAAGAAGTTGATTTGCTTTTTAGGAAGTAAAAAACCATACAGAAAATCAATAGGTTTTGAGAATGTAGAGTAGAATTTAAGCGACTCAAAAGGGTGTTTTTCTGTATGGAAATCTTATGTTTTGTTTTTCAAAGCTTTTTAAACTATTGGTTTATACGTTAAAAAGCCATACAATTGAGAGATGAAGTTTTTAAAATCTTTACTTAACTTCTTTTTTTAGACCAACGAGTGTGCGATTCTCTTATATATAAAAGCGTTGAAATCTTAAAGCATTTTTAATTGTATGGCTTTTGTGTTTTTGTCGTTTTTGTTTTAAAAAAACCACTATAATTTTTAATTTTATTCATGTTTATTTGTTATTTCGTTTTTAAGATGGAATTTCCCCCCTTTGCATCTTTTATAAAGAAATTTTTCTCATAAAAATTATAGTGGGTAATTTATTCTTAGGGGAATTTGCATTCATTTTTACATTGGTAAAGCTATGAAAATGAATTGTTTAATTGTAAAAAACTCGTTCAACAAAAAAATAATTCGATTATTAACAATAAAAGCACCTTTATAGGTGCTTTTTTAAATTATAAAATGATTGAGTTACATTTTTTTCATTTGCTCTTTCATCATTTTTATCTGATCTTTAAGCATATTTTGTTTGTCAAGTTTTTTAGCTTCATTTAATAATGAAGTAGCTTCCATTTTTCTTCTTTTAGTCATGGCAATTCCGGCTAACTGTAATTTTGCTAAAGCTAAATCTTGATCCATAGATAAACCTAATGAAATTGCTTTCTTAAAATAACGCTCAGCTTCGTTTAAATTAGTTTGAGAAACCATTAATCCGTGTAAGTAGTTAAAATAACCTTGTTGTTTAGTTACTAAAGCTGCTTCTGGGTTCTTAATATGTGATAACCATTTTTGTGCTCCAGGAAAATCTTGTTTTCTTAATTTTAAGAAAGCCAATAAAATAAACTCGTTTTTAAAATATAAGAAAATGAAAATAGTAGAAAACAATAATAAGAATATACCATTTCCTATGTTGTTTTCAGTAAATTGATAAATTCCGAAAGCTATAATTAATGCAGCTAAAACTAATTTGATATTTTTGTGAAACATATTGTATTTTTTAGTTGTGTGCAAAGGTAATAAAATCAATTAAAAATATTTTTAAAAAAGTGCTTGCGAATGAAAAAAGTCTTTGTATATTTGCACTCGGTTTTCAAGAAAGGGAACCTATGAGTTTAAAAAAGATTTTTATTTATAGATTTTAAAAGATACTACAATGAGTAAGAGAACGTTTCAACCATCAAAAAGAAAAAGAAGAAATAAGCACGGTTTCATGGATAGAATGGCTTCTGCTAATGGAAGAAAAGTGCTTGCTCGTAGAAGAGCTAAAGGTAGACACAAATTAACTGTTTCTTGCGAACCAAGACACAAAAAATAATGTTTAGCTTAAACAATATATCAGCCGTTACTTTTATTAGTAACGGCTTTTTTTTAAACTGTTTATAAAATAAGAATAAGTTTTTGTCGTAATTGAATCTCAAATGCCTCAAACTTAGTAATTTTATACCCAACAAGACTACAAATACAACAACACAAAACAACATACAATGCCTAAAGACACAACTATCAAATCGGTTTTAATTATTGGATCTGGACCAATCGTTATCGGTCAAGCTTGCGAATTCGACTACGCAGGTTCTCAATCAGCCCGTTCATTAAGAGAAGAAGGAATTGAAGTTATCTTAATTAACTCAAATCCGGCAACTATTATGACAGACCCTTCGATGGCTGATCATGTTTATTTAAAACCATTAACAACAAAATCAATTATTGAAATCCTTAAAGCGCATCCGCAAATTGATTCGGTTTTACCAACAATGGGTGGTCAAACAGCATTAAATTTATGTTTAGAAGCTGATGAAAAAGGAATTTGGAAAGATTTTAATGTAAAAATGATTGGTGTTGATGTAAATGCCATTAATATTACAGAAGATAGAGATCAATTTAAAAAGCTTTTACAAGATTTAGGAGTAGGAGCTGCACCTGCTAAAATTGCCAACTCTTTCTTAAAGGGAAAAGAAATCGCTCAAGAGTTTGGGTTTCCATTAGTAATCCGTCCTTCATTTACTTTAGGAGGAACAGGGGCTGCTTTCGTGCATACTAAAGAAGAATTTGACGAAAAACTAACGTATGGTTTAGAAATGTCTCCAATTCACGAAGTACTTATCGATAAAGCACTTTTAGGATGGAAAGAATATGAATTAGAGTTACTTAGAGATAAAAATGACAATGTAGTAATTATTTGTACTATCGAGAACATGGATCCAATGGGAATTCATACTGGAGATAGTATCACTGTAGCGCCGGCTATGACATTGTCTGATACAACGTTCCAAAAAATGCGTGATATGGCCATCTTAATGATGCGTTCTATCGGAAATTTTGCTGGAGGTTGTAATGTTCAGTTTGCTGTTTCTCCAGATGATAAAGAAGATATTGTTGCAATCGAAATCAATCCTCGTGTATCGCGTTCTTCTGCATTAGCATCAAAAGCAACAGGTTATCCAATTGCAAAAATTGCTACAAAATTAGCTTTAGGATACAACTTAGATGAATTGCAAAACCAAATTACAAAATCTACTTCAGCTTTATTTGAGCCTACATTAGATTATGTAATCGTAAAAATACCACGTTGGAATTTTGATAAATTTGAAGGTTCTGATAGAACTTTAGGTCTTCAAATGAAATCGGTAGGTGAAGTAATGGGAATTGGACGTTCGTTCCAAGAAGCGTTACATAAAGCTACTCAATCATTAGAAATTAAGCGTAACGGTTTAGGAGCTGATGGTAAAGGTTATAAAAATTACGAGCAAATTATCGAAAAACTTACTTATGCAAGTTGGGATAGAGTATTCGTAATTTATGATGCTATTGCTATGGGAATTCCATTAAGTAGAATTCATGAAATCACAAAAATCGACATGTGGTTCTTGAAACAATACGAGGAATTATTCTTATTAGAAAAAGAGATTTCTAAATTCACTTTAGATACACTTCCAAAAGAATTGCTTTTAGAAGCAAAACAAAAAGGATACGGAGATCGTCAAATTGCACACATGTTAGGATGTCTTGAAAGTCAAGTTCATGCTTTGCGCGATAAGATGAATATTCAACGTGTTTATAAATTAGTAGATACTTGTGCTGCAGAGTTTAAAGCAGTAACACCTTATTTCTACTCTACTTTTGAAGCAGAAATTGAAAAAGCAGATGGAACTAGATATGTTGCTAACGAAAGTATCGTAACTGATAAGAAAAAAGTAGTTGTATTAGGTTCTGGACCAAATAGAATTGGACAAGGAATTGAGTTTGATTACTCTTGTGTTCACGGAGTATTAGCTGCAAAAGAATGCGGTTATGAAACTATCATGATTAACTGTAATCCTGAAACAGTTTCTACAGATTTTGATACAGCTGATAAATTATATTTCGAACCTGTTTTCTGGGAGCATATTTATGATATTATCCAACATGAAAAGCCAGAAGGCGTAATTGTTCAGTTGGGTGGACAAACAGCATTAAAGTTAGCGGAAAAATTAGCAAAATATGGAATCAAAATCATCGGAACTTCTTTTGATGCTTTAGATTTAGCAGAAGATAGAGGAAGATTCTCAGAATTGTTAACCGAATTAAATATTCCTTTTCCAAGGTTTGGAGTAGCTGAAAATGCTGAAGAAGCTGTAAAATTAGCTGACTCATTAGATTTTCCACTTTTAGTTAGACCATCTTATGTATTAGGAGGTCAAGGCATGAAAATTGTCATCAACAAACAAGAATTAGAAGAACACGTTATAGAGATTTTAAAACATATACCAAATAATAAATTATTATTAGACCACTACCTAGATGGTGCTATCGAAGCAGAAGCAGATGCAATTTGTGATGCTGATGGAAATGTTTACATCATTGGTATTATGGAACACATTGAGCCATGTGGAGTTCACTCTGGAGATAGTAATGCAACATTACCACCTTTCAACTTAGGAGAATTTGTAATGCAACAAATAAAAGACCACACTAAGAAAATTGCGGTTGCTCTTAAAACGGTAGGTTTAATTAACATTCAGTTTGCGATTAAAGACGATACGGTTTATATCATCGAAGCAAATCCAAGAGCATCTCGTACCGTGCCATTTATTGCAAAAGCGTATGGAGAGCCTTATGTGAACTATGCTACTAAAGTAATGTTAGGTCATAATAAAGTTACTGATTTTGATTTCAATCCACAATTAAAAGGATATGCAATTAAACAACCAGTATTTTCATTTAGCAAATTCAAAAATGTAAATAAAGCTTTAGGTCCTGAAATGAAATCAACAGGTGAAAGTATTTTGTTTATTGATGATTTAAAAGATGATCAATTCTATGATTTATATTCTAGAAGAAAAATGTATTTAACGAAGTAATTGGTTAAATAAAAAATAAAAAATCCCAATCGTAAGATTGGGATTTTTTTTACAACTCGATAAAATTATACACCCAAATTAACAAATCAAGTTGTTTAATTTAAACAATGAAATGGATTAATCATCGCTTAAATTAGTTAGTGAAATTTTTAACCCCTTAAATATTTTCACCAACGATAAATTAAACTATAATATAAGAAGGAATATAGTTTACTAGAACTTTTAATTCGTATAGTTCAAAATTAATTTAAATAAATTTAGGTGTTGCTGTAGTTTTTCTGCAGTTTGTGTTAAAATTTCGATTCTCTTTTGAGTAGTTACAAAAAAAGTCTAACATCTGTTAGACTTTGTTATTATCAATTTTTGTTAGAATTTAAATCTTGCTAATAGCAGTTTCGTATTTAGCATTTACTACATTCCAATCAATCACATTGAAAATAGCAGTTAAATATTCATTACGCTTGTTTTGATAATGTAAATAGTAAGCGTGTTCCCAAACGTCTATAGCTAAAATAGGGGTTCCTCTTACTTCTGCGTTTGGCATTAAAGGATTATCCTGGTTAGCAGTACTTGTAATGGCTAATTTTCCATCTCTTGTTACTACAAGCCAAGCCCAACCACTTCCAAATTGTCCTGAAGCGGCATCGGTTAGTTGTTTTTGTAAGTTGTCAAAAGAACCTAGTTCTGCAGTGATGGCTTCTGCTAAAGCGCCTGTTGGATTTCCGCCTCCTTTTGGATTTAAAATTTCAAAGAAAAGATTGTGGTTGTAGTAGCCACCAGCATTATTTCTGATTTCTTTGTTATTGGTATCAAGGTTTTTAAGAATATCTTCAACCGTTTTTAATTCTAAATCGGTTCCAATTACAGCTTTGTTTAATTTGTTTGCGTAACCCAAATGATGTTTTGAATAATGAATTTCCATTGTTCTGCCATCGATATGCGGTTCTAAATCATCGTAAGCGTATTTTAATCCACGCATTTGAAAAATGCCACCTTCGGTAACTTTTACATCGGCTGGATTTCCTAATGCAGAAATTTTAGTTTCAACTTCAGGATCTGGAATTTTTACTTCTTCTAACTGATTTTCTTTCTTACAGCTTGTCATCATTAACGATACACAAGCGATCCATAACAATGACTTTTTCATTTGTAATGTAAATTATAAATTACGCTCTTTCAGTAATTGATTGATGATTTTAATGTATTCTTTTTTTGCTTCTTCAGGCTTGATGTGTTTTACCTGCATCCAAGCATTTAATTTGAAAGCGTTTCTAAGGTCTTGAGGATTTTGAAATAATAAAGGGTTTGACGTTTCGGAAGTTGCTTGTTTGTACAAACCATACAATATTAATTGCATATCCTGTGGCACTGATTCTTGAGGAATCAATTGTGCATTAGCAAATGCTTCGTCAAATAAAGTATTTAAATCCTTTTCGCTCATGCTTTATGCTTTTTTACTAATAATGGTTTTATTTCCTATAGCTTTATCGCCTAATTTTACATTTACTTCTGTTCCTAATGGTAAATAAATATCTACTCTAGAACCAAATTTAATGAAACCTGCATCTTTACCTTGAACAACTCGCATTCCTTCTTCGGCATAGTTTACAATACGTCTTGCAAGAGCACCTGCAATTTGACGGTATAAAATTTCACCATAGATACGATTGTTAATAACAACAGTAGTTCTTTCGTTTTCTTCACTTGCTTTTGGATGCCAAGCTACTAAATATTTTCCTGGGTGATATTTGCTGTATTTTACAATTCCATTTACACAATATCTTGTAACATGAACGTTTATAGGGGACATGAAAATAGAAACCATTAAACGTTTATCTTTAAAATACTCAGGTTCGTAAACTTCTTCAATAACTACTACTTTACCATCAACTGGGGCTAAGATGTGATTATCGCTATTATCTGCAACTCGTTTTGGGTTTCTAAAGAATTGTAAAACCAAAACTAATATTACTAATGCAAATAGGTATAAAATTGTTTGTAACCAACTTACAGATACAAAAGTGTCGGTTAAGAAAATAATTGCAACTACTAAAAGCAGTGTAATGAAAATGATTTTTGAACCTTCTTTATGAAACATAATATAAAATTAAATAAAATAAGTTAATAAATGGAATTACAAATATAATACTATCTAGTCGATCTAAAATACCACCATGACCTGGCATGATATTTCCGGTGTCTTTAATTCCGGCAACTCGCTTTAATTTGGATTCGATTAAATCGCCTAATGTGCTGAAAATGCTAACAATAGAAGCAATGATAATCCAAATGTAAAGATTTGATGTCATGATGTAAAAATGTGCTAAAAGTGCTCCACCAATAATGGTAAACACGATTCCGCCGATAAATCCTTCAATTGTCTTTTTTGGAGAAACACTTGGAAAAAGTTTGTTCTTTCCTAAATTTTTACCAACTAAATATGCAAATGTATCGTTTGTCCAAATAAGTATAATAACTGAAATAAGAATTTTAGGATTGTATCCTTTTACTCCCATAGCTACGTAATTTGCTAATATGAATGGAAGAATGATATATCCAAACAACAAGAAATAACGTGTATAGGTTTTAAAATGGGTTTTGTTGTGATTAAAAAGATAGAGTAGGAGTTTTATCGAAATTATAATAGCAATTGCTGTAAGTGCAGTATTTGTGTTTAGATCCGAATTTTTATTCCATAAATAAAAATAAGAACCTCCTGCTAATGGAATACTAATAAAGTAATTTAGTCCGCACATTTTGCAAAACTCGTATACTCCAATAATCAGAAAAGCGCCAAAAAGAATTGCTAAACCCTCTCTAGAATAAGAAATACAGCCTAATAATAAAATTACATAAACGGCTCCAGATAATGCTCTTTTTAGCGTTTCGTTCATTATAAGTCCTCTAAAAGAAGTAGGTAAAGGTTTTTATGACAACTTCCGTAATGTAAAAAATCTTGTTCCTTAACTTCTTCAAAATATTTTATGGTTGTAATATTAGAAGGATAGTTTTTTTCGTGCATGTTCTTAATTCGCCTCAAGCCATCACTCTTACTATTCACAATTTGACTGGTAGTTGCAAAAATTACCATATTAGTTGGTAATTCATTTGGTTTGTAGTGTTTGAATTGGTTTGATGAAAACAATATAGAACCTTCATCTGCAATTAAATTTTCGCAAGAAGAAAGAAAAAATACTGCTGGTGAAGCATTGTTGTAAGTTAATTTGTTTTCGTCTAAAAGATGTAATAATCTCGAATTATAGCAATGAGCATTGCATTCGAACCAATCGTTTTCGGCTAATATATTTTCGAAATTTTCGGCGATTTCATCTAAGTTTTCACAATAGATAAACTTTCCTCCATTATTTTTAAAATTGAAAGTGAATTGTTCGTCTATAGGCAAAGTAATATCGGGAGTATAAGGACTTTTAATTTCTTGTTTTTTGTCGTTATCCTCTTCTTCTCCTAGGCTGCCAAAAATTTTTCTAAAAAGACTCATGTATCTTTCGTCGCTTTTTATAGTGTGAAAATCAAAGATAAAAAAAAACTTAGTTCTTTCAATAAGGAACTAAGTTTTTTATTAATATATTTTTGTTGATAAGTCCTTATTCTGTAACAGGAATTTCGCCTTCTTTTTCAAAGAATCTTTTTCCAAAAATTGTTTCTAAATCATCTTTGAAAATTACTTCTTTTTCAATCAGAATATCAGCTAATTGAATAAGTTTATCTTTATTAGTTTCCAAAATATGAATTGCTCTTTGGTATTGCTCTTCAATTAATTTTGAAATTTCAGTATCGATAACTTTAGCTGTTTCTTCAGAATATGGCTTAGAGAAATTGTAATCCGATTGACCTGTAGAATCGTAATAAGTAATATTTCCTAGCTTATCATTCAATCCATAAATCGTAACCATAGCTCTTGCTTGGCGAGTTACTTTTTCTAAATCACTTAATGCACCTGTTGAAATTTCGTCAAAAATTACTTTTTCAGCAGCTCTTCCTCCCATAGTAGCACACATTTCGTCTAACATTTGATCAGGACGAACAATTAAACGCTCTTCAGGTAAATACCAAGCAGCTCCTAAACTTTGTCCGCGAGGAACAATTGTAACTTTTACAAGTGGTGCAGCATGTTCCAACATCCAACTTACAGTTGCGTGTCCAGCTTCGTGAATTGCAATTGCACGTTTTTCTGCCGGAGTAACAATTTTATTTTTCTTTTCTAAACCACCAACAATTCTATCAACAGCATCTAAGAAATCTTGTTTGTCTACTGCTTTTTTATCTTTACGAGCGGCAATTAAAGCAGCTTCGTTACAAACATTTGCAATATCAGCTCCTGAGAATCCAGGTGTTTGTTTTGCTAAGAATTCAGTATCTAATTCCTCTGATTTTTTCAAAGGTTTTAAGTGTACTTCAAAAATTTCTTTACGCTCTCTAATGTCCGGTAAATCTACATAAATCTGTCTGTCAAAACGTCCAGCACGAAGTAATGCTTTGTCTAATACATCAGCACGGTTTGTTGCAGCTAATACAATAACATTTGAATTAGTACCAAAACCATCCATTTCTGTTAATAACTGGTTTAACGTGTTTTCTCTTTCGTCATTGGCTCCAGTCATGTTGTTTTTACCACGCGCTCTACCTACAGCGTCAATTTCGTCTATAAAAATAATTGCAGGTGATTTTTCTTTCGCTTGTTTGAATAAATCTCTAACACGAGAAGCTCCAACTCCAACAAACATTTCCACAAAATCAGAACCTGATAAAGAGAAGAAAGGAACTCTAGCTTCACCAGCAACAGCTTTAGCTAATAATGTTTTTCCTGTTCCTGGAGGTCCAACTAATAAAGCGCCTTTTGGGATTTTACCTCCAATTGATGTATATTTTTCAGGATTTTTAAGGAATTCCACAATTTCTTGAATTTCTTCTTTTGCACCTTCTAATCCAGCAACGTTTTCAAAAGTTACTCTGGTATCATTCTTTTCGTCAAATAATTTAGCTTTTGATTTTCCAATGCTAAAAATTTGACCTCCGCCACCACCAGAACCACCTGACATTCTTCTCATCATGAAGATCCAAAGTCCAACTAATAAAACAATAGGTAAAAGCATTGAAATTACTTCACCCCACATGCTTTCTGGCTCTTTTTCGTAGTCAGTTAATTTGCCTTCTTTAGCCGCTTTTTGTAAATTTTCTTGGAACGTTTTTAAATCACCAATTTCAAAGAAATAGTGCGGTCCTTTTGTATTTGGTTTTCCTAAAACATCATTTTTTACTTTATCATGAACTTTGTCAGTCAAAGCCGATTTTTTAAGAAATACTGTAGCTTTATTATTCGTGAAAACTACTTTTTCTACTTGGTTTTTATCTAAAAATTGATAAAATCTTGAAATTGTTGTTGGCGCAGGATTGCTTAAATCAATTCCTTTTGTAAATAAACTTATTGTAAAAAAAATAGTTAGGACAAGTACAATACTCATCCATGGACTAAACTTAAAGTTAGAATTATTATTTTGTGCCATAAGAAATTTTAGTATTTAGTTTCAATGGTTGTGATTTTAGCATCACCCCATAAACTCTCAATTCGGTAGTATTCGCGTATATGTTTTTGGAATACATGAACTACAATATTTACATAGTCCATTAAAACCCACTCGCCATTTTCTGCACCTTCAACGTGCCATGGTTTGTCTTTTAATTCTTTAGAAACGATTTTTTGTACAGAACCTACAATAGCGTTTACTTGTGTATTTGAATTACCATTACAAATAACAAAATAATCACATACCGTATTGTCTATTTCTCTTAAATCAAGAATATCAATATTTTCTCCTTTTACTTCTTCAATTCCTTTGATGATATTCGCTAATAGATCATCATTATTAATCTGCTTATTCGCCATTTATTATTTTTCTATTTATGCAAAGGTATCATTTTTTGTGATTATTTTTGAACCTTAACATAAGATTAAATTTTGTTATTGTATTATGAAGATAATCAAACTCGATGCCATAGATTCTACTAACCTTTTTTTGAAAACTCTTGCAGCTCAAGAAAGTTGCGAAAATTTCACTGTTGTAAGTACAGAATTGCAAAAAGAAGGTAGAGGACAAAGAGGTGCTGTGTGGGCTTCTGAAGTGGGTAAAAACTTAACATTTAGTGTTTTATATCATCAAAAAATAAATCAAATTACAAGTCTTTTTGCTTTAAATATTGTGGTAGCTTTAAGTGTAGTTGATGCATTAAAAAGTGTCAGTAATTTGAATTTTAAGATAAAATGGCCAAACGACATTTTGGCAGAAAATAAAAAAATTGGTGGCATTTTAATTGAAAATACGTTCAAAAATCAAAATGAAGTACAATCCATAATTGGGATAGGTTTGAATGTGAACCAAGAAAATTTTCAGAATTTACCTCAAGCATCTTCAATTTATGTTTTAGAAAATAAAATTTTAGACAGAGATACTTTGCTAATTTCGATTGTAAATCAGTTGGAAATGAATTTAAAACAACTTTCAATTGTTGGTGAAGATTATTACTGGGATGCATATCATACAATTTTGTTTAAAAAAGATATGGTTTCAACTTTCGAAGATATTTCTGGAAAGCGTTTCGTTGGTAAAATACAACAAGTTACTCCAGAAGGAAAACTAGAAGTAATGTTAGAAGATGATGCTGTTATTCATTTCGATATTAAAGAAGTAAAAATGCTTTATTAAATGAATCGTATATTAAAAACATCAAACCTTTGTTAAACTTCTAAAAAAAGTTTTTGTTTTTGAGTATATTTGTGCCAATTTAAAAAAACGTATTCCCAACTATCTCATGGAGAAAAAAATACTATCCCTTTTATCATCTACTCGATTAATGGCCGTTTTGTTTATTCTTTTTGCATTGGCCATGGCAGCAGGAACTTTTATTGAAGATGCTTATAATACTGATACTGCACGTGTTGTAGTTTACAATACAAAATGGTTTGAAGTTATTATGGTGTTTTTTGTGATTAATTTTATTGGAAATATCAAACGCTATCAATTGCATAAAAAAGAAAATTGGGCAACTTTAATTTTACACCTTTCATTTATTCTAATTATTGTTGGAGCATTTGTGACTCGTTATATTAGTTATGAAGGAATGATGCCAATTCGCGAAGGAGAATCAGCTAATATTATTTATTCAGATAAACCGTATTTGACTGTCTTTGTAGATGGAAATCATGAAGGAGAAATGCGTCGTAAGACATTTGAAAAAAGTTTGTATTTAGCTCCTGAAGTTAAAGATGACGCTTTTTTAAACACATTTGCTGGTAATCATTTTTCAATTGATGAAGAATTTAGTGGAATTCCATTTGAAGTGGAACATGAAGAATTTATTTTGAATGCTTCCGAAACTGTTGTTCCGTCTGAAAATGGCGAATTGATGATAAAAATGGTAGAGTCAAGTGGAGGAACACGCCATGAGCACTACTTAAAAGAAGGCGAAGTTCAAAATTTACACAATGTACTTTTTGCTTTCAATAAATATACACAAGGTGCAATTAATATTACTAAAATTGCTGATGCTTATACTATTCAAACACCTTTTGAAGGAGATTTTATGCGAATGGCAGATAAGTTACAAGGTAAGGTAGTAAAAGATTCTGTTCAGCCATTAATGCTTCGCTCATTGTATAATATTGGAGGTGCTCAGTTTGTATTTCCAGAACAAGCGATTAAAGGAGAATTAGCTTTTAAATCGAATAATGATTTTAAAGACAAGCAAACGGATGATGCTTTAAAGGTTAAAATCAAGACACAAGGAAAAGAAGAAGTTATAACTTTAGTTGGTTCTAGAGGAAAACAAGGAATGCCACAAAGTGTTAAGATTGGCGATTTAGAATTTACGTTGTTCTTTGGAAGTAAAATTTACAACACACCTTTTACAGTAAAATTAGATGATTTTATTGCGGATAAATATCCAGGAACAGAAAAAAGTTATTCGGCTTTTAAAAGTAAAATTGAAGTTGCCGATTCTGAGCAAGGAAAAACTTTCAAAGACAGTGTTTTCATGAATCATATTTTAGATTACAGAGGATTCCGATTTTTTCAAGCAGGATTTGATCCAGATGAAAAAGGAACGCAATTATCGGTTAGTCACGATTTCTGGGGAACTTGGATTACTTATATTGGATATTTCTTGTTGTACTTTGGTTTAATGGCCATTTTGTTTACAAAGAATAGTCGTTTTACAAGTTTAAAAGAAAAATTAGAAAAAGTAAAAGCAAAGAAAGCTGGTTTGTTAAGTGTATTTTTAATTTTGTTCTCAACATTTACATTTGCGCAAGAACACAATCATGTTCCTAGTAAAGATGAAGTTTTAAAAATATTGAAGAAATACGAAGTTTCTGCTGATCACGCTAATGAGTTTGGAAAAATAGTTATTCAAGATGGTGGTCGTATGAAACCTATCAATACGTTTTCATCTGAATTACTTCGTAAAGTATCAAAAAGCGATTCGTATGAAGGAATGAATTCTGACCAAGCTTTTTTATCAATGACTCAATATCCTCAGTATTGGTATTCGTTACCAATTATCTATTTAAAAAGAGGAAATGATAGTATTCGTAATTTAATTGGAGTTGAAAAAGAAGCAAAATATGCACCATTAATTGCGTTTTTTGATGAAACTGGAAACTATAAATTGTCAAAGTTTTTAGAAGATGCTTACAAAGAGCCAGTTCCTAATCAATTTCAAAAAGATTTTATTGAAGCAGATAAAAAAGTAAATCTTTTATATTCGGCTTTAAGCGGACAAATTTTAAAAGTTTTCCCTGTTCCTGGTGATAAATCAAATAAATGGGTATCCTATTTAGAAGTAAATCAACCAACAGGGACTGCTTTGGATTCGATTAAAAACGTAATGCCTTTTTACTTGAATGCATTAGAAAAAGCATCTCAAAACAACGATTACAAATTGCCAAGTAGTTTATTGAAAGGCTTGACAGAATATCAAAAGAAATACGGGAAAGCAGTTATGCTTTCAGAAAGTAAAATCAACTCTGAAATTACTTATAACAAATATGATATTTTCAAGAGATTGTATTATTTGTATATGACGGCTGGAGTTTTAATGTTGATTTTCTGTATAGTTCAATTATTCAATAATTCAAAGTTTGTAAAAACAACAATCAATGTTTTTCATGTGCTAATAGGAGTGTTTTTTGCTCTTCACTTGGCAGGATTAATTGTTAGATGGTACATTTCGGGTCACGCTCCGTGGAGTGATGCATATGAAAGTATGATTTATGTAGGTTGGGCAACTATGTTTTTTGGATTGGCATTTGGAAGAAAATCTAAACTTACTGTAGCATCAACAGCATTTGTAACTTCTATGATTTTGATGATTGCGCATTGGAATTGGATGGATCCATCAATTGGAAACTTACAACCCGTTTTAAATTCGTATTGGTTAATGATTCACGTAGCCGTTATTGTTGCGAGTTACGGACCATTTACATTAGCCATGGTTTTAGGTTTAGTTTCATTATTCTTGATGATTTTCACCAACGAAAAGAACAAAGCAAAAATGAAATTAAGTATAGATGAAATCACCTACATCAACGAAATGGCATTAACCGTAGGTTTGGTTATGTTAACTATAGGAAACTTCCTTGGCGGACAATGGGCAAACGAAAGTTGGGGACGCTATTGGGGGTGGGATCCAAAAGAAACTTGGGCATTAATCAGTATTATGGTGTACGCTTTTGTAATTCACGCTCGTTTTGTACCTGCATTAAGAGGAAGATGGATTTACAACGTAATGAGCGTTTTAGCTTTTGCATCAATTTTAATGACTTATTTTGGAGTAAACTTTCACTTGAGCGGTTTACATAGTTACGCTTCTGGAGAAAAACAAAATGTAACATATTATATTTATATTTTATTAGGAGTATTGATAATAGCTGCATTAGCGTATTTTCCATACAAGAAATATTATAAAAAATAAAAAAGGGTCGCTAATTAGCGACCCTTTTTTATGAAATGTTTATCAGAATAAAACAAATTAAAAGCTTAAATTTGAAATAAAAAGAAATATGAAAAAACTAGTAACCTTGTTTTCAGTAGTAGCTTTGTTTTGTAGTTGCCAAAATCAAGCGCAAAAAAAGCCAACTGCAACAACAGCAAAAACAACACCTATGGCAAAAGAAACAATTTATCAGTTTAAAGTAGAAGATTTAGGCGGAAGTGATTTTGACTTTTCAACGTTAAAAGGAAAGAAAATTTTAGTTGTAAATACGGCTTCTGAGTGTGGTTTAACACCACAATACGAACAATTACAAGCTATTTATGAAAAATACAAAGATCAAAACTTCGTAATTGTAGGTTTTCCAGCAAATAATTTTGGTGCTCAAGAGCCAGGAAGTAATACAGAAATCGCAACTTTTTGTCAGCAAAATTATGGTGTTTCATTTCCAATGATGGCTAAAATTTCTGTAAAAGGAGATGATATGCATCCAGTTTATAAATTCTTAACACAGAAAACTAAAAACGGATTAGAAGACAGTGATGTGAAATGGAATTTTCAAAAATACCTAATCAATGAAAATGGTGAATTGGTTGATGTAGTGGATCCAAGAACATTACCAACAGATCCAGTTATTATCAATTGGATTGAAGGGAAATAATTTAGTTTTCAGTTTTCAGTCTCAGTTTGCAGAATTTGTTGACTGCGACTGAGAACTGCGACTAATTCTAAAGCATTTTTTGCATAAAAACAGAATGCAACCATCGGTTAAACTTAAAGCCTGATTCTTTAATAAAACCAACTTCCTCGAAACCAAATTTCTTATGAAAATCGATGCTGTTCGTGTTTTCTGAATCGATTACACCAATCATGGTATGCAAATTTTGTTTTTTGGCTCTTTCAATTAATTCGGTGAGTAATAATTTTCCAATTCCTTTACCAATGCAGTTTTTATTTGCATAAACTGAATGCTCAACAGTGAATTTATACGCTTCTCTAAAGCGAAATTCACTATAGTAACCAAAACCTACTATTTCATTATCTAATTCGGCTACAATTACAGGAAATCCTTTATGAAGTTTTTCTTCAAATATAGCTTTTTGTGTGTTTAATGTTCGAACATTGTAATCGTACAAAGCAGTTGAGTTTAAAATTGCTTCGTTGATGATGTCTAAAATTGCAGGGCAATCTTGTATTTGGTAGTCTCTAATTTTTATATCCATTTCGTAAAGAAATTACGTAGTAAAAGTACTAAAAACCTTTTCAACTTCGTAACTTTGTAGCTCAGTTATTTTTAAAAATGATGTATCCAAAAATTCCTTTAGCGCAAAGCATTATCGAAATTTGCCAACAAAAAGGAGTCCAACATATCGTAATTTCACCAGGTTCGCGCAATGCTCCTTTGACAATTGGATTTACTAACAATCCGTTTTTCAAATGTTACAGTATTGCTGACGAGCGTTGTGCTGCATTTTTTGCTTTGGGAATTGCCCAACAAATTCAGAAACCTGTTGCTGTTGTTTGTACTTCGGGTTCTGCGGTTTTGAATTATTATCCTGCGGTGGCAGAAGCTTTTTATAGCCAAATTCCGTTAGTTGTTATTTCTGCGGACAGACCACAAAATAAGATTGATATTGGCGATGGACAAACGATTCGTCAGGAAAATGTTTTGGGGAATCATTGTTTGTATAATGCCAACTTGAATGAAGAAGTTTCTGTTGAAAACGACAATCACATTCAAACAGCATTGCATGTTGCTATTTCGAAAAAAGGACCAGTTCATATCAATGCACCATTTGAAGAACCTTTGTATGAAACAGTTTCTGAATTACAAGTACAACCTGAAATTAATAATTTCAATAAAGTAGAAAAGCCTTTTTCATTAGAAACTAGTATAAAAGAATCTTGGACAAAAGCCACTAAAAAATTGGTTTTGGTAGGAGAGTTGTTTCCAAATTCGGTTGAACAAAAGTATTTAGATATCTTAGCGAATGATCCAAGTGTGGTGGTGCTAACGGAAAAAACATCCAATTTGCATCATCCGTCATTTATAGATCAGATTGATACTTTGATTACACCATTTTCAGATGAAGATTTTAAAGCTTTTCAACCTGAAATTCTTTTAACTTTTGGAGGAATGGTAGTTTCTAAACGTATTAAAGCGTTTTTAAGAAAGTACAAACCTGCTCATCATTGGCATGTTGATACATTACGTGCTTATGATACTTTTGGTGCGTTAACCAATCATTTTGAAGTTGAAATCAATCCTTTTTTCAAGGAATTACTTGAGGTAAATTCTGTTGAAAGTAACTACAAATCGAAAATTGCGGAAATTTGGAAAGATAGAGTAGTGAAACATAAATCTTATTCGAAACAAATTCTGTTTTCTGATTTTAAAGTATTCGATTTTATTTGTAAAAATATTCCAGCGAATATCCAATTACAAGTTAGTAATAGTTCGGCAATTCGTTATTTGCAATTGTTTGATTTAGACAAAAGTGTACAAGTGTTTTGCAATCGAGGTACAAGTGGTATTGATGGAAGTACTTCAACTGCCATCGGAGCAGCATTAGTTTCTGATTTGCCTACAATGTTAATTACAGGTGATATCAGTTTTTTATACGATAGTAACGCTTTGTGGAACAATTATATTCCAAAAAACTTCAAAATCATTTTATTAAACAATAGTGGTGGTGGGATTTTTAGAATTTTACCAGGTCATCAAGAAACCGAAACGTTCAATACCTATTTTGAAACGTCACACCAATTGAATGCTTCGCATTTATCCAAAATGTTCGGATTTGATTATTTTGAAGCAAATGATGAAACTTCGCTTGCAAAACAATATCAATTATTTATTAGTCAGAACGAAAAGCCAAGTATCTTAGAAATTTTTACTCCTGAAAAAGAAAACAATGGTATTTTGTTGGAGTTTTTTAGAAGTTTGAAATAAATAAAAGCGCAACTTTTCGGTTGCGCTTTTTGTTTTAAAAGTTATTAGCTATTAGATTTATTAGTTACTCTTTTATAAATTTATGCGTAATGGATTGTCCGTTGTTTTTATAGAAATGACAGATATACATTCCTTCAGAAAGTTGGGTTAGATTAATTTTATCATTTTGAATAGAACCTTGCATTACATTTTGTCCAATTACATTAAAAATTTCAAACTTTTCTATTTCGGTTGAATTCAAAATATTCAATTCATCTTTAACAGGATTTGGATAAAAAGAAATAGCAGTATTCTCAAAGCTTTCTGCACTTAATGTACTACATGGGAATAAGATTGGATTTGCATAAGAAGTAGCAGTTCCATCTCCTAAATAACCGCCACTATAACCCCAAGCATATAAAGTGTTGTCTTCTTTTACAGCATAAGAACTAGAATAACCTGCTGAAACTGATTTCCAATTGGTATCAGTTCCTACTTGAACTGGTGCATGACTTATTGGAATCATTATACTACCGTTTATCCATCCATAAGAACCCCATTGCCAAAGTGTTCCATCCGATTTTATTCCGATAGCATGAAAGTTTCCAGCCGCAATATCTTTCCAAGTGCTGTTTCCAATTTGAACAGGTCCAGTTCTATTAATAGTTGTACCATCTCCTAAACGGCCATTTTCATTATTTCCCCAAGCCCAAAGTGTTCCATTAGTTTTTAATGCAAGTGTATATCGATCACGAGCAGCCGAAATTTTCTGCCAATCAGAATCTGTTCCAATTTGCGTTATATTATAAACAGTGATGGTAGAACCAACTCCTAAATCTCCAGAATTGTTTCTGCCTATTCCCCATAAAGTTCCATTGTTTTTGATAGCAAATGTTTTGAAATAGCCACCATAAATTTTATTCCAATCGGTATCTGGACTTAATTGAACAGGACTTGTAACAACGTTTGAACCGCCATTTTTTAATTCGTAAGCGCCGTTATTTCCCCAACCCCAAAGTGTGCCATTTGATTTTAATGCAACTGTATGTAGATTTCCTGGAGATATTACAGACCAATCAGAATCAGTGCCAACTTGCACTGGAACATAACTATCTGTTGTAGTTCCGTTGCCAAGTTGTCCAACAGCATTGTTTCCCCAAGTCCACAAAGTTCCGTTTTGATGAATCGCTACTGTGTGCATACGCGCATGATTGATGTCTGCCCAATCGCTTCCGTTTATTGTTGGAATTGGTGAACTTTGTAGTGTAGTTGTATTGTTGCCTAGCTGACCGTATTGATTTTTTCCCCAAGTAAGTGTAGTTCCATCAAGAAGAAATATTGTTATGGTGTCATCAGAGCAAACAACTTTGTCAACACAACCTTGTGAGTAATTGTAAATAGAAAAAAAAGTAAAAAAAGAGAGTAGAATTTTTTTCATTTGAGTTGATTTTAATTGTTAGTAGCTGTTTTTATTTTGCCTTAATCATGTATTAGTTATTATAATTTATTTCATTCTATTTAATTCTGTTGCATCATGAATTGCACCAATAGCTTCAAAAACTTCATCTTGACATTGTTTTTCAGACCAACCTTTTGACGATAATTCTTTTCTAACTTCAATTTCAGTTTTATCTTTTACTAAATGATAATAAGCAAAATCAACAACTTCAGTTGGAATTCTTTCTAATTGATAAACAGTTATAGATGTTATTAATTTTAAAAGCCCAAAATAATATGTAATTACAAATTGTAAAACCCAACTAATTACTAGACCTATCCAACCTGTATTTAATTTTTTAATAGTTAGGCCATGTTCTAATCTAAGCTTAATAAATTCAAAGAATCCAATTCTATCATAGTTGTTTTCTCTTAAAATTATTTCATATTGGAAATATTGATTTAGAACATAAATTAATATAACCATTCCAATTAGCAAATATTGAAGCTTTTTAAATTCTGTAAAATTTGATAACTTAATCATTTGGTTTAATGAAAAACCAATTATAAAAGCAACTACAAATTCAAAAAGACCAATTATATAAAATCCATTTGTCGATAGTTTAGCAATAATAAAACTTATAATTATAGAAATAATTAGTCCTCCTATGACAGGAATAGTAAAGTCAGGTTTTTTATTTTTTGTTGGATTAGGAAGGCTGTCGGGTATGATATAGTCATCCCAATTATTTTTTTTATCAACTTCTATTTCTATTTTTTCTAAAGCTTCTTTATCATAATTTTTTTCTATTTCTTTTAAAGTATGAATAAATAATTTAACTCTTTTTGAGTTACGTCCATTATCCCACATTTCATTTCCTAATGATTCACTTTTAACGTTAACTTTGCCGTGACTAAAGTTAATTGTAATTGATTCTGTCCATTTATCAAAACCAAAATTATTTTCTTTTCGTCTAGCTTCAATATTTGTTTGATCTTTATAAACTAAATCCCATTCTAATTTTTCAATAGTTTTCTCAGCAATTGGAATAAAAGTCTTTTCGCTTAAATTAGTTCTAAATTCTTCTTCAAATTTTGGTGACCAACCAAAACTGTGTTTTTTTTTAATCGTTTTTTCGTAAGCTTTTAAACTTTCTTCCATTTTTTATTTGTTAATTCCTTTGCAATATAGCAAAATTCGTACAAAGCTAAGTTGTAGTTTTTCTACAGTTTATGTTAAAATTTAACTTGTTGTTATAAAAAAAAGCCTCAAATTAATGAGGCTTTTTTTAGAGTAATATTGTGGCAAACTACCAATCGCTTTTTGATGCGTTAGATTTAGCCATTTCTTTTTTAATGTCGCTTTTAATGGTTGCAATTGTAGAATTGATTTCTGCATAATATGCTTTAAGAGTTTCCATTAATTTTGGATTATCTACTGCTTTTTCCGAAGCCAATTTATCAAACATTTTCTCTACAGTTGTTTCAGCACTCGACTTTACAAAGATATTTTTTATTTCGTATTTATATTTGCCATCTTTTGACATAATAGAAATAGTATAAAATAATTTTACTTTTGTCTCGCTTCCGTTTGCCTTAATTGTCATGAAAGAATATTGGGTATCACTAACCGATAGAGCTTCCTTGTCCTGTTTAATCTTATCCTGTGTTTCTTTATAAATATTTACAAAGAACATTTTGGAGTTACTAAACAAGTCGTCTTTTGTTTTTCCATCCGCAGATACAACTTCCGTGAAAATAATCTGCCCGTTTTCATTCAATGGAAATTCAAATTTTTCTTGGGCATTCATGGTGAACGAAGTCAATACTAATAATAAAAGGATTTTTTTCATATTTATGGAGCTTGGTTAAATAATAGTTTAGTTGAATACAATGATAATATATTTTTTTTAAAATATAAAAACCTTTGAAATAAAATACGTTTTCAATTTAGCCTATTATTAATTAATACAAGTAATCATGAATTATTACCATTTAAAAGGTTGTCTTATTATAAATTGTTTTTTTGTATGAAAATAATGAAGTAGCCATTGAAGCAAACCGCTGTTTTGTGAAGCCATTATCAGAGGTTATATATAAATGATAAACGGATTGGAATATTTTGTATATCATTAGCTTCGTTGTCATAAATAATAGGCGTAAAATAAATTTTAATCCATGTTGTACTTTTTTCTGAATTACTCCAACCAAGTATATGAGCGTAACTTATTTCTCCCAATATTCTATCATAATTTGATTTTGGTCGAACATCATGTTTATCTGAAACCACTAGAATTTTAGAATAGCTAATTCCAACTCCAATATTATTCGAGGGTGAAAATTTCCATAAACCTTCAGAGATTAAGTTTAAATGCATGAAACTAGGGACAGACGAGTTGTTTGTCTGATTAGTATTTTTATCATCATTTGAGCCAGGAACATATCCTATTTTAGGTCCTAGATTTATTGAAAAATTACTAGTTGAAATTACAGATCTAGTATATCCTACATTTGCAAATCCCAAGTTTCCCAAAATTCCAAACTCAATATTATTTTTCAAATTTTGTTCAAAAGAAAAGTAGCTACAAATTGTCAAGTTTAAAAAGATTAAGATTTTTATTTTCATTGTAGGTTTATGGTTTTATACAACGTTTCACTGTTTGATTTCAGTGGCGTAAACCAGCCCAAACCCTAAGAAAAACAAACTTATTTTATAAGATTCGGAGAATTTTTAAAATAGTAATAAAAAAAACATTACTTATAACTTTTGTTATCTAATTTTTTTTAATTTTTAGTTCCAATCCAATTGCCATTCATTTCAGCTTCAGAATTGTTCCAAATTCCGTTAGCGTTATTTCCATTAAGTTGTCCAATAAATTCACCACCAACATCAGAAGTGCCAATTGTAGCTGTTAATTCTCCATTGTTATTAACACTTCCTTGAATTTGATAGTTATCTGAAAAAGTTATTGAATAAGCAGTTCCACTGACAGTTCCATTTGAAGACACATTCACATCCCATGTGCCCGTATCATCACCATTAAATGTTCCACTCCAATTACCAACGAAATTACTGTTAATATTAGAAGATGAATCATCATTATTTAAACACGAAAAATTAATAATTAAAATTAGAATTAAGACTGCTTTTTTTAATAAATTTTTCATGAATTTTAGTTTGAAATTTTGTGATTTGTATATACGCTACAAACATTCGCTTATCAATCCTAATTTTGTTAGTTAAGCGCTACTGAGTTGCGTTTTTCAAATATAAAAAAAAAGTTGCAACTTACTTCAAAAAAAAATCCCCAATTGCTTGAGGATTCTTAATATCAATTAGAAAATCAAATTATTTTCTTTTCATTACTTTTTCTACTGCTTCAACAATCGCTTGATTGTTTAATTTGTATTTTTCCATTAATTGGTCTGGTGTTCCACTTTCTCCAAAACTGTCGTTTACTGCCACAAATTCTTGTGGTACTAGGTGGTTTTGAATTAATGTTCTAGAAACACTTTCTCCTAAACCTCCAATAATGTTATGTTCTTCTGCTGTAACTACGCAACCTGTTTTCTTAACCGATTTTAAAATCGCTTCTTCGTCTAACGGTTTAATCGTGTGAATGTTGATTACTTCAGCTGAAATTCCTTTTGCTTCTAATACTTCTGCCGCTACTAAAGCTTCCCAAACCAAGTGTCCAGTTGCAATAATAGTTACATCTGTTCCTTCGTTTAACATAATCGCTTTTCCAATTACGAAAGGCTCATCTGCAGGCATAAAGTTAGGCACTACGGGACGACCAAAACGTAAGTAAGCAGGTCCGTGGTGATCTGCTAAAGCAATTGTAGCTGCTTTTGTTTGGTTGTAATCACAAGTGTTGATAACGGTCATTCCAGGTAACATTTTCATCAAACCTATGTCTTCTAAGATTTGGTGAGTAGCTCCGTCTTCTCCTAATGTTAATCCAGCGTGAGAAGCACAAATTTTTACATTTTTATCTGAATATGCTACCGATTGACGAATTTGATCGTAAACTCTTCCTGTAGAAAAGTTAGCAAATGTTCCTGTGAAAGGAATTTTACCCCCAATTGTTAATCCAGCTGCAATTCCAATCATGTTTGCTTCAGCAATTCCAATTTGGAAAAAACGCTCTGGGTGATTCTTTTTGAAATCATCAAATTTTAACGATCCAATTAAATCAGCACAAAGTGCAACTACATTTTCGTTTTTTTGACCTAATTCAGTCATTCCAGCTCCAAATCCCGAACGAGTATCTTTGCTTCCTGTGTTTATATATTTTTTCATTTGTTTGTCGCTATATGCTTTATGCAGTATGCTTTAAGCGAATTACATAATTGCGTATTGCTTATGGCATATTGCTTACTGCTATTAATAATCTCCTAAAGTTTCAACATTTTGTTCTAACGCTTTTGCTAGTTGCTCATCATTTGGCGCTTTACCATGCCAAGCGTGTGTGTGCATCATATAATCTACACCGTTACCCATTTCTGTATGCAATAAAATACAAACTGGTTTTCCGTTACCCAATTTTGATTTTGCCTCAGCTAAACCAGCTTTGATAGCGTCAATGTTGTTACCTTCTTTAATTTCTAAAACAATCCAATCAAATGCTTCAAATTTAGCTTTTACGCTACCCATTGCCAAAACTTCGTCTGTTGTTCCGTCAATTTGTTTACCGTTTAAATCGATTGTTGCAATTAAGTTATCTACTTTTTTTGCAGAAGCATACATAATAGCTTCCCAGTTTTGACCTTCTTGTAATTCACCATCACCTAAAAGTGCATACACTAAATTGTTGTCGTTGTTCAACTTTTTAGCTTGTGCAGCTCCAATTGCTACCGACATTCCTTGTCCCAATGAACCAGATGCCATTCTTACTCCAGGTAAACCTTCGTGAGTGGTAGGGTGTCCTTGTAATCTTGAATTAAGTTTTCTAAATGTTGCTAATTCAGAAACTGGGAAATAGCCACTTCTTGCTAAAACACTGTAGAAAACGGGAGAAATATGTCCGTTTGATAAGAAGAATACATCTTCACCAATTCCGTTCATATCAAAACCTTCTTTGCGTTTCATAACGTCTTGGTAAAGTGTAACCAAAAATTCAGCACATCCCAAAGAACCTCCTGGGTGACCTGAATTTACGGCATGAACCATACGAAGAATGTCTCTTCGAACTTGTGTTGTAAAATCCTGTAGTTGTTGCGTGTTAGACATTATAAAATGTATATAAGTTAATTAATTGCAAAAGTAATTTTATTTTTTGGTGTTACAAATCATTTTAAGAGAAGTTATTAATAATCAGTGTTAATCATAAATAATTCTAAAATCTAAATTCTAAAATCTAAAATAAATTATCTTTGCGGTTCGTAAAAGCACAATATGAAGTTTGATTTATTAAAGAAAGACCCAAAAAGTCAAGCAAGAGCAGGTGTTGTCACAACAGATCATGGTGTGATTGAAACTCCAATTTTTATGCCTGTAGGAACGGTAGCTTCTGTTAAAGGAGTTCACCAAAGAGAATTAAAAGACGATATTAATCCTGATATTATATTAGGGAATACATACCATTTATACCTTCGTCCGCAAACTGATATTTTAGAAAAAGCAGGTGGATTGCACAAATTCATGAATTGGGATAGAAATATTTTAACCGATTCTGGTGGATACCAAGTGTATTCTTTGTCTTCCAATAGAAAAATTAAAGAAGAAGGTGTAAAGTTCAAATCACACATCGACGGATCGTATCATTTCTTTTCGCCAGAAAATGTAATGGAAATCCAACGTACTATTGGTGCCGATATTATTATGGCATTCGACGAATGTACGCCGTATCCATGTGATTATCGTTATGCAAAACGTTCGATGCACATGACACATCGTTGGTTAGACCGTTGTATCAACCATTTGGAAAAATTACCTTTTAAATATGGGTATGAACAAACATTTTTTCCAATTGTTCAAGGAAGTACTTATAAAGATTTAAGACAACAATCAGCTGAATATATTGCAAATGCAGGTGCTCAAGGAAATGCTATTGGAGGATTATCAGTAGGAGAACCAGCAGAAGAAATGTATGCAATGACAGAAGTTGTTACGGCAATTCTTCCAGAAGATAAACCAAGATATTTAATGGGTGTAGGAACGCCTATCAATATTTTAGAGAATATCGCGTTAGGAATTGACATGTTCGACTGTGTAATGCCAACTCGTAATGCAAGAAATGGTATGTTGTTTACAGCTAATGGTTCTATTAATATCAAAAATAAAAAATGGGAAGCCGATTTTTCTCCAATTGACGAAATGGGACATACTTGGGTAGATACAGAATATTCAAAAGCGTATTTACGTCACTTGTTTGCTTCAAATGAGTTTTTAGGAAAACAAATTGCTACTATTCATAATTTAGGATTTTATATGTGGTTGGTTCGTGAAGCAAGAAAACAAATTCTGGCAGGAACTTTTAGAGAGTGGAAAGATAGAATGGTGGTTCAAATGAGTCAACGATTATAAAATAAGAATATAGAACTGAGAATATAGAACAAAGAAGGCAATTTAAGATTTGGTTTAAGCAAAATTGTCTTTAATCTTTTTTCTATTCTCTTTACTCTTGCAAGATGAGAATAATAGATAAGTACATTTTAAAGCGCTATTTAGTCACTTTTTCGGTGATGTTGATTATGTTTATTCCTATTGGAATTACAATTGATGTTTCGGAGAAAGTCAACAAAATGATTGAAAAGAAAATTCCATTTGTAGATATTTTGGTTTACTATGGAGATTTTACAGTGTATTTTGCCAATTTGTTATTCCCAATATTTTTATTCTTATCCATTATTTGGTTTACTTCAAAGTTGGCCAACAATACTGAGATTATTGCGATTTTGAGTTCGGGAATTTCTTTCTATCGATTTTTAAGACCATTTATGTATGGAGCTGTAATTGTTTCCATTTTTGCGTTATTAATGGGATTCTTTTTGGTGCCAAAAGCAAGTAAAGGTTTTAACGATTTTAGATACCAAAATTTAAAAGGGAATTCGCAAACTAGAGAAACAGCGGATATTTTTAGACAAATTAAAAAAGATGGAAAGCTTGAGGAGAATATTTATGTAAGCAATTACAATTATTTATCACAAACAGGTTTCAGCTTTACTTTTGAGAAATTTGAAGATAACGTATTGGTTGAAAAAGTAACAGCAAATAGAATTCATTATGATGAGAAAACCAAAAAGTATGAACTTTATGGATATAATCAACGAATTGTAGGTGTAACGGATGATATTATAAGATCAATTGATAAAAATGAAGTTGCATACAATTTTGAACCAGATGATTTAACTCCAGTAGTTTATATTGCCGAAACCATGACGATTGGTGAACTGAATTCGTTCATTAATAAAGAAAGAGCTCGTGGAAATGCAAACATAAATACGTATTTGGTAGTTTTTTATAAAAAGTTTAGTTTACCAATTTCAGCTTTTATTTTGACGATTATTGCCGTAGCTGTTTCTTCAATGAAACGCAGAGGAGGAATGGGAATAAATTTAGCGATTGGAATTGTTATTGCTTTTACGTTTATTTTCTTTGATAAGGTTTTCGGAACTTTAGCTGAAAAATCGAGTATTCCTCCATTCTTAGCAGTTTGGCTTCCTAATTTAGTTTTTGGAATTTTAGCAGCTTACTTACTTCGCAATGCAAAACGATAATTTAAAAAGCTACTTACATCTTCACGTAATTGTTTTTATTTGGGGATTTACTGCCATACTTGGTAAGTTAATTTCATTACAAGCTTTAGATTTAGTTTGGTATCGTATGGTATTTGCTTCATCAATCATGACGGTTGTAGTGTTGTTGAATAAAGAAAAAGCAAAAGTTCCGTTTAATATTTTTGTTGGCTTTGTTGTTGCCGGAATTATTATAGCAGTACATTGGCTCACGTTTTATCAAGCTATAAAGGTTTCTAACGTTTCTATTACATTAGCATGTTTGTCTACAGGCGCTTTTTTTGCCTCTATTTTAGAACCCATTTTTTACAAGCGAAAGATAATTTGGTACGAATTGCTTTTTGGAGTAATTGTAATTGTTGGTTTAGGAATCATATTTAATGTAGAAACCAAATTTAAAGCTGGAATTTATCTTGCAGTAACGTCTGCCTTTTTATCTGCATTATTTTCTGTGATAAATGGGAAATATGCGAAAGAATACGATCCAAATATTATTTCTTTGTACGAATTATCAAGTGGCGTATTCTTTTTAAGTTTGTATTTGTTTTTTACAGGAAGTTTTACACCAGCATTTTTTAGTATCTCAGTTAACGATTTAATCTGGTTATTTTTATTGTCATCTATTTGTACAGCTTATGCTTTTTCAGCTTCAGTAAAAGTGATGAAATTTTTGAGTCCGTTTACTGTTATGCTGACAATCAATCTAGAACCTATCTACGGAATCATTTTAGCCTTATTAATTTTTGATGATACCGAAGAAATGTCGCCCTTATTTTATATAGGAGCTTTGATAATTTTAGCTACTGTTATTGCTAACGGAATTGTAAAAAGTTATAAAAAAGTAGCAACTAATTAACGATTAGTTTACTATTGTTAATTGAAAATTTTATCTTTGTCACAACAAACACAAACCCTAATAAACCGATTTATGGAATATTTAGATTTTGAATTACCAATTAAAGAGCTTGAAGACCAATTAGATAAATGTCAAATTATTGGTCAAGAATCAGACGTAGATGTGTCTAATACATGCAAGCAAATTGAGAAGAAATTAGAAGAAACTAAGAAAAAAATATACAAAAATCTTACAGCTTGGCAACGCGTTCAATTATCGCGTCATCCAAATCGTCCTTATACGTTAGAGTATATCACAAATTTAACAAATGGTACTTTTTTAGAATTATTTGGTGATAGAAATTTCAAAGATGATAAAGCCATGGTTGGAGGTTTAGGTCAAATCAACGGACAATCGTTTATGATTATTGGTCAGCAAAAAGGTATTAATACTAAAATGCGTCAATACAGAAACTTTGGGATGGCTAATCCTGAAGGATATCGTAAAGCTTTACGTTTGATGAAAATGGCTGAAAAATTTAATATTCCTGTTTTAACGCTTATTGATACTCCTGGAGCTTATCCTGGATTAGAAGCAGAAGAAAGAGGGCAAGGTGAGGCAATTGCAAGAAATATTTTTGAAATGGCTCGTTTAAAAACTCCTATTATTTCTGTAATTATTGGAGAAGGTGCTTCTGGAGGAGCATTAGGAATTGGAGTAGGAGATCGCGTATACATGTTAGAAAATACATGGTATTCTGTAATTTCTCCTGAATCTTGTTCTTCTATTTTATGGAGAAGTTGGGAATACAAAGAGCAAGCTGCTGAAGCATTAAAATTAACATCGTTCGATATGAAAAAACAAAACTTAATCGACGATATTATCCCAGAACCGCTTGGTGGCGCTCACTATGACAAAGAAACCACATTTAAATCAGTAGCTGAATATGTAACTAAAGCTTTTAATGAGTTAAAAGATTTATCAACAAAAGATTTAGTTGTACAGCGAATGGATAAATACAGTAAAATGGGTGAATTCAAACAATAACCACTTATTTTTAAATAATAAAAAAAATCCGGAGCATTAAGTTTCGGATTTTTTTTGGCTTATCAACATTATTTTTGAGTTATTAACACTATGCTATTAAGAACTCAAAAGGAATTTTTATAAATTTTGGTTAACTTCGCAATATGGAAAATGTCAGAAATATAAACCCGATAAAAGTAGATAAAACTACAATTATCAATTTGGAAAAAGGAAAACTACCTCCTCAAGCGCTAGACCTTGAAGAAGCTGTACTTGGCGCCATGATGATTGATAAAAAAGGGGTTGATGAAGTAATTGATATTTTGCAACCAGATGCCTTTTATAAAGACGCTCATAAGTACATTTTTGAGGCGATTGTTCAGTTGTTCAATGAAACTCAGCCTATCGACTTATTAACTGTTTCTGCCCAACTTAAGAAAAACGGCAAATTAGACTTATCTGGTGGGGATTTTTATCTAATTCAGCTTACACAAAAGATATCGTCTTCGGCTCACATTGAGTTTCACTCACGTATTATTCTGCAAAAATTCATACAAAGAAGTTTGATAAAAATTTCAAGTGAAATTATTGAAGAATCATATGATGAATCGACTGATGTTTTTGATTTGTTAGATAAAGCCGAATCTAAATTATACGAAGTAACGCAAGGAAATATCAAGCGTAGCTCTGAAACGGCTCAAAGTTTGGTAATTCAAGCAAAAAAGCGAATCGAAGAAATTGCAGGTAAAGAAGGTTTAAGTGGAATTCCAACAGGTTTTCACAACTTAGATAAGTTAACTTCTGGTTGGCAACCATCCGATTTAATTATTGTTGCAGCTCGTCCTGGTATGGGTAAAACAGCTTTTACCTTATCAATGGCTCGAAATATGGCAATTGATTATGGAGCTCCAGTTGCGTTTTTCTCTCTTGAGATGTCATCAGTACAGTTAATTACACGTTTGATTTCTTCCGAAACAGGTTTGTCTTCTGAAAAACTAAGAACTGGAAAGTTAGAAAAACACGAGTGGGAACAGCTTTCTATTAAAGTAAAAGATTTAGAAAAAGCACCACTTTATATCGATGATACACCATCGCTATCCATTTTTGATTTACGTGCAAAGGCTAGACGTTTGGCTTCGCAATACGGAATTAAAATGATTGTAATTGATTACCTTCAGTTGATGACAGCTGGTGGAAATGGTAAAGGTGGCGGAAATCGTGAGCAAGAAATTTCGACCATTTCTCGTAACTTAAAAGCTTTAGCAAAAGAGTTAAATGTTCCGGTTATTGCACTTTCTCAGTTATCTCGTGCAGTTGAAACACGTGGATCGAGTAAAAGACCTTTACTTTCTGATTTAAGGGAATCTGGAGCGATTGAGCAAGATGCTGATATCGTATCGTTTATTTACCGCCCGGAATATTATAAAATTGACGAGTGGGATGATGAAGAGCGTTCTCCAACACAAGGTCAAGCGGAGTTTATTGTAGCAAAACACAGAAATGGTGGTTTAGATAATATTCGATTAAAATTCGTTGGAAGTTTAGGTAAGTTCGATAATTTGGATGATTTCAGTTCTCCTTTTGATGCTTTGCCTTCTAAAATGAATTTAGATGATAGTAATCCTTTTATTACACCAAATTTACCAACACCAAATGAAGCTTTTGGAAGTACAATGAATTCATTTGATGATGATTCGGATGTTCCGTTTTAATAAAAAGATAATTTTAGTATATTAAACAGGCTTTTGGCCTGTTTTTTTTATAATTTTTTTATTACATTTATAATTCAATTATAAAAATTATACAATATGCCAAATTACACAATTACTCTCGATGAAGCTAAAGAATGGACATCATCATGGAGAACTAACCCCCCAAAAGATTTAGCAAAAGGTCATTTAATTCCTGGAGATGCTCTAAGAGAATTATTAGCAACTGATGGAGTTGTTGATGTTAGAGCCTACATGGGTGTTGATTCAACTGGAACACAAAAATTAATGTTTGTTGGTGTTGATGTAAACGGAAACGATATGATTGACAATAATAATTTAATTTACGATTCTACAAAACCGTGTCCTCCAAATTGTGATCCTACAAGCCCTTTATACAAGCCATAATTTTGTTAGACTCAAATTATTTATATTTTACATCAGCAATATTATGCTTACTTTATCTTATAGGTTTTTTCAAGAATGGGAAAGCCTATAAGATTTTTGCTATTTATATATCGGGAGTTCTTCTAATAGATTTTATTGGTTCAAACTTATGGAGTTGGTTCAGAATTTATAATGTTTTTATGCATCATTTTTATGAATTGTTCCAATTTGTAATATTGAGTTATTTTTTTTCCCTATTATTAAAAACAAGAGCACAATTACTTACAGTTTATATATTACTAATTGTACTTCCAATATTTTTATTATCACGATATCTTATTGATCCTAATTTGTTTTTAGAATATAATCTTTTAGAAACATACTTAACAACAATGCCTTTAATTATTTATTCAAGTATGCATTTGTATAATAATCTTGGGGAAAAATCAGATTTTTATTATAGTAATCTTGGTTTGTTATTTTATTTGTTTACAAGTACTTTTATTTTCTTATTATACAAATTATATGTTGTTTTGGATATTGAAGATAATTTAAATGATATGATGGTTGATTTGAATATTACGCTTCAGTATATAAAATTTGCATTTTTCTTTTATCAATGGAAATTAATTTATTTTAATAAAAATGAACACATTTAATTTAGAAAATAGTGAAGTAATTCAAGTGGTACTTTTTATACTACTGGCTTTTATATCCATGTTTTTGGTGTTGATATTGTTTTTCTATTTTTCTAGAAGAAAAATTGTTCAAATAGAAGTAGCCAAGAAAAACTTAGAAATTGATCATCAAAAAGAGTTGTTAAATTCTATCCTAATTACACAAGAAGAAGAACGCAAAAGAATTGCTCAAGACCTGCATGATGATATTAGTTCAAAACTAAATGTAGTTTCATTAAATAGCCATTTGTTAAAAACACCTAATCTGAATGAAACAGAGCAATTAGAAATAACTAATAATATTATTGAGTTAACTCAAAAAGCTCTCGAAAATTCTAGACGCATTGCTCACGATTTATTACCACCTGTTCTGGAGAAATTTGGTTTACATGCTGGTATTGAAGAACTTGTTGAAGAGTTCAATAGTACCAAAAGTGTTAAAGTTTCGTATGAGAATAGTATCGACTTTGAAAGCTATCCTGTTGAAAAACACTTACATATATTTAGAATTTTACAAGAATTGTTAAATAATTCGTTACGTCATGGAAAAGCTACTATAATTTCAATTCATTTTACTACTTTCGAAAACCGAAAAACCTGTGTCTATGTTGATAATGGATTGGGTTTTGATAGTTCAGATAGTGAAAATCAAAAAGGATTGGGAATGAAGAACATAGAAAGTAGAATTAACTTCTTAGGAGGGAATTTTAGTTTTACTTCAAAACCAAACCAAGGAGTAAAAATGGAATTTAATTTCAATTAATGGAGAATAAGATTAAAATAATATTGGCTGATGACGAAGAATTATTCCGTAAAGGGATATACTTTTTATTGCAAAGAGAGCCAAATATTGAGATTATTTTTGAAGCTTCAAATGGAAGTGAATTGATTGAACATTTAAAAACAACATCTGAACTTCCGGATATTATTATGATGGATTTGAAAATGCCATTATTAAATGGTGTTGAAGCAACTAAACTTATTCATAAAGATTTTCCAGGAATTAGAATTATAGCACTAACTAGTTATAATACAAAATCATTTATTGCGAATATGATTAATGTGGGAGCAGCTTCTTATTTAGTTAAGAATGCTTCTCCGGTTGATATGATTAAAACAGTAAATGAAGTCGCTCAAAAAGGATTTTACTATAACGAAATTGTTATGGATGTAATTCATCATAACATGCTTTCAAATGCGAATTCGAAAACTGTTTTAGATGATAATTTCTTGACTGAACGCGAAAAGGAAGTGTTAGAGTTAATCTGTAAGCAATATAGTTCAACAGAAATTGGAGAAAAAATGAACTTGAGTGCTCGCACAGTCGATGGTCATAGAAACAACCTTTTATTAAAAACTAACTCAAAGAATATGGCTGGATTGGTAATCTTTGCCATCCAAAATAAAATCATAAACTTAGAAGACTCAAATAGTGATATTGAATCTTAAAAGGTAGTATTTTGTTTAAGAAATTAATAATTTCTGCAGAATTGAAATACTAAAATAAAATATGCTAGGATAGTTACAATAAGAACAATATATCCGATTTTCTTTAATAATTTCATTTCTCTTGAGTTTATTAGCGATAAATTACTGCTGTTTGCGTCCATCTTTTTTTCTATTTTGATATAAGTCAAAGCTAAAGCAAAAAAAAATCCTGTGTAAGAGTAAAAATACCTGATTTTCAAACCAGGTAATTTTACGGGGGTAACCAGGTAAATTTACGGGGGTGGTACTTTAACATTTCAATAAATGTTATTTGCTAGAAATGTTTTAAATTAGTCCAATTATATTACGAAACCATGAAATTTAAAGCCTTAAGCTTATATATATTGTTGTTTTTTCTTTGCTCATTAACAAGCAAGGCTTCCTTTGTTTTACTTCCTATGGAAGCCGAAGGACAACAAAATCACTTAAAAGCATACGGAATTACTTATTGGGCTTTAGATAAAAGTTACAAAGTAAGCTGGCTTTTAAATTATAGAGGCGGTTCTTTTTTATTGCCAGATGCACCTGAAATTAGAAAAGAATGCCAAATTCGCGGTGTTACTTTTGAAGTTTTATCAGATGCGGCTGCTAATTCAATATTAGAAGATATAAGTTCGCCTTCTCAAAATATGGAAACAGTTGTATTAGAGAAAGCTCCAAAAATAGCAGTTTATACACCTAAAGGGAAACAACCTTGGGATGATGCCGTTACTATGGTATTAACTTATGCAGAAATTCCATACACTGAAATCTATGATGAAGAAGTATTGTCAGATCAATTGTTGCTTTATGATTGGTTGCATTTACATCATGAAGATTTTACTGGTCAATATGGTAAATTTTTTGGAAACTATAGAAATACGCCTTGGTATATTCAACAAAAAGCAGAATCAGAAGCTTTGGCTAAAAAGTTGGGTTATAATAAAGTTTCAGAAGAAAAGTTAGCTGTTGCAAAGAAAATAAGAGATTTTGTTATTGGTGGCGGATTCATGTTTGCAATGTGTTCGGCAACGGATAGTTTTGATATAGCACTTTCGGCTGATGGTGTTGATATTTGCGAACCAATGTTTGATGGAGATGATTCGGAAGCTAATTATCAATCTAGAATTGACTACTACAATACATTTGCATTCAAAAATTATACTTTGGAAAGAAATCCTATCGTTTATGAGTTTTCGGATATCGATACTACCGATGAACATGGGAAAGGTTCGTTTAGTATGGATAAAGATTATTTTACATTAATGGAATATTCTGCAAAATGGGATCCAATTCCTACAATGCTATGTCAGAATCATACACAATTAATCAAAGGTTTCATGGGACAAACCACAGCTTTTGATCCTGAAAAAATTAAATCAAATGTTTTGGTAATGGGAGAGTGTAAGATTAATGGTGAAGCACGTTACATTCATGGAACAAAAGGAAAAGGAATGTTTACTTTTTATGGTGGTCACGATCCAGAAGATTACCAACATAGAGTAGGAGACGCGCCAACTGTTTTAGATTTACATCCAAATTCTCCAGGTTATCGTTTAATTTTGAACAATGTTTTATTTCCTGCAGCTAGAAAGAAAAAGCTAAAAACATAATTAATTATTAAAAAAAAGGCTACAATTAAGTAGCTTTTTTTGTTATTCGTATACAAAATACTGCATTTCGTACCAAATTTGAATTCTGAATTTTATTTAAAATTAACTTTATGGTACTAAAAATTAATATTTTGAGTCATTTGAAGATATATAATTACAAAATGTTAGTGCTGTTATTAGTACTAATAGTTCTAATACTAAACATCATTTATGTTTTAAATTGATGCTTTCAAAATATCATTAATAATAAGCAAGTGATGTTTGGTGTGCAATACTAGAAAGTTTTCTGTTTCCTTCTTGTTTAAAATCCCAAAATAAGGATGCGGAAAATGAGCATTCTTATCCAAACTTTCCCAATTCATTAAGTTTTCATTTACTTTCTTCAAACTTAGGTGTAAAGTTTCTATAGTAATATCGCCTTCAGGTCTAACGATTTTTGGAGCTTTTGCTTTTCCTCTTGGAATCTTTTTCGCTACTGACATAATCAAAAAGCGTTTAAAATTAAAATGCCATTGATATTCCGATGGGTTCGAATGTTTACAAGCCGTTACAATTTGGTCAATCGTTTTTAAGCTATGAGCAATATGCCAACCCACACTTCCCGAAGAAACCGCTAAATTCACTTTGTCAAAAGACGAAATATCCGATTGTAATTGATCTAAAAGCTTATGTAATTCTTGCATAATGTTATTTGTTAATATATTACTCTTACGTCACTTCGAGTGTTTTGTATTTGTAAATCCTAAGATTTATAAATACAAAATGTATCGAGAACTATAGAAACATTTAATTTTTTTTTACTCCTTAAACGTCCAAAACAAAATTCTACTCACTTTATTTCCGTGTTTCATTTCTGTAATTTGGTATGTAGCTTTTACTTTTTTAAGATGTGAAAGCAACGGTTTCAAATTATCCTTTTTCGAAACTAACGACGAAAACCATTTTACTTGCGCTTTAAAATGCACACTTTCATAAATCATATTACTGATGAACGCTAATTCGCCACCTTCGCACCACAACTCGTTATTTACACCACCAAAGTTTAACGTAGGTTTTTTCGAATCTTCAATACCTAAATTCTTGTTTTTTCGAATCGTGCCTTTATTCGCTTCTTCCTTTGAACTATGGAAAGGCGGATTACAAATCGTCATATCAAATTGATCTTCTGGAAGAATGATATTCTTGAAAATATTTCGTTTAGAAGTTTGCAATCGCAACGTAACGTTTTCTTTTAATTTTTGATTCGAATTGATATTTTCCTGAGCCGCTTCAAAAGCTTGTTTGTCGACTTCGCTACCCACAAAACGCCAATCGTATTCCGATACACCAATAATCGGATAAATGCAATTCGCTCCAATTCCGACATCTAGAATGCGAATTTTGTGCTTGGTTTGAATCGTGCCATACGTATCTTCTAAAACATCGGCAACTTGATGAATATATTCCGCTCGTCCTGGAATAGGCGGACAAAGAAAACCTTTTGGAATATCCCAATTTTTCAAATCATAATAATGCAACAACAACGCTTTGTTTAACATTTTCACCGCATCTGGATTCGCAAAATCAATCGTTTCGGTGCCAAATTCATTTATCGCAACAAATGGCGCTAAATCAGGATTAGCCGCAATTAAAGTTTTGAAATCATATTTGCCGTGGTGTTTGTTTTTCGGATGAAAGCCGGTTATGGTTTTGGTAGTATTCAAATTGTAAGTGTTTTATGCAAAGTTAGCGTTTTGCAATTTAAATGAGTAGAAGAAAGGAGTTTTATAATTGCATAAAATGATTTGAATGAATTTTAGTATATTGCTGTTTTTTTACTTAATCAGATTAATACATTTAAAAATAATAAGTTGGTTTGATTTTGTCGAAAAGATTATTTTTTACTTTTATTTTGAACAAAATTTATGATTTTATGAACTCAAAACCTGCACAATATTTAGATAAAATTCTTGAAATTCTTGCAAAGGATTTTGGAAAATCATTTTCAATTCAGGAAATTCAAAATGAATTGACACCAATAGAGCTTTTTGGTAAAAAAGGGAATGTTTTATTTAGTTCAGATCTTTTAGTTGACTCTCAACATGCAATCGAGTATCTACGAAAATTAGACTTAGTTATAATTAGTCCTGGTGATGGAAAAGTAACTTTAAGTTATGAAGGATTTATGAAAATTAAAACAAACAGTTTTTCTAAAGAAGTCAGGGATAAATCTGCAAATCAATTTCTACAGCGTTTGGCATGGATTTTACCAATAATAATTTCTTTAATAGCTTTAGGCCTTTCATTATCAAAAAAATCAAACGAGTATAAACCAATAAACAAACAGAAATTTTCGCATAAACATTGTATAATGAAAAATATAGAATAGAATTTTAGTTTTAAACAATTAAATAACATAACAGAATTTTTAATATATTTGATATTGAAATGTCATTTGTTTGAAGCTTACAATATTATTAACATAATAATGAAAGATTTATTAAGTTCTATGCTTCTTGAAAAAAAATAATTTTTTTAATAATATAATCACATATGAAAAAAATACTTTTAATTTCAATTTTATTTTTCAATTTTAGTTTTGGTCAAAGTAAAAAAGAGACAGAAGAATGGATTGCATCAAAATATGATTTTTATAAATCAGATATTTATTTTGAAAAGAATAATACTCTTTTATTTGACAATGGTAATTTATATGTAATGACTCAAAATACAGACGAGATAACTTATCAAAAAATAAGTTTAAAAGACATATCAGAAATTTTTATTGAGTATACAGGTGAAAAAATAAAAAGTGAAAGATATCATATTGAATTAATATGTAAAGTCAATCAAAATTGTATTGAGCATGGAAAATATGTGTCCGGTAATTTTATTCCTGAAAGACAAGGTGGAAGGTGGAAAATAGAAGGGAAAAATAAAAAATATTTTCTAACATTAACTTTGGATAAATCGTTTAAAAAAGATGATTTACCGATGAGAATGGAAAAAGCCTTATTTCATTTGATAAAATTATATGGCGGCAATGCTAAAAAGTACGTGCATCCAAAAGAAACTTTTTAAAAAGCCAGATTGCGCAAAATCCCGATAGTGCGGAATCACATTCGTTCCAACAATCCAAACACACTGCAAATAAAAAACCCCGATTTTCATCGGGGTTTAATATATAAGTAAGATAAACTGAGTTAGACGTAATTATTTAATTTTGTTAACGATAGCTGTGAAAGCTTCTGGGTGGTTCATAGCTAAATCAGCAAGAACTTTACGGTTCAATTCGATGTTGTTAGCTTTGATTTTACCCATAAATTGAGAATAACTCATACCATGTAAACGTGCACCAGCATTGATACGCGTAATCCATAAAGCACGGAAATTTCTTTTATTTTGTTTTCTATCACGGTAAGCATAAGCCATTGCTTTTTCTACCGCGTTTTTAGCTACAGTCCAAACGTTTTTACGTCTTCCAAAGAAACCTTTGGCTTGTTTTAATACTCTTTTTTTTCTAGCTTTAGTAGCTACTGAATTTGTTGCTCTTGGCATAATTTTAAATGTTTTTTGAAGTAAGGCGGTTTCTCAACACTTTTAAACGTAGAACATCATACTTTATACTTTGTACTTTTAACTTTGTTCTTCATTCAGCCCACTCCAGGGTTACTAAATTGTTTTAACCAAACAACTAATTAAATAATATTCAATTGTTGTTTAATGCTTCTCTCATCTGTTGGGTGAACCAATGTAGAGTGAGTTAAAGCTAATTTACGCTTTTTAGATTTTTTAGTCAAAATGTGACTTTTAAAAGCGTGTTTTCTCTTGATTTTTCCAGAGCCAGTAACTTTGAATCGTTTCTTAGCACTAGATTTTGTTTTCATTTTAGGCATTTTCTTCCTGTATTTATAATCTATCTTACTTATTATTTTTTAGTTTTCAGTCTCTGTTTTCAGATTAACTACTGAACACTGCGACTGCTAACTGCTTACTTTTTCTTTTTCGGAGCAATATACATAATCATACGTTTTCCTTCTAAAACTGGCATGGCTTCTACTTTTCCATATTCTTCCAATTCTTGAGCCAAACGTAATAATAAAATTTGACCTTGCTCTTTATAGATAATCGATCTTCCTTTAAAGAATACAAATGCTTTTAATTTTGCACCATCTTGTAAAAATTTAAGGGCATTCTTTTTCTTAAATTCATAATCATGCTCATCGGTTTGAGGTCCAAAACGAATCTCTTTAATTACGATTTGAGTTGATTTAGCTTTAAGTTCTTTATCTCTCTTTTTTTGTTGGTACAAAAATTTACCATAATCCATCAACTTACAAACCGGTGGTTCAGCATTTGGAGAAATTTCAACCAAATCAACTTCTTGCTCTTCAGCTAATCTAAGAGCTTCTGCTATTTTGTAAACTCCAGGCTCAATATTTTCGCCTACTAAACGTACTTCAGGAACACGAATCAAATTGTTGATACGGTGCGCTGCTTTTTTCTCTTCGCGAGGTTGAAAACCTCTGTTGTTTCTAATTGCTATGGCTGTAAAATTTTAGTTAAACTTAAAATTGTTTTAATGTTTTGTTTATTTCTTCGTTAATTATTGCAGCAAATTGCTCAATAGTTACCGATATATTTCCTTTTCCTTCTTGACCACGTTGTCTCACAGAAATGGTTCCGTTTTTCTCTTCTTCCTCACCAACAATCAGCATAAACGGGTATTTGTTCATTTCCGCTTCTCTGATTTTTTTACCAATCGTTTCGTTTCGGTTGTCAATTAGGGCGCGAATTTCGTGATTTTCTAGCAAATCTAAAACTTTTTTCGCATAATTTTCATATTTCTCACTCAAAGACAAGATAATAGCCTGTTCTGGCATCAACCAAATTGGGAAATTTCCTGCAGTGTGTTCTAATAAAATCGCGATAAAACGCTCCATTGATCCAAAAGGCGCTCGGTGAATCATAACAGGGCGATGTAACTTGTCATCAGCTCCTTTATATGATAATTCAAAACGCTCTGGTAAATTGTAATCTACTTGAATTGTTCCTAATTGCCAGCTTCTACCTAAAGCATCTTTTACCATGAAATCCAATTTCGGGCCATAGAAAGCAGCTTCTCCTGGTTCAATCACATAATTTAAACCTTTGTCTCTTGCAGCACTGATAATCGCATTTTCAGCTTTTTCCCAGTTTTCAACGCTACCTATATATTTATCCGGATTGTCTAAATCACGAACAGAAACCTGAGCAGTAAAGTTTTCAAATCCTAAAGATCCAAATACATATAATACTAGGTCAATTACATTTTTAAACTCAGCATCCAATTGGTCTGGTGTACAGAAAATGTGAGCATCGTCTTGAGTAAATCCTCTTACACGAGTTAAACCATGTAATTCTCCCGATTGCTCATAACGATAAACTGTTCCAAATTCAGCATAACGCTTAGGTAAATCTTTATATGACCAAGGTCTTGCATTGTAAATCTCACAGTGATGAGGACAGTTCATTGGTTTTAATAAGAACTCTTCTCCTTCAGCAGGTGTATGAATTGGTTGGAAACTATCAGCACCATATTTTGCATAGTGTCCAGAAGTTACATACAAGTCTTTCATTCCAATATGAGGAGTAACTACTTGTTCGTATCCTGCTTTTTTCTGTGCTTTTTTCAAGAATTGCTCTAATCTATCGCGTAAAGCAGCTCCTTTTGGTAACCATAAAGGTAAACCTTGACCTACTTTTTGTGAAAAATGGAATAATTCCAATTCTTTTCCAAGTTTTCTATGATCTCTACGTTTTGCTTCTTCAAGTAATTCTAAGTAATCCGTTAAGTCTTTTTGTTTTGGGAACGAAATTCCGTAAACACGAGTTAACTGTTTGTTCTTTTCATCACCTCTCCAGTAAGCACCTGCAACAGATAAAATTTTCATCGCTTTAATGATTCCTGTGTTAGGAATATGTCCACCACGACATAAATCGAAGAAGTTAGAGTGGTCACAAAAAGTAATTGTTCCGTCTTCTAAGTTCGAAATTAATTCTGTTTTGTACTCGTTATCTTTATAAACTTCTAATGCTTCTGCTTTAGAAACCGGACGCATTTTAAATTCGTGTTTCTCTCTCGAAATTTCTAAAACGCGATCCTCAATCTTTTTAAAATCTGCATCCGTAATTTTTTTATCGCCAAAATCAACATCGTAATAGAATCCATTATCAATCGCAGGACCTAATGTTAATTTAATTCCTGGATAAATTTCTTCTAAAGCCTGAGCCATTACGTGCGATGTAGAATGCCAAAAAGCTTTTTTACCTTCTTTGTCATTCCAAGTATATAATATAAGAGTACCGTCCGTGGTCAAGGTTGTGGTTGTTTCAATAGTAGTACCATTATAGGAAGCAGAAATAACGTTTCTAGCCAATCCTTCACTAATGCTTTTCGCAACATCCATCGGAGTAACTCCTTGAGCCATCTCCTTAACCGAACCATCGGGTAAAGTAACTTTTATCATTTTTTAAAATTTATAAGCTGCAAATATAAACCATAAATAAAATCCATACAATATATATAAGGTATAATATCAAAAAAGATTCGTAGCACACCTATATATTATGGTGCTACTTGTCCCGCTGTTTGCTACAATCTGTCATTGCGAGCCTGTGGAGCAATCCTATATATATAAGAGTAAAACTCATTTTTTAAAAAAGATTATCACGTCTACTATAATATATAAGTAAAGAGAATCTCATGTATTATATATATAAGATAAAGGGATAATGTCTTTCTTGTTTATGAAGTACAAAAAACATCAAAAAAACTTTCATGTATTAAGTTCTTGTTATCAGTGAGTTAAGAAAAAAGGTGAAAAAAAGACAAAAAAAGATTGGTAAAAGGCTTGTGGTTATGAAAAAGATTCCTACTTTTGCACCCGCATTAAAGCAGAAGTTCATACACAAACTGAGAAATTAACCAAGTCAAAAAAACTTTAAAAAAAGTTGAAAAAAGATTTGGATAATAGAAAGTAAAGGTAGTATCTTTGCCGACCCGAAACGAAAGAATTGGGGAGTGCAGGTTCTTAAAAATAGTGGAAAAGTGGTCATGAAAAAATAATCAAAAAATTTTTTCAAAAAAGCTTGCCAGATTAAAAAAGAGTTGTACTTTTGCACCCGCTAATCGAATGAGAGGCGAGATTAAAAAAAAGAATGACACGTTCATAGACATATTGAATTGACAGCACAAAATTACAGTGATGTAATTTTGAAAATAAGAGAGAGTAAGATTTTTCGAGTAAATTGAAAACAACCTAGCGACTTGAATCGAATAAAACAAGATAGAGTAATCTATCAAACAATATACGATGAAGAGTTTGATCCTGGCTCAGGATGAACGCTAGCGGCAGGCCTAACACATGCAAGTCGAGGGGTAGAACACTTCGGTGTTTGAGACCGGCGCACGGGTGCGTAACGCGTATGCAATCTACCTTGTACAGGGGAATAGCCCAGAGAAATTTGGATTAATGTCCCATAGTATTACGAAACGGCATCGTTTTGTAATTAAAGTTCCAACGGTACAAGATGAGCATGCGTCCCATTAGTTAGTTGGTAAGGTAACGGCTTACCAAGACGATGATGGGTAGGGGTCCTGAGAGGGAGATCCCCCACACTGGTACTGAGACACGGACCAGACTCCTACGGGAGGCAGCAGTGAGGAATATTGGTCAATGGTCGCAAGACTGAACCAGCCATGCCGCGTGCAGGAAGACGGTCCTATGGATTGTAAACTGCTTTTATACAGGAAGAAACCCTCCCACGTGTGGGAGCTTGACGGTACTGTAGGAATAAGGATCGGCTAACTCCGTGCCAGCAGCCGCGGTAATACGGAGGATCCAAGCGTTATCCGGAATCATTGGGTTTAAAGGGTCCGTAGGCGGTCTTATAAGTCAGTGGTGAAAGCCCATCGCTCAACGATGGAACTGCCATTGATACTGTAGGACTTGAATGCTTAGGAAGTAACTAGAATATGTAGTGTAGCGGTGAAATGCTTAGATATTACATGGAATACCAATTGCGAAGGCAGGTTACTACTAAGTGATTGACGCTGATGGACGAAAGCGTGGGGAGCGAACAGGATTAGATACCCTGGTAGTCCACGCCGTAAACGATGGATACTAGCTGTTCGGCGCAAGTTGAGTGGCTAAGCGAAAGTGATAAGTATCCCACCTGGGGAGTACGCACGCAAGTGTGAAACTCAAAGGAATTGACGGGGGCCCGCACAAGCGGTGGAGCATGTGGTTTAATTCGATGATACGCGAGGAACCTTACCAGGGCTTAAATGTAGATTGACAGGACTGGAAACAGTTTTTTCTTCGGACAATTTACAAGGTGCTGCATGGTTGTCGTCAGCTCGTGCCGTGAGGTGTCAGGTTAAGTCCTATAACGAGCGCAACCCCTGTCGTTAGTTGCCAGCGAGTCATGTCGGGAACTCTAACGAGACTGCCAGTGTAAACTGTGAGGAAGGTGGGGATGACGTCAAATCATCACGGCCCTTACGTCCTGGGCCACACACGTGCTACAATGGTAGGTACAGAGAGCAGCCACTGCGCGAGCAGGAGCGAATCTACAAAACCTATCTCAGTTCGGATCGGAGTCTGCAACTCGACTCCGTGAAGCTGGAATCGCTAGTAATCGGATATCAGCCATGATCCGGTGAATACGTTCCCGGGCCTTGTACACACCGCCCGTCAAGCCATGGAAGCTGGGGGTACCTGAAGTCGGTGACCGCAAGGAGCTGCCTAGGGTAAAACTAGTAACTGGGGCTAAGTCGTAACAAGGTAGCCGTACCGGAAGGTGCGGCTGGAACACCTCCTTTCTAGAGAAGATTTAACCGTTAGGTTTGATTGAAAGGGAAATATTACTCTCGCTGTTAATTTAAAGAATAAGAATAAGCAAAAAACAGAGTCTCGTAGCTCAGCTGGTTAGAGTACTACACTGATAATGTAGGGGTCGGCAGTTCGAGTCTGCCCGGGACTACTTTTTAAGCTTTATTTAAAGGAAATTCTAGAAGTTGGGATTCATAATTCGTAATTCTGAATTCATAATTCTGAATTCAAATTGGGGGATTAGCTCAGCTGGCTAGAGCGCCTGCCTTGCACGCAGGAGGTCATCGGTTCGACTCCGATATTCTCCACAACGGCTATGAAGTCAAAGCTGATAATTTTTGTCAGTGGCGACGCGCCACAAGTTCATTGACATATTGAGATAAAATACATTTAAAAAGTAGAAAGTACAGTAGATGTGTAGCAATACACATTTATAAAGAAAGTCCTAGTTTTATTATATAAAATTAGGCGGCACATAAGCAAAATAAGGGCGTATGGGGGATGCCTAGGCTCTCAGAGGCGATGAAGGACGTGATAAGCTGCGAAAAGCTACGGGGATTGGCACACACGAATTGATCCGTAGATATCCGAATGGGGCAACCCGGCATGTTGAAGACATGTCACACCGATAGGTGAGCAAACCCGCTGAACTGAAACATCTAAGTAGGCGGAGGAGAAGAAAACAAAAGTGATTCCGTAAGTAGTGGCGAGCGAACGCGGATTAGCCCAAACCAATGTTGTTACGGCAATGTTGGGGTTGTAGGACCACGACATTCTATGCGGATTGAACCGGAATAATCTGGAAAGGTTAACCAAAGAGGGTGATAGTCCTGTATGGGTAAGAGAAGATATAGATAGTGGTATCCTGAGTAGCGCGGGGCACGTGAAACCCTGTGTGAATTTGGCGGGACCATCCGCTAAGGCTAAATACTCCTGAGAGACCGATAGTGAACCAGTACCGTGAGGGAAAGGTGAAAAGAACCGTGAATAACGGAGTGAAATAGATCCTGAAACCATACGCTTACAAGCGGTCGGAGCCCTTTAGTGGGGTGACGGCGTGCCTTTTGCATAATGAGCCTACGAGTTACCGTTGCTGGCAAGGATAAGTACTTCAGGTATGGATCCGTAGCGAAAGCGAGTCTGAATAGGGCGCTTTAGTCAGTAATGGTAGACGCGAAACCGTGTGATCTACCCATGGGCAGGATGAAGCTGTGGTAACACATAGTGGAGGTCCGAACCGGTTGACGTTGAAAAGTCTTCGGATGACCTGTGGGTAGGGGTGAAAGGCCAATCAAACTCGGAAATAGCTCGTACTCCCCGAAATGCATTTAGGTGCAGCGCTGGGTATAAGTTATATAGAGGTAGAGCTACTGATTGGATGCGGGGGCTTCACCGCCTACCAATTCCTGACAAACTCCGAATGCTATATAATGTTTACCAGCAGTGAGGGCATGGGTGCTAAGGTCCATGTCCGAGAGGGAAAGAACCCAGACCATCAGCTAAGGTCCCCAAATGTATGCTAAGTTGAAAAAACGAGGTTTGTCTGCCCAGACAGCTAGGATGTTGGCTTGGAAGCAGCCATTCATTTAAAGAGTGCGTAACAGCTCACTAGTCGAGCGGACGAGCATGGATAATAATCGGGCATAAGCATACTACCGAAGCTATGGATTTAACGTAAGTTAAGTGGTAGGGGAGCATTCTAAACTGGGTCGAAGGTGTGATGTGAGTCATGCTGGACTGTTTAGAAAAGAAAATGTAGGCATAAGTAACGATAATGCGGGCGAGAAACCCGCACACCGAAAAACTAAGGTTTCCGCAGCTATGCTAATCAGCTGCGGGTTAGTCGGGTCCTAAGGCGAACCCGAAAGGGACAGTCGATGGCCAACGGGTTAATATTCCCGTACTACTTATAATTGTGATGGAGAGACGCAGTGGTGAAAGTACCGCGAACTGACGGAATAGTTCGTTAAAGCACTTAGCTATAGGCCCGGTAGGCAAATCCGCTGGGACTGGTGAAATGCGATAGTACTCAGAGTCTTCGGACAACGAGATAGTGTACCTAAAGGCTGCCAAGAAAATCTTCTAAACTTCAGATTATAAGTACCCGTACCGTAAACCGACACAGGTAGTTGAGGAGAGAATCCTAAGGTGCTCGAGAGATTCATGGCTAAGGAATTAGGCAAAATAGACCTGTAACTTCGGGAGAAAGGTCGCCAGCAGCAATGCTGGCCGCAGTGAAAAGATCCAGGCGACTGTTTATCAAAAACACAGGGCTCTGCAAAATCGTAAGATGAAGTATAGGGCCTGACACCTGCCCGGTGCTTGAAGGTTAAGTGGAGATGTTATCTTCGGAGAAGCATTGAAATGAAGCCCAAGTAAACGGCGGCCGTAACTATAACGGTCCTAAGGTAGCGAAATTCCTTGTCGGGTAAGTTCCGACCTGCACGAATGGTGTAACGATCTGGATACTGTCTCAGCCATGAGCTCGGTGAAATTGTAGTAGCGGTGAAGATGCCGCTTACCCGCAGTGGGACGAAAAGACCCTGTGCACCTTTACTATAGCTTAATATTGACCTTGGACACGTGATGTGTAGGATAGGTGGGAGACTATGAAGTGGCGTCGCTAGGCGTTGTGGAGTCATTGTTGAAATACCACCCTTTGCTTGTCTGAGGCCTAACCCCGAAACCGGGGGACATTGTTTGGTGGGTAGTTTGACTGGGGTGGTCGCCTCCAAAAGAGTAACGGAGGCTTCTAAAGGTTCCCTCAGCACGCTTGGTAACCGTGCGTAGAGTGCAATGGCATAAGGGAGCTTGACTGAGAGACATACAGGTCGATCAGGTACGAAAGTAGAGCATAGTGATCCGGTGGTTCCGCATGGAAGGGCCATCGCTCAAAGGATAAAAGGTACGCCGGGGATAACAGGCTGATCTCCCCCAAGAGCTCATATCGACGGGGGGGTTTGGCACCTCGATGTCGGCTCGTCACATCCTGGGGCTGGAGAAGGTCCCAAGGGTTGGGCTGTTCGCCCATTAAAGTGGCACGCGAGCTGGGTTCAGAACGTCGTGAGACAGTTCGGTCTCTATCTACTGTGGGCGTTAGAAATTTGAGTGGATCTGATTCTAGTACGAGAGGACCGAATTGGACTAACCGCTGGTGTATCTGTTGTTCCGCCAGGAGCACTGCAGAGTAGCTACGTTGGGAAGGGATAAGCGCTGAAAGCATATAAGCGCGAAACCCACCACAAGATGAGATTTCTTTTAAGGGTCGTGGAAGATGACCACGTTGATAGGCTATAGATGTAAAGGCAGTAATGTCATAGTCGAGTAGTACTAATAACCCGTTAGCTTATGTATAAGACTCCCCCTTCGGGGGGAGTGAAACTTTCTTTAAATTAATTTATCTCAGTATGTTAAGATATTGTTCAATGGATAATTAGTAATTAACTATTGAAAAATTGCTCAAAGCAATTTAACCTCTTAAGGTGGTTATTGCGTCGGGGCTCACCTCTTCCCTTTCCGAACAGAGAAGTTAAGCCCGACTGCGCAGATGGTACTGCAGTTATGTGGGAGAGTATGTCGCCGCCTTTCTTTTGAAAACCCTTCATCATGCGATGAAGGGTTTTTTGTTTTGTAATGAATCTAAATACTTGAAGTTCATGAGATTCATTTTTGTTAATATCAAATGCTCATTGGAATAATCTTGATCATTTGAAAATCCTTCATCTAATAATGAGATTTATTTGTTATTCATTTTTATAGATTTCATTTTTTATAAAATTAGCAAATTCTTCTGAATCTTCTTTTGCAACACCATTAACAACTATTCCAAAAGATTTGCCCATGCAAATAGTATCAACTCTTTCTGGAGAATGTACTAAAAAATGTATTCTAGCATCAAATCTTTCATCTTTTGCATCTTTTAAATTCTTATAGTACGAAATTACTTTTTCAGTAAATTCCTTATCATTGATTTTTTTATAATTTGGTTTACTATCAGTTTGTCCGCTTGTTAATTTTCCACAAGAATAACTCATAGGATATTTTGCATGCTCATTGTGATAGAAAAATTCAACAAAAGAAGTATTATCACTCTGTTTATTTGATTTTGAATTATTACAACTTAATAGTGTCATTGTTGATATTAAAAAAAGATAATATTTCATTATGGTAGATTTAATTGAAGAATTATTTCTTTAAATATAATCTCTATATAACAAATAAAAAAATATTTATAAAAGTGTTTGAAGGTACTTTTAATTATGAAATAATGAAAATTTTAATTCTTAGAATTAGTATAATATAAAATATGATATAAAAAATCCGACTCTTTTGAAGTCGGATTTATATTTTATAGTATTTTTTTTATTTCAAAGTGCTCGGACAAACATAAGCCGTTAAAGGAATTTCGGTAGTTCTTATTCCAGCCATTCCTTTTTCTACGTTAATCATGTTATGGTAACCTCTTGCTTTTAAGATTGATGACATGATTACTGAACGATATCCTCCTGCGCAATGAATGAAGAATTTTTCATCTTTTGGTACTTCGGCTAATTGTTCGTTAACGTAATCTAATGGAATGTTTTTAGCGTTTACCACATGTTCTGCTGTGAATTCTCCTGGTTTTCTTGAGTCGATTACTGGAGCAGTTTCGTATTGTGTTGCAAAAATTTCAGGAGAAATAGATTCAATACTATCTGTTTCATAGCCAGCTGCTTTCCATGCTTCGATTCCGCCAGACAAAAATCCTAATGTATTGTCAAAACCTACACGAGACAATCTAGTAATGGTTTCAACTTCTTTTCCTTCTGGTGTAATTAATAAAATAGGTTGTTTAGTATCCCTAATTAAAGCACCAACCCAAGGCGCAAATTGCCCATGTAATCCAATAAAAATTGATCCTGGAATATGTTCTTTTACGAAATCATTCTCATTTCGAACATCTAAAATTAAGGCATCTGTTTGATTTGCAACGGCTTCAAATTCTTTTGGATGTAAAGGTGTTTCTGCTTTTGACATTACCGCATCTAAACTTTCATATCCTTGAATGTTCATCAATACATTTTGTGGAAAATAAGCAGGAGGAGGCGTTAACCCATCTAATAATTCTTTAATGAATTCTTCTTTAGTCATATCGGCTCTTAAAGCGTAATTGACTTTCTTTTGATTGCCTAAAGTATCGGTGGTTTCCTTACTCATGTTTTTTCCACAAGCACTTCCAGCACCGTGATTTGGATATACAATTAAATCATCGCTCAAAGGCATGATTTTATTACGTAATGAATCAAATAAATGACCCGCTAAAATTTCTTGCGTTAAATCTTCTACCAATTCTTGTGCTAAATCAGGACGACCTACATCACCAATAAATAAAGTATCTCCAGTGATAATTCCGTGTTGTTTTCCAGTTTCATCTGTAACTAAATAACACGTACTTTCTAACGTGTGACCTGGAGTGTGAATCGCTTTAATAGTTACTCCGCCCACTTTGAACTCTTGTCCATCAGCGGCAACAATGCATTCAAAATTAGGTTTTGCAGTGGGACCATAAACAATTGAAGCTCCTGTTTTCTTAGCCAAATCTAAATGTCCCGAAACGAAATCTGCATGAAAATGCGTTTCAAAAATGTACTTTATAGTCGCATTGGCTTTTTGTGCTTTTTCAATATATGGTTGTACTTCTCTTAATGGATCAAAAATTGCTGCTTCTCCATTACTTTCAATGTAGTAAGCTGCGTGAGCGATACATCCTGTATATATTTGTTCGATTTTCATAAGTTCAATATTAATTTTTACAAATTTACTTTCTAATTTTTATTTGGTAAGTGATAAATGTCACTTTATATTTCTTTTAACAAGATGATTGCGGCCATTATTAATACAAAGTAAGCAAAAATCTTCTTTAATTGGTTTTCGTTTGTGTATTTTGTAAGATACATTCCAATAAAAATTCCGGTAACTGAAATTGCCGAAAATAGTAACAAAAATGCCCAATCTATTGTTATGTTTTGTACATCGCCTATAAATCCTACTAATGAATTCATAGCAATAATAAATAATGAAGTTCCAACAGCTTTTCGCATTGGTAATTTAGCAAATAGAATTAAAGATGGGATAATTAAAAATCCACCACCTGCACCAACTAATCCTATGATAATTCCGATTATAAAAGTTTGAATTCCAATGAAAATTATACTTTTATTTTCTTCCTTACTAGTGTTTTTATTTTTTAGGACCGAAAGTGCTCCAAGTACCATAATTACTGCAAAAAATACCATTAAAAAAGTGTTTTTGCTTAATAGAATTGGCGTTTCTATTATGATATCTGGAATTTCTGGAACTATGAATTTTCGAGTTAAATAAACCGCAACAAATGATGGAATTGCAAAAATGAATCCGTTTTTGATGTCGACTAAGTTTTTACGATAATTTTGAATGGCTCCAAAAGTTGACGTTGTTCCTACAATAAATAATGAATAAGCTGTTGCTGTAACAGGATTAATACTCATTAAATAAACTAAAATTGGAACAGTTAAAATAGAACCACCACCACCGGTTAGTCCTAAAACTAAACCAATGAACAAAGCACCAATATATCCTAAGATCTCCATTAGAATTGAAGAATTTCTATTTTATTACGATGTAACTTGATCTTTCCTTGTAGCTCTAAGGCTTTCAGTAATCGTGAAATTACAACTCTAGAAGTATGCATTTCATAAGCAATTTCCTGATGCGTATTTTTGATTTCGGTATCGCCAATAACTTTTGCTTTATCAGTCAAATATTTGTACAAACGTTCGTCTAAATTCATGAAAGCTAAAGTGTCAATCGCTTCTAGCATTTCGTTTAAACGCACGTTGTAGCTGTCAAAAACGAAGTTTCGCCACGTTTTATATTTGGTTAACCATTCTTCCATTTTTTCTACAGGAATCATTAACATCGCGCCATCAGTTTCGGCAATAGCACGAATGCGACTTTTCGATTGTCCCATGCAACAAGTTAAAGTCATTGCACAAGTATCTCCGCGTTCTAAGAAATACAATAATAATTCATCTCCATTTTCATCTTCTCTCAATATTTTAATAGCACCAGTAAGCAATAAAGGCATAGTTTTGATATAATCACCAATTTCAATTAAGTAATCATCAGCTTTAAATTCTTTATAAATTGCCACTTTAGCAATCTCATCTAATAGCGCTTCTTCAAAAATATAGCTGTAGGCCTGATCTAAAATATCTCTCATTTAAAATCCTTTTTGTAAAGATACTACTAATCTTTAAAAATGTAATGTTACTTTTGTTACAAAGAAATCTATTTAGCTTATATGACTTCAAAAAAATACAATAAAACCAATTTTCATAAACATACTTTTTGTGAGTTTACAGAAGTTGATTCTATGACTGTTTCTGAATTAAAATGGGATTACAAAAGTAAATCAGGAAGTAGTTATAGTTTTACTAATGAAGGGGTTTATCGTATTTCAAATCATTGGGGAAGAGCAGCAAATTGTAGATGGCGTTTGATTTCAAATAGTAATTTAAAAGTCAATAATAGTCAAGCCCGAATAGGTTATGCAAAATGGTCTGATTTTTATCCGAACAATGAAACTGAAAATCTTTTTTACATTGAAGTTAATTTCAATACAAATGAAGTAACATTTCAGCATAAAAATAATCCAAAATACAATAGCAAAGCTGTTTTAAGAAATGCTTCAGAAACGGCAAAAGTTATCCGACAAATAAAAGAAATTTTGGAAACAGATGCTTGGGCAAAATATTTAGATTTTGAGAATTTAGACGAGTTGCGAAAAGAAATCTGTATTAAACTTATTGAAACTTCTATTTCGTTTGCCGAGATTAAAAGAAGTTTATTGTAAACTGAAACATAATTTTCATAAATTTGAGAACAAACCTCTCAATTTATGATGAAACGAAACCACTTACGTGAAGCTATTTTTAGACATTTAGACGGAATAGTTGTTGTACCTGTTGCATATTCTTTGTTTAAGAAAGGTATTTTAGCTCATATTTTAAAAGAAAAGAAGACAGCTTTAACGCAATTAACAAAAGAGTTTAAAGCCAATGAAGGTTATTTGAATGTAGCATTACGTGTCTTGGCTTCACAAGGTTTTTTAAACTACAAGGGGGATAATTCCTCAGGAGAAATTACAATTTCAATTTTAGATACTAGCGAATTTGCTTTCAAACAGTTTTCTATTTACGAAGACACTTTTCAGTTGTTAACGCAAACATCTGTTTTTACTGCAAATAAAATTGATTCGGATTCTATTACGTTAATTGAACCAATATTAAAAAAGTTTACCGAAAACTATCATATTCATTTTGAAGATAATGAAAGTTTAAGAACTATTCAAGAGCAAATTTTAACGCATATTGAAGGTTATTTGGTTGGACCAATTGTGGTTAACTTAGGAATGACCGGAATGTTTCATAAATATTTTATGGAAAGTTCGTTTCGAGCCGATGAGTTTCATAAGCATCCTGAAGCTTTTTCTAAAATACTCGACTTTTTTGTTCATTTGGGATGGTTTTCTAAAAAGAACGAAAACTATCAATTTACTGAGGATGGCTTTTTCTTTGCAAAACGAGCTTCTGCTTATGGTGTTACGGTTTCGTATCTTCCAATGTTTAAGCATATTGATAGTTTGTTGTTTGGAAATGCAAGTGAGTTACGAAATATAGCTAAAAACGAAGACGAAATTCACGTAAATCGCGAAATGAATGTTTGGGGAAGTGGTGGTGCGCATGCTACTTATTTTAAAGTAATTGACGATATTATTATTGAATTGTTTAATAAACCAATAGCCGAACAACCAAAAGGAATTTTAGATATGGGTTGCGGAAATGGTGCATTTTTACAACATATTTTTGAAGTAATCGAACGTCAAACTTTGAGAGGTAAAATGTTAGATGATTATCCTTTATTTCTCGTTGGTGCCGATTATAATCAAGCAGCGTTGAAAGTTACTAGAGCCAATCTGATTAAAGCCGATATTTGGGCAAAAGTCATTTGGGGCGATATTGGTAATCCAGATTTATTAAATAACGATTTACAAGAAAATTACAATATCGATTTGAAAGATTTGTTGAATGTGCGCACATTTTTAGATCACAATCGCATTTGGGAAACACCAAAAGTTACTACAAAAGGAAGAGTAAGTTCTTCAAGTGGAGCATTTGCACATAGAGGTGTTCGAATATCAAATAATGATGTAGAGGATAATTTATTAGAACATTTTACAAAATGGAGTCCTTATGTTCGTAAATTTGGACTTTTAATAATAGAATTGCACACCATTGCACCAGAATTAACAGCTTCTAATCTTGGAAAAACTGCTGCAACTGCTTATGATGCTACGCATGGTTTTTCGGATCAGTTTATTTTAGAAATAGAAGTTTTACAAAAAATTGCAGCTGAAGCTGGATTGCATTCGGATGCCAACTATTTTAAAAAATATCCAGATACCGATTATGCAACAGTAAGTATTAACTTATTGAAAGGAAAAAATTAAAAACAAGAATGGAAGAAAAATTTGATGCAATTAAAAAAGATATTCAATTGATTATTGATAATATAGCGTATAAAAATTTTCCAGAAGCTAGTATCAAATTAATTGAGGTGAGTGATAATTTAGATGATATGATGGATGCTACTGATGACGAAGTAGTTTTGAGAGAAATCAGTAAGTATCAAGTTTTATTGAATCATTTGCAAATTAAGATGAGCACTACAGAATAATTAAAATAACGTCCATTCATTTTCAATTGGTGGTATTTTACTTTCAAAAGGTATGGTTTCTAAAATATCGTATTGCTTTCTTTCAGTATTAAATTTTCTGATAGTAATTCCTGAACAAACAAATTGCAATTGAATAGTAGAAACTAAATTGTAAGCTGTTTTTAATTGTTCAGGTTTTAGTTGTCTACCAATTGAAATATGTGGATTTGAACTTTTATGAGTAACAGGAAATTGAATAATTTTAGGAATTTCCTTCATTATTTCAGCTAATAATAATTTGCTTTCTTGTTCTGGAGCGATAAAAAAGGCACCATTAGTATAATTATTAAAAGAGTTAAAAGTTACGTCAAAAGGTTTTTTATACTGGGCAAAGTTTGAAAGTCTTTCCGCAATTTTCATGTATGAATCCGAATCATAATCAAATTCGCAAATGGTTATATGAGCCAATGAATTCTTACTGGGAAACCAACCAATTTTGTCACTCAATTGTTGTTTGAGTTCTTTTACTGTCTCTATCACAGCATCTGATGGATGAAATACAATTGAATATTTTGCCATTTAATTTCCTTTTATTCGAGTAAAAATCTTCTGCAATAATGCTTTTCCATCTCTTTTAGCTTTTGGGACTTCTTTAGCCCAAAACATTCCATCTGATATTGGAATCATTTGGTAACTAAATGCAAACTGAGGATTTTCGGGAGTATCATTCAACAAACCAAATCGCAAATCATTAAAATACAAACGTTGATTTTGTATGTTAACTAAATACCAACCTTCGCTAATTTTTTTAAGTTTTTGAAAATCAAATGAATTTACTAAAATTTCTTCTAATTTTTTATTTTTTGGATAGAATTTAAAACGAATTGGTTGCGAATCGAAGAAAGAATAATCCGCTAAATAATAACCTTCTGTCGTGGAAATATTTGCATTCCAAAGAATAGAGTTAAAAGCCGTAGGTTTTACAATCAGTTCTTTGTAATTTATTTTTTGACTTTCTAAAGCTTTTTCAAATTGATTTAAAGCACAAAGTTTTAAAATACAAGTCAACAATAAATAAGAAGAACTCATAATCAAACCTCTAATAAGGAATTTTCTTCGTTTGATATGGTCTTTATTTCTCCAAATTAAAATCAATGATATTAAAAGTGGAATTGTATACAACGGATCAATTACAAAAATCGTTTTTAAGGCAAATCGGTAGTCGTGTGGCCATAAAATTTGAGTTCCCCATGAAGTGAATAAGTCAAGAAAAACATGAGTTGTTAAACACCAAAAAGCCAATAATGAAGCCTTTTTAAAATTAATTTTATCTTTTTCGATTTTAGAAATCAACCAACCCAAAACAGGTGACAAAAACCCAAAAAAGAATAGGGAATGACTCAATCCTCTATGAATAGCAACACCATCCACATCACTCAGAAATTTACCAATTACAATGTCTAAATCAGGTAAAGTACCCAAAACAGCACCATATAAAAAGGTCTTGTTTTTTAGTTTTTTACCGGCTACCAATTCAGCAGTAGCAATTCCGAGTACAATTTGAGTAAATGAATCCATTTTTAAGAGCAAATATGCTTTTGTAATATTTAACTTATTTATTTAAATTTAGCACTATAAAATTACAAAATGAAAATGAAAAGCAATTTTAAAAATACTATTGTAGGTTTTGCGTCTATTTTATGGGTGTTTTTATTGTTTTCTTCTTGTAATTCTTCTGATAGTGAAACTGTTGCTTCAGAAATAGCTTCTAATTTTAAAGTTGAAAAAAAACAAGCTACAGATACAATTCAATTAAAACAATTAATAAAAGAAGCTGAAACCCTTAGTGAAGAATCTAAATTTAGAGAAACAATCTATGTTTTAAAAAAGATTGTAACAGATTATGAAGATTATCTTTTAGAAAATAATCCTAAAGATTTAGCCAATGTATATTTAGATTTATCTTTTAATTATTCGAGTATTCACAATCAAAAATACGAATTGGTTTACACCAAAAAAGCAATTGAAATTTGTGAGAAGAAAGGATTAATAACTACTACAGATTATCTTACAGCTTATAATAATTTATATGTTTTTCAGCAAAATTATGGCGATTTAAAAAGTGCAAGTGAAACAATTAATGCATTTGAAAAGTATATCGAGAAACTAAATAAAGGAGAAGTAATTTTAAGTGAAAAAGACGAGATTTACGCCAAAAGGATATTTTACAGAATGGAAATATCTCGCATGGATATTAATACACAACAAGAATTAATAGAAAAGAAGCTTCGAGATTTTTCCAAATTTGCATTGGATAGTGGTAATGAAAGAGAAGAAAACTTGAATTTTTATTTATCTACTTATGATGAATTTTGTTATAGATTGTACGAAACAGAACAATACTTTTTAGCAGAGAAACATCTAAATCGATTTAATGAACAAGCATTAGCCTATAATTTTCTTTTTTACAGTATGAAAGCTAATGCAATTTTAGGTTCCGTCTATTATTTTTTAAATAAATATGAAGAAGGATGTAAAAAAATAGATATTGCACTTAATACTATCGAATTTGGTCGTTTTAATTCGAGTAAATACTCTCTTGAAACGATTAAAGCAATGAATTTGGTAGGTTCAAGGAAATTTTCTGAAGCATCTAATTTAGTTGAGCAGAATATAATCGATTTAGTTCAAAATCATACGCAAAAAAAAACTGAAATAGTTGATTTAAAATTTAATTCTTTTAGAGATTTAAATTCTCATAATTACATTAATATTTTTGCTACTTCGGCTCTTATTTTTAAAGATAGTTACATCAATAGTAAGGATATTGATGATTTGAATAAAGCTGAAAAACTGAGTTTAATTGCTGCCGAAATGTTTAATGAATTTTATTTGAATGGCAGTTATAATCCTACTCTAAATAAACTACAAGATAAAATTTCAGAAGGCTTACTTTTTGTGATTTCTGAAAAATATCAAAAAAATGTACCTAAGAAAATTGAATTGCTCAATTGGATTGAAAGAAATGCTTCACAACATTTGTATAAAGAAGTGCAAAAGAAATTTCTTTTGGCAAACGAATCTTTATCTAAAATTTACGATGAATTTACGGAATTAGAAGATAAGAAAAAATATCTGGAAGGAATTAAACAACAAGGAAATCAAGCAAATAAAGAATTAAACGCTATTTCAAATAGAAGTAACCAATTGAAAGCTTTAATTAAGAATAAATTCCCCAATTTTATTCAAGTTAATATTGATTTCGATATTACTTCAATTAAAAATAAAATAGCAGATGCTAATTTGATAAAGTATTATGTTGCTTTTGAAAATGTGTATGTTCTTTTAGTAAATGCAACTTCAATTGAAATAAAAAAAATAGATAAGGTAGATAGAATTTCGCTAGAATTAGAACAACTAATCAAAGAATACAAAGAGCCAGATGTTGGTTACAAGAATGAAAACAAAGCAATTTCAAGCCAATTAGTTCCTTTTAATATTGATGGAAAAATTACGATAATTCCAGATAAGTTTTTAAATTATTTACCTTTTGAAAGTTTAGAAGTAAATAACAAATTATGGATTGAAAGCGCACAAATTACTTATGCTTATTCTTTTCCGCTTTGGTTGCTTTCAAAAGAGAATAAAAGCAAGTCGGAATTCAATTTGGTTAGTTTTGCTCCTAAATACAATAAAAGTAAATTTCAGTCAAATAGTGTTGTGAATTTACCTTTTGCAAAAGAAGAATCTGAAAAAATTTGCGACATTACAAATGGTAGTTTGTTTTATGATAATCAGGCTACAAAATCAAATTTTATAAAATCATTTACAAACTATTCTATTTATCATTTGGCAATGCATTCGTACTTGTATGCGAATGATTTTGAAAAGTCGTGTTTACTTTTTGCTAATAACGAACCATTATATTTTTATGAATTGTATGAGCATTTTCTACCTGCAGATTTAGTGGTTTTAAGTGCTTGTGATACAGGAAATGGAACGTTAATTAAAGGAGAAGGTATTATGAGTTTATCAAGAGCTTTTGCTTATAGCGGAGTTAAAAGTGCTGTGGTAAGTTTATGGCAAGTTCCAGATAAAGAAACATCTGATTTGATGATTTTGTTTTATGAAAACCTCGAAAAAGGATTAGAAAAAGATAAAGCGTTACAATTGGCTAAATTGGAATTTTTAAAGCAAAATCCTTTAAAATCGCATCCGTATTATTGGTCAGGGTTTGTTTTAAACGGAAACAACAGTGCATTAAAAACAAAATCCTATTATTGGTTCTTTATAATAGGATTTGGATTATTTACGCTTTTAATTTTATTAAGAAAAAAATTAATCTAACTTAGACAATAATTCTTTCGATTTTGACTGAAAAGGATTTACGGTTTTAACGACTTCGTTTAATAGCTTTTTAGAATTTTCAATGTCATTTTCTTTTAAATAACACAAGGCTTTGTACCATTTTACGTAGTAATAAAAGTTGTTATTACTATCACCTTCAAAAAGTGAAAATGTGTTTATCGCTTTTTTATGCTCATTTAATTCCATTTCAGATAATCCGATATAAAAAATAGCATAATCGGTTTTTTCTACTTTATAAATTTCTGAAAACAATTCTGTTGCTTTTTTATAATCTTTAGAATCATAAGCATAAAAAGCTTCACTTTTAATATTTAAATTGTTTTCACCTCTAGTTGTTGGTGCTTCAATATTTGGAAAAGTCTCATAGAAATCAGCATATAAATCATCATTTGTAGTTGAACTATTCCAAAAGAATATAAAACCTAAGCTTAAAACGACAACAATACTAGCCGCAATTGATAACCAAGTTTTGTTATTATTTTTTAGTTTTCTAGAGTTTTCAATTTCTTTTAATTGGTTTTTCAATTTTTGTCGTTCGCTTAAGGCAACGGCTACTTTTGCTTTCTTTTGAAATTCAAATTCCGTTTTAAATTCCGAATCATTTGCAAGCAATTCGTCAAATTGTTGTTTCTCTTTTTCAGAAAGAATGCCTTCAAAATAGTTGTTTAATAATATATCTTTATCCATGACTAATTATTTTTTTATTAAGTCTTTGAGTTGTTTCATACATCTCGATTTCTGACTTTTTAATACATCTTTATTGGTGTAATTAAGAATATTCAATATCTCATCTAATTTTTTTTCTTCATAATAAAAGAGTTGAATCACCTTTTTACATTGTTCACCTAAGTTCTCAAAAGCAGTTTGTAATAATTTAATTTCAGTATCTTCTTTTTCTTCCTCATACGATTCAAATTCATAATCAACTAAATTAAAATCGTCAACTACATGCATTTTTTTTTCTTTTTTAAGCAATTGAAAAATCATAAACTTACCAATACTAAATAAATAAGTGCTTATTGAACTCTGTATACTATCAAGTTTGCCTTTTTTTGCATTTTCGCATAGAGCAATAATCGCATCTTGGTATACATCCAAGATAACATCACCATCTAAATTATACTGAGAAGCAAAAGCAATAAATTTTTTTCTATTGTCCTCATATATCTTTTTGATTGTCCTACTATCATTTTCTTTTAATAGTTGTATCAACGATGATTCTTTATTCATTAGTGTAGACTTTTTTCAAAAGTAAACAAAATTCAAAATCGATGTTTACTTTTTTTTATTTCAAACACTAAATAGAAAATCATAACATAAAATAACTCATTATGAAAAAAAATGTTTATACTTTAATTTTATTAGGACTTAGTTTTTTTATAACTAACGCACAAGAGACTGTTGGTGGTAGAGTAATAAAAAATGCAAAAGACAAGACTTACAATAAAGGAGAGCAAAAAGGAGATGAAACAGTTGATAAAGTTCTAAACAAAGCTGAAGAAACTTTAACTAATATCTTTAAGAAAAAAGATAAAAAGAAAAAGAAAGGAAAAAATGAATCAGATAATGAGTCATCTAATATTAATTATGATCCACCAATAACTAAAACAGATGAAGCGGGTAATACAGATTACTCTGCTTACAAAGATTTTGAATTTGTGCCAGCAGAGAAAATTATTTTCTTTGAAGATTTTGCTGATGGTTCTAAAAGTAGATGGAAAGCTTATGATAACACCCGCATAAATGTAAGAAATATAGAAGGTAAAAACTGGCTTGAATTGAATGATGGTGGGACATTCTTTCCTATTGCTTTAAAAACTTTACCAAACGATTTTACCTTAGAATTTGATGTATATACACCCAATACAGAAACAGGTACTTTAAGTGTACGTTTTATTGAAAAAGCACAGGCAGGAAGATTAGAAGACCCCAACTTTGATATAAGTAGTGGGATAGATTTAAGTCCTATCACTCAAATACCTAAAACAGGTTTGGTACAATATTCAGTAAAATCTGATGGAGTAGTTGTAACATCGAAAGAAGGTGTCAACTTCTATAGTTGGCAACCTGAATTAGGTAATTTTTATGCAAGAATTAGTTTAAAAAGAACTGGAAATAAATTATCAGCTTGGGTAAATAAGGAAAAAATAATGGACAATGAAGAATTCTTTTTAAGTAATAAAGAATATTATTTAACATTCCAACATGATATTTATTTTGTAGATGCATTTAAAATGAATTTTTCCAACATTCGCTTAGCTACAGGTAATGCTAATCCTAAAAGCGATATAACCACTAAAAAGAAGTTTGTTACTCAAAACATCTTCTTTGATGTTAATTCTGATGTTATTCGTCCAAATTCTTACGCAATCTTAAAGCAAATTGCAGAAAGCATTCAATCTATCGAAGGCAACATTAAAATTGTAGGGCATACTGATAGTGATGGAAAAGATACCGATAATTTAATCTTATCTCAAAAAAGAGCAGAATCGGTAAAGAGAGCTTTGGTAAATGAATTTGGAATTGATGCTAACAAACTAACCACTGAAGGAAAAGGAGAAAGCGTACCATTAAATAAAAATGCCAATGCTTCAGAAAAAGCTCAAAACAGACGTGTTGAATTTATTAAACTATAGTATGAGAAAGTTACTATTTATATTTCTGTTATTGCCCATATTTGGGATAGCTCAAAATTGGGAGCAAATTATTATAGCTTCAGGAACAAATAGTTCAAATCCAATGTTTTTTACAGAATATAATGGCGAATTGTATTTCTCTGCTACAGGTACAAATGTTAGTGGAATTGGAACTGAATTATATAAAACTAATGGAGCTCAAGCTGGAACAAGTTTGGTTGTGAATTTGAATCCAAATTTTTCGGGAAGTAGCTATCCTAGCAATTTTACAGTTTTTAATGGCGAATTGTATTTTACTGCAGAGGACGGAGTGCATGGAAGAGAGCTTTTTAAAACTGATGGAACAACTATTACTTTAGTAAAAGACATTAATGTAGGTTCTGGATCTTCTTCAAATCATTCAGATAACATGATGGCAATGTTAGAAGTTAACGGTTTTCTATATTTTTTTGCGGAAGACACATCAGGAACTGGATACGATTTGTGGAAAACAGACGGAACCGAAATAGGAACTGTAAAGGTTTCGGAACTTAATACAAACGAAAGTTCAGGTTTAAACTTGAATTTTAAGAAGTTAGGAAATGATTTATACTTTGTTTATACAGATAATAACACGGGACATCGTCAGATTTTTAAATATGATGTGTTAACAAACAACAATACTTCTGTTTTAGATGTTTATCCATCTAATAATACAAATGGCTATCTTTATTTAACCATTTTTGATAACAAGTTATTTACAGTTGCTGATGGTAAATTATATTATACCAATGGAACAACAAATAATTTTGTAACTCTAGGCACAACCGGAATAACATCATTTGATAAATTAACAGTTTTAAATGATGCAATATTTTTCTTTGGTAACACAGCAACTTATGGAAATCAAGACGTTTATAAATGTTATTACAGTGTTGCAGATAACGATTACAAAGTAGAAATAGTTTACAACTTCAATGCTAGTGGGAATAATTTTTTAACACCAGTTTCGGGCTATTTAGCAGATGAAGGAATCCCCTATTTCACTGCACTAAACAACAAACTTTATTTTGCGGCTAAAGAGCAATCGTCTCCAAATGGAGGTTTAGTGTATCAAATTTACGAAACAGATGGTATTACAACCCAAGTTTCAATTCCTGTAACACACAGCGGTTCACCAAGTTCACGACGTATTTATTGGATTACAGCTAATGATAATAAATTATATTTTTTAATGAGTGGCGATAATAGCCCAGAGCAACTTTGGGAAGCTAATCCAACAAACGGAAATTTTACACAACTTTCATCTTACACAGGTCCAACCACGCAGCCAAGTCAAATTTTTACAAGACCATTAAAATCTTGGAATAATGAAATGTATGTAGTAGGAACAACATTACCAGAAGGTTATGAATTATGGAAATTTGGAACGGGAACTTTAGGTGTTGATGAGGTTACTTTAGAAGATAAAATTAAAATCTATCCGAATCCAACTCAAGATTACGTAAAACTTACAATTGAAAATATAGAAGTTTATCAAATTGATATTTTCAATGCTGTTGGTCAAGAAATAAAGTTAAGAATCAATAATGAAACTATCGATTTTACTTCAGTACCAGAAGGATTTTACTACATCACAATTTCAAATTCAACAACTAATAAAAAAATCACTCAAAAAATCATTAAGAAATGAGAAAATTAATTTTCATTATAACGTTACTAATAAATTTAATTAGTAATGCTCAAGAAATAAAATGCGATTCTATTATGAAACAAATGGATGTTGAAATAGAAAACGCAAAGAAAAATGGAGCAGATGCTACCATGATAAAATATCTTGAACAAGCAAAAGAAACCTTACGTGAACAGTATTGTAAAAATCAAGTTTTTTATAATAATGGAGGAAATAATGGAGGTAGTTCAAATTCAAATGGAGATTCAAATGGATCTTTAAACGAGAATAATAACCCTTATATCAAAACAAGACCTTATACTGGAACACCTTTTTACGGGAAACAAAAAATTTCAATATCAGTTAAAAACTATGGTGCAGAAGGAAGTGCTTTTGCAAATTATGATTATTACGTAAATAAAGAAGGTACACTTATTTTGTTAGACAAACAAAGTTTACAAGGAAGTTTGAGCTTAGTTCCTGCTACAGATATGATTGACGGCGGAGGTCAATTTCAATATTGGGCCATCAGAAATGATGGATTGAGTACGGTTTTTGCGCTTTCAGATAAAAATGAAAAAATAGCAGTTACTACTTATACTAAGAATTTTATGTTTTCTCCAAATAGCAGTAAACCAACAATGAAAAAGTTAAATCAAACGAAAGTTATAGCAGGTCATTTATGTAACGCTTATCAAATAACGGCACAAGATGAAAAAGGAAGCATGACAATGACTTGGTGGATTACAGTAAAACCTTTGCCTTTTTATCATGATGTAATGCCTTTTACCACCATGTTTATGGCAGATAAAGTAGGCTTTCCAAATTTGAAAAATCACGGTGTTTTAGAAATTGATGGTAAACACGGAACCGAATCTATCAATTTAAAAGTAACCAAAATTGAACCGGCAACAAAGTCAGTTCAGTTTAACGGTTATAAAGAGTATTTCTTTGAATATTAATAAAATAAAGAATTTAAAATGAAAAAAATATTATTAATTATAGCGTTAGCATTTAGTTTAATTTCTAATGCGCAAAATTGGCAAGGCACATTTCAAACAAAATTTGGAACATTAAAATTAGTAGAAGAAAATGGTATGATTTACGGAGATTATGCAAATAATGGAACCATTTTAGCCTATGAAGTTATTGATAGATATAAAACAACACTAAACGGGATTTATTTTAACGGAAATGAAAGAGGGAAATTTCAATTAATTAGAAATAGTTATAGTGGTAATTATGAAGATAAATTCATAGGATATTATGGAGCTTCCGATAATTCTACATGCATTGCAGATATAAAAGCTAACAGTAAAAATTGGACATTTACAATTGAACCTAATTGGCAATGGACAGGAACTAAACAACCAAGTGGACAACCTAATGATTTACAAACTGCTGTTTGGAACGGAAAATGGAATACCACTTTTGGTGAAATAAACCTTGAACAAATTGGAAAAAAAGTTAAGGGAAAATATAGCAATTTAGGAGATATAGATGCTGATTTTGATAAAGTAACAAAAAAATTAAAAGGAACTTTTACCAATAAAGGAAAAAAAGGATATTTCGAGTTCAGTTTTGAAGGAAATTCATTTAAAGGAAAATGGGGTTGGAATACTTCAATGGCAGAAGGTATTTGGGATGGCACAAAGGTTGTTAAGACAAATAAAATTATTGCTACTTCAACTACGTCAACAAATGCTTTAACAACTCAATCAAATACGGCTACAACTAAATATACAGTAAGTGCAGTTTCTATATTAACAGGTGAATCAAATATTTATGGATTTTGGGGATTTAAATTGTTTAAAGTAACGCAAGATGGTAGAGTTCAAGTACCGAATTTTGGTAACAAATCCTCTGATGTTTATAATGAAACAGAGAACAGCAGCAAGATTATCAAATCTTCTAGTTATAATTTTCCAAATAGTCCTGAGTTTTTTAGAGAATTCATTATTCCAAATACTGATATCAATAACCCTAATATTAAGTATGAATTGGAAGTTTATGTACATGCAAAAAACAAAGTGCTAGGTACTAATACCAATTATGGCTATCAAAAACAAATTTACCGACTAGATAATATTCAATTTAATAAAAATATTAGAATATCACTCTCACAGCAAAATTCAAGTCTAATAGGAGGATATATTGGTTTTTTTGAATTCAAAATTGTGAAACAATAGTATGAAAGCAATTTATTTTTTACAATTATTATGGTTAGTATCACTCTTGTCCTGCAATAAAGCCAAAGAAAGCATGCAAGATGCGGTTACCGATGCCATGGAAAATGCTATAGAGCGTAAAACTGGTACTCAAATAGATTTGCCAGATACAAGCGAAATGGCTGATAATGGTGGTTTTATCAACTATAAGTCTGCAACTAAAACGTATCTTACTGAAAAGGAAAAAATGCAAGCAACCGTAATTTTTCAAAAAGACAATGACGGATTGTCAATTGCTTTTCAAATGACTGGTGAAAACGGGAAATCTTTTGTTACAACGATAAGTCACATTTCTGAAAAATTCAAATTGCCTTTAAAAGCAAAATTTGCAATCAGTAACAAATATGACGGTGAAAATCCGACTGCAAATATAACTTTCATGGAAGTTAACGATACTGGAATGAAATCTTCAGAAGTTCCTTTTGAAGGAAAAATGGTCATAACAAAACTTTCAAAAGACGAAGTTGTATTTGAAATTAACGGAAAAGGAAGTGATGCAATGAATATCGATAGTCCTTCTAATTGGAATGAAATAACAGGTAACGGAAAACTTGTTCATCCAATTATTTTGAGTTACGGAATTGATAAAAATAACATTTTAAAATAAACAAACATGAAAATAGTACAACTCATATTATTAAGTATTTTTCTTTTTGCCTTTTCGTGTAAAGAAGAGAAGACAAACGAAATAGAAAATCAATTAGAAACAGCGATTGAATCGTCTGGTGGAAAAACTGCTGAAGAATGGAATGGTAAATTAGACCTATTATTTACACTTGAAATGGCGGCTAATGTTACACATTACAATGCTTCAGAAGCGGTTAAAGATTATAGTCAAGTACTAAAAAATCCTCAAACACATAGTATTCAATATAAATGGGATAAAGGCAGAATAGAAGTTTCTGATAAAGTTAAAAACCCAATAACTGGTAAACCTATGGAAATTCCAACAAATGATTATGTTGAGGTTTCATGGGTTAAAACAATTACTTTAAAAGAATTTAAGCACAATTATCATACACCAACAGAAGAAGAATTAGCTAATGCAGACAAGGCTATAGATTCAAAATTACAAGAGATGCAAAATGAAGGTAAAGCAAATTCACAACAAACAAATATGGCAAAAGAAATGGCATCTGCATTTGCTAATGGATTGAGTTATGATGAAATACCAAATGTTGGAGATTATTCGGTGTGGAACAATAAAGACAAAAAATTATGTGTGTTTTATAAAGGACTACAATTTCAGGTTTATGCTAATTTGGGTAATGCCAATAAAAATAAAGAAGCTTGTATAGCAGCGGCAAAATTAATAATAACCGAAAAACTTCAATAAAATGAGAATAACTTTTTTGTTTATTGCCTTGTTCTTTGCGCTTAGTTCGCAAGCACAATTGCAGTTTTGGAACACAAATGCTACATCTAATATGCCATTATTTGAGGTAAAATGGGGTGAAAAAACAACTATTTACTCGAAAGTAGGATATGAAACCAAACCTACCTATGTTTTTAATAAAGTGGCACCACAAGTTTACAATGGCGACGGCAGAACAAAATTTAAAATGATTGTAGAATCGGTGGATAGTGTTGCTAAACGAATTTTTGAAATTCATTATACACATTATCGTCAAACGAATTATTATTTGGGCTACATCAAAGCTACCTATATCTACCACGATAAAAGACCTATAAAAGTTTTAGAAGAACATTATGAAACCGTTAAAAACCCGTAATATGAATTCGTTAAAAAAAATAATTGTAACATTACTTTTAATAGCAACTTCAAATAGTTTTGCTCAATATGTTCAAGGCGAAATAAAAGTAAAAGAACAATCAAAACTTGAAATAAGTTTAAAATCAAATAAAGCAGTAAATCTATTTGCCGATTTTAGAGAAAATAAATTTCCTATACAATTTGTGTTCACTGGGAATTCGTTACCATTAAATTCTGATAAGAAGATTGTTGTGTCATTTGTTTTTACAACAACTTTGAAAAAGGATGGTAAAGTAATCGCTTCAAGTAAAAGAAGTCCAATGCCTTTTTTTCCGGGCGATATGTTAATGCCAGTTGAAACCTTTGATTTTATTTCAATGTTATCTTACTTAAAAGAAAATTCAGATGCTACAGTTTCTGAAATCCCTAAAGGGAATTACGAAATCATCTTAGAAGCAAAACCAGTAGGAGTTAAAGGAGAAATTAGTGTAGCAAAATTGAATTTAAAAATTAATTAATTATGAAAAAAGTTATAGATGGAACTAAAGTTGAAAGAAGTAAATAGAAAACCGAACAATCTTGATGATATAGAATATTAATAAAGATCATATCAAAAAAATATAGTTTACCAAAATAGGTTATCTTTAGATAACCTATTTTGGTAAACGTCTAATAAATTATTGAATAGTATTACTTCCCAATACAGAAGTTTGCAAATATATTACCCAAGAGCTCGTCGTTAGTAACTTCTCCAGTAATCTCTCCAAAATAGTGTAGAGCAGAACGAATATCAATCGCCATTAAGTCAGAAGAAAGTCCCGAGTCTAATCCCCATTTTACTTTTTGTACTTCTTCTAATGCTTTTAATAATGAATCATAGTGACGTGTATTGGTAACAATCGTTTCATTATTTCTTAATGCACCAGTGTTTACGAATGAGAGTAAAGTGTTTTTTAATTCATCTATTCCTTCTTTATGTTTAGCACTTAAAAAATGTATATTGTCGATTGTAGCTTGTATAGTATTTTTTTGTTCCAATGAAAGTAAATCAGCCTTATTAGCAATAACTACAACAGTTTTTAAAGGATATTTGTTTTTAATCTGTTCAGTTTCATTTTTTAGCAAAGCTAAACTGTCAACAGACAACTTAGAACTGTCAACCAAGAAAAGAACTACTTGCGCTTGCTCAATTTTCTCAAATGTCTTCTGAATTCCAATACTTTCCACCACATCCTTTGTTTCACGAATTCCAGCCGTATCAATAAATCGGAAACCAATTCCATCGATTACTAATTCATCTTCAATCGTATCACGAGTTGTTCCTGCAATGTCAGAAACAATGGCGCGTTCTTCATTCAATAAAGCATTCAATAAAGTCGATTTTCCAACATTTGGTTCGCCTACAATAGCTACTGGAATTCCGTTTTTAATTACGTTACCAACAGCAAACGAATCAATCAAACGTTTTAAAACGAATTCAATTCTTTCCAATAAATCATGAAATTGTGTTCTATCGGCAAATTCCACATCTTCTTCTGCAAAGTCTAATTCTAATTCGATTAGAGAAGCAAAATTCAATAATTCTTCACGCAATTTAGCAATCTCGTTACTGAAACCGCCACGCATTTGTTGCATCGCAATTTGGTGACTCGCTTCATTGTCAGAAGCAATCAAATCAGCCACCGCTTCCGCTTGTGATAAGTCCAATTTCCCGTTTAAAAAGGCTCGTAAAGTAAATTCACCCGCTTGTGCCATTTTAGCGCCTTTACGAAGCAATAATTGGATGATTTGTTGTTGAATAAAAGTAGAACCATGACACGAAATTTCAATCACGTTTTCCCCTGTATACGAATTCGGGCCTTTGAAAATCGAAAGTAACACTTGGTCGTACACTTTGCCAGCCTGTCCTGAGCTTGTCGAAGGGTCTACAATATGCCCTAAGTGAATCGTATGCGTCTTCTGTTTCGTAATATCTTTCCCTGAAACCGATTGAAATACTTCAGCAGCTATCGTAATAGCATCTTTACCAGATAATCGAATAATAGCAATCGCACCCGCTCCAGACGGTGTAGCTAACGCAACTATGGTTTCTTGTGGAATCATGTTCTAAATTTAGATTGCAAAGATAAATCAAAGTCAGAAGTTAGAAGTTAGAAGTTGGAAGTTTTTTTAGTGTTACACAAAGTCTCACGAAGTTTAGCGCTAAGTTACACCAAGTTTTTCTTTGCGTTCTTTGCGACCCGAGACCAAAAGTCGAATTGACGAAGTAAAAAGCTTTTTGTTCTTTGCGTTTAAATTTATTCTAAAAATTAAAAAACCACTAAAGCCAAAGCCAAGTGGTTTTTAAGTTAGTTAAGGTTGGTAATAAGATTCTCAGTTAAAACTGTAAAATCAAATATTTTTGAATTAGTTGCTCAACATTACTGGCATTACTAGCATCGTAACGGTTTCGCCTTCGTCTAAGCCATCTACTGGAGTTAAAATACCCGCACGGTTTGGCATCGACATTTCTAATTGGATTTCATCACTTGATAAATTATTCAACATTTCGGTTAAGAAACGTGAGTTGAACCCGATTTGCATATCGTCTCCTTGGTAATCACAAGTTAAACGCTCATCGGCTTTGTTAGAGTAATCGATATCTTCTGCCGAAATATTCAATTCAGTTCCTGCGATTTTTAAACGGATTTGGTGCGTAGTTTTGTTAGCAAAGATTGCCACACGACGAACCGAGTTTAAAAACTGAACTCTGTTGATTAATAATTTGTTTGGATTTTCTTTTGGAATAACCGCCTCGTAGTTTGGATATTTTCCATCGATCAAACGACAAGTTAATACATAATTCTCGAAAGAAAAAGTTGCATTAGAATCGTTATATTCAATAGCTACTTCAGCATCTGATGCTGCTAAAATTCCTTTTAAAATGTTTAAAGGTTTCTTTGGCATAATAAAATCCGCTACTTGAGATGCTTTTACATCGGTGCGAGCATATTTTACTAATTTGTGTGCGTCTGTAGCAACGAAGATTAATCCTTCTGGTGAAAATTGGAAGAAAACACCACTCATTACAGGGCGTAAATCATCGTTTCCAGCTGCAAAAATAGTTTTACTCACAGCTGTTGCTAAAACTTCAGCAGGAACAATAGTTTTTGAAGGATCATCTAAAACAACCGCTTTAGGGAACTCTTCTCCTGGTGCATAAGCAATGGCATATTTTCCAGAGTTTGAACTAATTTCTACAGTTGAATTGTCTTCAACAGTAAATGTTAATGGTTGCTCTGGGAATGTTTTTAAGATATCTAATAAAAGTTTTGCAGGAATAGCAACACTTCCTTGACTTGTAGAATCGATTTCTAACGTAGCCGTCATCGTTGTTTCTAAATCAGAAGCAGAAACTTTTAATTGGTTGTTGTTTAATTCAAAAAGAAAATTATCAAGAATTGGCAAAGTATTACTACTGTTGATAACACTTCCTAAAACCTGTAATTGTTTTAATAAATACGAACTCGATACTATAAACTTCATCATCTTGTATTTTAAAATCGTGATTTGATTTTATATTTCACAAATATATTCTAATTATGCTCAACCGCAAAAACAATTTTATTAACAACTAGCGGCTGTATTTTATTTTGCGTAGGTAGGTGAATAAAAATCCAAACAATGCCAAAATAACTATTGGTAATCCGACAGTTACCATTTGTGCCATAGTGTAATTTTTATAGACTTCTTCCTTGTTTAAAAGTGGTAAATCGACATCTTTACTTCGGATGTTAATAAGTCCGTTGTCATCTAAAAGGTAATTTACGCAGTTCATTAAGAACTCTTTGTTACCATATAATTGATTGGTCCATTTGTCAAAACCTAACTCTAATGGCACGCCTTTGTCTATTTGATTTTTAATCACATCACCATCCGAAATCACAATCATCTTGTTTTCTTTTCCAATCGCTTGGAATGAATTGTCTTTAAAAGGTAACACGCGATTTTGATACATCGATTTGAATTTTCCTTCTAAAAGTACTGCTACTGGAAGTAATCCTTTTCCTTCGTATTCTTCTGGAGTAGTTTCTTCTGTGACCATGTCTAGTGAAATAGGACTTGGTGTTCCAATGGTTTTCGAATATTCAGACGAACTCAATAAAACGGTTTTTTTAATATCGTTTTTCAGGATTTCGATTGGAGAAGCAAATTCAAACTTAATCCCTTCCATGTTTTTTACAATTGGATTCGTTGAAGTTGGATAGATAAATGGAGCAAATTTCCAAGTATATTCTTGCATTTGCGTTTCGCTTCCTTGATTTCCTGTTGCTAGTTTGATTGGCGTTGCATATTCGTCTTTTACCAATAACGGATTGATACGGATTCCGTATTTGAAGAACATATCGGTTAAATTCAATTCGCGTTGTGCGGCTAAAATGGTGCCAGTTTCGTTGTATAAACTGTCCATATCAGCTGAAACGGCATCTACTAACCATAAAGTTTTTCCACCGTTCATGATGAACTGGTCTAACACTTGTTTTTCTTCTTCTGTGAACGCTTCGGTTGGTTTTGCAATTACAGCTAAATCATATTTTTTAAGTGCTTCTAAAGTCTGAATAGGTTGTTTTGCTACCGAATCCAATGTAAAAGGTCCGATGTAATAACTTTCTTTAACCGTTCTTAAGAAATCGGCCATGAAAGGTTCTAAAACTTCTCCGTTACCTTTAATTACGGCAATTTTCTTTTGTTTTTCTTTCGAAATTTTATTGATAGCTTCTGCAAAACCAAATTCCAAATGCTGTACCGAACTAATTACTTTTTGTTCCGTAGAAGCTCCCATTAAGTTTTTCAATAAAGCCACTTTCGTGAATTTATCACCATACGTCGCTTGTGCCCAAGGGAAAACCACTTCTTGCGATTGTTTACCTTTGTCTTCCACGGTGATGCTCAATGGTTGCATGCCTTTCGCGTAGAATTCTTTCATTTTTTCTACTCGTGTTTCCTCTTTTTCAATCGGATTTTTGAAGTTGAAAATGATGTTTGAATTATAAGCCGTGAATTCCTCTAAAAGTTGTTTGGTTTCGTTTTGTAAACGCTTGAATTCTGGTGGAAAATTTCCTTCCAAATACACTTCAATGTATAATGGACTTTCTACATCTTTTATGATGTTTAAAGTCGTTTCCGATAAAGTATAGCGTTTGTCTTGCGTTAAGTCAAAACGTTTGAAAAAGAAGTTGCTAATTAAATTGATAACGATGATGGCTAAAAATACAATTCCTAATTGCTTTAAAGCTTTTGATTTGTTCTCCTTCATTACCATTTCAAAGATTTAAGTTGATAAACCGTTGCTGATAAAAATAAAAACGTCACACTCACAAAATACACAATATCACGCGTATCTAACACACCGCGACTCATACTTTTAAAGTGATAATCCATTCCTAAAGCAGCAAACATCGAACTATAATTTCCAAGGAATGAAGCAATGCCATCAAACCCGAAATAGAAAAAGAAACAACAAAAAACAGCAATAATAAACGCTACAATTTGATTGTCTGATAAAGTAGAAGCAAAAATTCCAATCGCAGTATAAGCCGCAATTAAGAACAACAATCCGAAATACGAACCAAGTGTACTTCCCATGTCAATATTGCCTTGCGGATTTCCAAAATGCGAAATCGTCAAAACATAAATAATCGTTGGAACAATCGCTAAAATGATTAACACCAAAGCACCTAAAAATTTTCCGTTTACGATGTCCCAATTCGAAAGCGGTTTGGTAAACAACAATTCAATCGTTCCTTGTTTTTTCTCATCCGAAAAACTGCGCATGGTTACTGCAGGGATTAAGAAAATTAAAATCCATGGCGCCAATTTGAAAAACGGACTCATATCGGCAAAACCTGAGTTTAATATGTTGAATTCGCCTTCAAAAACCCAAAGAAATAATCCGTTGAGTAAAAGAAAAATCCCGATGACTAAATATCCAATCGGCGAACCAAAAAAGGATTTTATTTCTCGTAATAATAATGCTTTCATTTTTTATTGTTTAACTGTTGAAACGTTTAATTGTTTAACTGTTTTATTCTAATGTTACCAATCTGTCCACACTCCAAGCTTCTGGTTTGTCGCTGAATAAGGTTTTAGTATAACTCCAAACACCATCAAACAAAGCCGATTTTCTATATTTTTCTAAGGCTTCTTCGTTTTCCCAATAACTATACGTAAAGAAAATACGCTTGTCGTTTTTGTCTTGATACAATTCTAAAAAACGATTTCCTTCGAAGTTTCGTATGTGCTGTTTCACTTCTTCAAAATTATTTAAAAAAGCTTCGATTTTATCTTCTTGAAAACGCATTTTTACAATTCTTATGAACATAGTTGTATTATTTAAACTTTACCGAAATACTATCTCTAAAATGAAGGCCTAACAAAGTAGCTGCTGAACCAACAGTCTTTGGATTACTTTTATAAATGGCAATTTCCAAATAACCATTTTCATTGAATAACGCCAAAAAATCGCCTTCTAAATCTTTCAGTTGTTTTGGATCTGAAACTGGAAAATCCGAATAGTTTTTATGTAAACGAGTTATTTTTTTATTCTTAATGATGATTTCAAATTTTCTACCTCTAACCGTTTCGTTAAATTGCTTTTGCGAAATATTAGTAACGCAATTTCCAAACGAATCGATATAAACGATTTGTCCTTTTATTCCCGATAAATCATCAGAAATGATTGAAGTCAGCGTATTGACTGGTTTTAGTGTTTTAATTTCCTTTCCAATAACATTCAATAAACCACCTCTGGCTATATGACAAGCCACTGCTACAAAAACATCCATATCGCTAACATCGGTATTCAATCTGTCATGAATAGTAATGGCAACAATTTTCTGTGGAATTTTTTTCTGAATCAAAGTATTCAAAATACCATTATCGGCACAAATGAAGTAATGATCGTCCCATTGCATTGCAATATGTTGGGCGTCACCTATACGTTCGCTATCAACACCAATAATATGAATAGTCCCTTTTGGGAAATTAGAATAAGCCGCTTCAATACAGTAACTTGCTTCTAATGTGTTGAATAAGTCAATTTCGTGAGAAATATCGACAATAACCGCTTCTTTATGCTCCGATAGAATTTTTCCTTTCAAAGCGCCTACGAAGTAGTCTTTGTGTCCAAAATCGGTAATTAGCGTAATTATTGACATTATTTTGTTTATAACTTATTTAAAATGCAACAGTAGTTTTTATTAAATTTGATTGCAAAGCTAGTATAATTTTAGCGTTTCAAAAATAATTAAAAAAAGAAAGCCTTTGAACGAAAGAATCATTGAATTAGTCGACATTGCTCCAAAAGAATTTTGGGGTGCGCAAGATACTCATCTTGAAACGATTAAGAAGTATTATCCAAAACTTAAAATTGTAGCTCGTGGTACAACTTTAAAAGCTTTTGGAGAACCTGAAATCTTAGATGAGTTTGAAAATCGCTTCAAAAGATTGATGCATCATTTTACACGCTACAACAGTATTGATGATAACGTGATTTTGAGAGTCTTAGAAACCAGTCATCAACACGATGCAGAACACATGCACGATCGCGATAAGATTTTAGTGCACGGTGTAGGAGGTAAGTTAATTAAGGCCATGACGCCAAATCAGCAAAAACTGGTTGATTATGTGCATAAAAACGACATGGTGTTTGCTATTGGTCCAGCCGGAACAGGAAAAACCTACACGGGTGTTGCCATGGCAGTAAAAGCATTAAAGGAAAAACAAGTCAAGCGAATCATATTAACGCGTCCGGCAGTTGAAGCGGGTGAAAACTTAGGTTTTCTTCCTGGTGATATGAAAGAAAAACTTGACCCATACATGCAACCGTTATACGATGCGTTGCGCGATATGTTGCCACCACAAACGTTAGAAGATTATATCTTAAAAGGAATTATCCAAATAGCACCGTTAGCGTTTATGCGCGGACGAACGTTAGATAATGCCTTTGTAATATTAGACGAGGCACAAAATACCACGCATTCGCAAATGAAAATGTTCTTAACACGTATGGGTAAAAACGCCAAATTCATCATCACGGGCGACCCAGGTCAGGTGGATTTACCACGAAGAACGATTTCAGGATTGAAAGAAGCTATTTTGGTTTTGAAAGATGTTGAAGGCATTGGAATCATTTACTTAGACGACAAAGATATCGTACGCCACAGATTGGTTAAGAAAATTATTGATGCATATAAGAGTATTGAGAATAATGATTAAATAATTTACAAAAACAGACGCTTTTATTAGCGTCTTTTTTTTACTTTTGCACCACACAAACAACAACACAACATAATGAACACAATTACGACTACCAATTTCAATTTTCCAGGGCAAAAATCGGTGTACCGTGGAAAAGTTAGAGAAGTTTACAATATCAATGATGACTTATTAGTAATGGTCGCTACCGACCGTCTTTCGGCATTTGATGTGGTTTTACCAAAAGGAATTCCTTATAAAGGTCAAATTCTTAATCAAATTGCTACGAAGTTCATGGAATTAACTTCTGATATTGTACCGAATTGGTTAGTAGCCACTCCAGATCCAAACGTGGCGGTAGGACATTTATGTGAGCCGTTCAAAGTAGAAATGGTAATTCGTGGGTATTTATCAGGACATGCAGCGCGTGAATATGCAGCAGGAAGAAGAATCCTTTGTGGTGTGGAAATGCCAGAAGGTTTAAAAGAAAACGATAAATTCCCAACACCAATCATTACTCCAACTACAAAAGCAGATAATGGTTCGCATGACGAAGATATTTCTCGTGAAGCTATTTTAGCCAACGGAATTGTAACCGAGGAAGATTATCTAGTTTTAGAAAAATACACAAGAGCTTTATACCAAAGAGGAACTGAAATTGCAGCGTCTCGCGGTTTAATCTTAGTTGATACCAAATACGAATTTGGGAAAACAAAAGACGGACAAATCGTATTAATCGATGAAATTCATACACCTGATTCATCACGTTATTTCTACGCTGAAGGATATGCTGAAAGACAAGCAAATGGCGAAGAACAAAAACAATTATCAAAAGAATTCGTACGTCGTTGGTTAATTGAAAACGGTTTTCAAGGAAAAGAAGGCCAACAAATTCCGTTTATGTCAGACGAATACATTGAAACCGTTTCAGAACGTTACATTGAGTTATTCGAAAACATCATTGGAGAAAAATTCGTAAAAGCGGATATTTCCAACATCAATGAAAGAATCGAGAAAAACGTTTTGAATTATTTACAAAATAGATAATCCATACTTTTACATAGAAAGAATCCTGAGTTAGCTCGGGATTTTATATTTTATAAATTCTTACAACTTTTTTGCGTTTTTTTTAATCTTTTAAAGTTTTAAGTTGTTGGATTGCATCGCGTTTAGTCCAATAAATAGATGGAACTACTTCCCTTCCATTACGGTTAATAAAACCATAAGAACCTGAAACACTTTTTACTAAAGCATATTTTCCTAAACCTTCACTAAATTTTTCAATTTTTTCATAGATTGGTTGAACTACTGTTTTGTTATTTCTGTCAATAAATCCATAAGTACCTGAAATAGTTTTAACTAATGCCCAGTCTTTGTTATATTCGTCATATTTATATATCTTTTTGTATCCATTTTGAGAAAAGCAAAAAAATGAAATTGTAATAACGAAAAATGTAAATATTTTTTTCTTCATGTCGTTTATAATTTTGGTTAATAATTCGTTTCGCTACTATGAATATTGTTTGATGATACTATAAATTTAATAAGCAATAATTTCTCCAGAACCTGTAATTACTTTATCTACAGATTGCGGTTTGCTTTTGTATTTTATGGTGCCACTTCCTGCTACTTTTGCTTCTAAGAAAGTGGTGCAGTTTACTTTTATTTCACCCGAACCTGTAACTATTACGTTTGCATTTGTGGTAATTAACTTTGAAGAATCGATTTCTCCTGAACCTGATACTGTTTCTTCTAATTCTTTTACTTCTCCTTTAATTTCAATTTCTCCTGAACCTGATAAGGTTGTTTTTAAACGAGTTGCACTAATGTCAAAATTACCTTCTCCAGAACCAGTAAATGCAATATTAAAATTAGTGGCAGTAATCGTGTTTTTGGTTTCAATTTCACCCGAACCTCCAAAGGATACCGAACTAATTTCTTCAAACGGAATCGTAATTGTAATACTTGATTTGTAAGTATAGTTTTTGTTTTTATCAAAACGAACAATTAAAGTATTGTTTTCAACTTCAGTTACAATATGCGGAATAATGTTTTCATCGCCATCAATAGTAATGTTGCCTTCTTTTCCAGAAACTAATACAACTTTAAAAGAACCACTTGCGCTAATTGCATCATAAGTAGAAGTAGTTCGTGTAATAGTTGTTTTTATTCCAGATTCTTTAATTTTTTCATTTTTCCAATTTTGAGCCTGAGCAATTGAAAGGCTTAAAAGCGCTAATATAAATACTGTTTTTTTCATGTTTTATTTAGTTAAAAGTTGAAGACTTCCGTAGTTAGTAGTTACGTTAATTTTAGATTTTCCTTGTGCAATGTGATATCCTGTAAATGATTTTGAGGTGTTTTTTTCATATTTATCAGTGTATTTAATCCCTATTTCGTCCTTAAAAGAGCCATATTTTAATTCTACCTGAACATCAAATGCATAATCATGAGTACATATTATTTTAGTGTGGGTGTAATTTCCATCTATTAAAATAGCATCCGTATTTTTATTTGCACCTATTTGAACATCGCTATAATTTGACTTTATTGTTGTTGAATTTCCAATCTCTCCCAGTTTTAAAGTAAGATAATTTCCATTAATAACTGATTTTGAAACCGTTGTGGCTTTTAATTTGGTATAATTCGAGTATAAATTTAAACTTCCAACAGATTGAAATTCAAAAGTGTTATAATTTCCATCAATATTAATTTGATTTCCTTTCTGAATTTCAACTTCTGAATATTGACTGTTCAAATTCAATTTGTCAACACTAGTAATGGTTGAGTTCTGTGAATAAGCTATAGTAATATTGTTTGATTTTCCACTCAACTGACCTAAAAACAAGCTTCCATATTTACAATCAATGGCTAAGTTTCCGTTTAATTTATCAATTGAAATGTTACCATATTTATTATTTAAATCAACGTTTCCGTTTTTAGGAATTTTTACCACATAATTAATTTCATAGCTAAGATTGTTGTTGCCTTGCCAATTTTTCCCGTTTATTTCGGTTATTGCTGCTACTTTATTAGATGTTGCTGCAAAACTTACATCAATATCGTTGATGCGATCAGTAACTTTTTTGTCGTTATTGCCCGAAACTTTAATTTGAACTTGAATAGAAATTTTATTCTCGTCCCATAAGTACACATTTACATTTCCATATGAATTTGTAACACTTAAAAGCGCATCATTACTAACTTCAAAAGTTTTTGAAATTGTTTTTTCTTTATTAATTGCTTTTTTTTCATCTGAAGCCATTCCTATAGAAGGAATCAAAATGAAAAGGAGTAAGAGTTTAAATATATTTTTCATTGGTATTCGTTTTTAAATTGTTAATCTGTTCTACTTGTTCTAATACGGTTTTGATAAACGAAATTCGAGTTTGCATATTTGTTATCATTGCAAATACAATTTGTTTGTTTTCTCCATTCTTAATAATTTCATTTTTTAAAGATTCGTAATCTTTTTCAAGTGTTTCCATTTCTTTTAAAGCATCATTTATAAGAATTGCAGTTTCAGGATTTTCATGCTGTTGTAAATTTTTCAATTCAGAATTAATCACTGATGAAAAATAATCGTGAGTTTCTTGAACTGGCGGAGAAAAAACAACTTCTGGTTGAGTGCTAAAGTCATTAAAATAGATAATTCCAAAACTCAATGCTAAAGAAGCGGCTATAGCAATTGGTATCCAAGCTCTTTTCTTTTTCTTAGGCTCTTGAGATTTAAGTTTAGACAAAAAGCGATTTTCGTGGCCTTCGTTTGGCGTTTCAAAATCCCAGTTAGTGTGTTTGTCAAAAAGTTGGTTCATATTATCTTTCATTGTCATTTAGTTTTTTTCTTAAACTTTCCTTTGCTCTGCTCATAGTTGTTCTACAATTTTCATTTGAGATATTTAAAATCGATGAAATTTCCTCTAAATCATAACCTTCAATAAAAAACAAAGTCAAAATAATTTTATAGTTAGATTTTAAGCTTTGTATTGTTTTTAAAATCTGCTCTGCTTTTAATTCATTATAAGAAATGATGTCATTTTCATTAATGTCTTCAAATTCATTCCCATCATTTAAACTTTCAAATTGAAATTGATTCGCTTTTTTTAATTCGTTAATACTAGTATTGATAACAATTTTTTTTAACCAAGCTCCAAAAGTTACCTTTCCGCTGTAAGAATCTAATTTCGTAAAAGCTTTTAAAAAGCTATCCTGCATTATTTCTTCTGCCAGTGTTTTGTCTGAAACAATTCTAAAAGCCACATTAAACATTGCACTACAATACATATTATAGAGTGCGAGTTGTGCTTTTTGATTATTTTCTTTGCACTGTTGCAATAGAATTGCTATTTCAGAATTTTGGGTTTTCAAGTTCGTTATCAGATTAATCTATTCTAAAGACAATTGCTTTTTGTAATTGTTACAGTTTTACAATTTTATTTTCATAAAAATAAAAAATCCGAATATTAAATTCGGATTTTATGAACTATGATGTATATTTTTTTACTTAAAATAACTAAACGTTTCGTTATTTTCAATTTTCAATAGCGTTTCGTAAATCAATTTAATTACATTTTCAACGTCGTCTCGGTGAACCATTTCTACAGTGGTATGCATATAGCGCAACGGTAACGAAATCAAAGCCGAGGCAACTCCGCCATTGCTGTACGCAAAAGCATCGGTATCGGTTCCCGTAACGCGAGAAGTGGCATGGCGTTGGAAAGGAATTTTGTTTTCTACCGCTGTGTCCACAATCATTTCACGTAAAATGTTTTGTGTCGCAGGAGCATAAGCTATAACTGGTCCGCGTCCCATTTTCAAATCACCTTCAATTTTTTTGTCAATCATTGGAGTAGTGGTATCGTGGCAAACATCGGTTACTATGGCAACGTTGGGTTTAATGCGTTGGGTAATCATTTCGGCACCACGCAAACCAATTTCCTCCTGCACCGAGTTTACGATGTACAATCCAAACGGTAATTTCTTTTTGTTCTCCTTTAATAAACGCGCTACTTCGGCAATCATAAAACCACCCATGCGGTTATCAATAGCTCTACACACAAATTTATCGTGGTTTAAAATTTCAAAAGTATCTGGATACGTAATCACACAACCCACATGAACACCTAAAGCTTCCACTTCGGCTTTGTTAGAACAACCACAGTCAATAAATATGTTTTCAATTTTTGCTGATTCTTCTGCTTTCCCGGCTCTTCCTCTAGTGTGAATTGCTGGCCAACCAAAAACGCCACGAACAATTCCTTTCTTCGTGTGAATGTTTACTCTTTTAGATGGCGCAATCTGATGATCCGAACCTCCGTTTCTAATTACGTATATCAATCCATCATCAGTAATGTAATTTACGTACCACGAAATTTCGTCAGCGTGACCTTCAATCACTACTTTATAAGGAGCATCCGGATTTATAACGCCTACAGCACTTCCGTATGTATCGGTAATAAAAGTATCAACGTATGGTTTTAGATACTCCATCCACAATTTTTGACCCGAAGCTTCCCATCCAGTTGGCGAAGCATTATTTAAATAATTTTCTAAAAAAGTCATCGACGACTTCTTTAATATCGATTTCGTACTCATTTTAAATATAATTTTTTGCTAAAATAGAAATAAGTAATTAGAGTTTCATAATATTTCGATATTTTTGGTTTACTTTTTGCTATGTGTAAAAGAGTATAAATACAAACAATATGTACAAGTTATTTTTTAGCAGTTTTATATTTTTATTAGGAACTGCTTTTTCTTTTTCTCAAACAGAAACAGATACTTTGCAAATGACGCAGCAAGACTCGTCTATTATATATTCTATCGAGTTAAAAGAAATTATCTTTACGCCCGATAATGTTTACACTACAGACGAAGACAAAAAAGCCAAACTTATATTAAAGAGAAGAATATTTAAAGTATATCCGTTTGCTAAGTTAACTGCAGAAAAGTTAACACAGTTAAATGCTACTATGGCAAAACTAAAAACCAATCGCGAAAAAAAGAAATACTTTAAAATAGTAGAAAAATACTTAGAAGAAGAATTCGAACCGCGTTTAAAAAAACTATCGCGTAAAGATGGGCAGATTTTGGTAAAACTCATTTACCGTCAAACAGGGCATACTACTTTCGATTTAATTAAAGACTACAAAAGCGGTTGGAAAGCCTTTTGGGCAAATTCTACAGCCCGACTATTTGATATCAATCTTAAAACAGAATACAAACCGTACGATGTTAAAGAAGACTATCATATAGAAGGAATACTAAATGCTGCTTTCAATCAAAATCACTTATCTAGACAAGAGGCTTCAAAACCCATCGATTTTGATAAACTAAACGAACATTGGATTAATAAAATCAAAATCAAATCCAAGGAAACACCTAAAGAATAGTTTTTTTAGTAGCACACCTATATATATTATAGTACTACCTGTCCCGCTGTCCGTTGCAATCTTTTTCTTTTTTTGTAGCCTGAGGTCCTCGAAGGAAAAAAAAGAAAAAGGATTTCCGCTTCCATCGGGGCTATTCATTACGTTTGCTATTTCATAAGACTATGCGCTAAAGTCATTGCGAGCTTGCGAAGCAATCCATACACCTATAATAGTATAAAAGGAAGTTTAATTTTTTCAAACCTTCTTTTACGAACTTTTCACTATTATATATAAGTAACAAAATACTTCTATGACTTATATGTTTAAGAACCTCTTTGCGCCCTTTGCGCTTTCTTTGCGTTCCTAGTGATTAAACCTCAAAAAAACTTTCCTGTATTAAGTTCTTGTTATCAGCGAGTTAAGAAAAGAAGTAAAAAAAAGACAAAAAAAGTTTGGTAAAAGGCTTGTGGTTATGAAAAAGATTTCTACTTTTGCACCCGCATTAAAGCAGAAGTTCATACACAAACTGAGAAATTGACCGAGTCAAAAAAACTTTAAAAAAAGTTGAAAAAAGATTTGGATAATAGAAAGTATAGGTAGTATCTTTGCCGACCCGAAACGAAAGAATTGGGGAGTGCAGGTTCTTAAAAATAGTGGAAAAGTGGTCATGAAAAAATAATCAAAAAATTTTTTCAAAAAAGCTTGCCAGATTAAAAAAGAGTTGTACTTTTGCACCCGCTAATCGAATGAGAGGCGAGATTAAAAAAAAGAATGACACGTTCATAGACATATTGAATTGACAGCACAAAATTACAGTGATGTAATTTTGAAAATAAGAGAGAGTAAGATTTTTCGAGTAAATTGAAAACAACCTAGCGACTTGAATCGAATAAAACAAGATAGAGTAATCTATCAAACAATATACGATGAAGAGTTTGATCCTGGCTCAGGATGAACGCTAGCGGCAGGCCTAACACATGCAAGTCGAGGGGTAGAACACTTCGGTGTTTGAGACCGGCGCACGGGTGCGTAACGCGTATGCAATCTACCTTGTACAGGGGAATAGCCCAGAGAAATTTGGATTAATGTCCCATAGTATTACGAAACGGCATCGTTTTGTAATTAAAGTTCCAACGGTACAAGATGAGCATGCGTCCCATTAGTTAGTTGGTAAGGTAACGGCTTACCAAGACGATGATGGGTAGGGGTCCTGAGAGGGAGATCCCCCACACTGGTACTGAGACACGGACCAGACTCCTACGGGAGGCAGCAGTGAGGAATATTGGTCAATGGTCGCAAGACTGAACCAGCCATGCCGCGTGCAGGAAGACGGTCCTATGGATTGTAAACTGCTTTTATACAGGAAGAAACCCTCCCACGTGTGGGAGCTTGACGGTACTGTAGGAATAAGGATCGGCTAACTCCGTGCCAGCAGCCGCGGTAATACGGAGGATCCAAGCGTTATCCGGAATCATTGGGTTTAAAGGGTCCGTAGGCGGTCTTATAAGTCAGTGGTGAAAGCCCATCGCTCAACGATGGAACTGCCATTGATACTGTAGGACTTGAATGCTTAGGAAGTAACTAGAATATGTAGTGTAGCGGTGAAATGCTTAGATATTACATGGAATACCAATTGCGAAGGCAGGTTACTACTAAGTGATTGACGCTGATGGACGAAAGCGTGGGGAGCGAACAGGATTAGATACCCTGGTAGTCCACGCCGTAAACGATGGATACTAGCTGTTCGGCGCAAGTTGAGTGGCTAAGCGAAAGTGATAAGTATCCCACCTGGGGAGTACGCACGCAAGTGTGAAACTCAAAGGAATTGACGGGGGCCCGCACAAGCGGTGGAGCATGTGGTTTAATTCGATGATACGCGAGGAACCTTACCAGGGCTTAAATGTAGATTGACAGGACTGGAAACAGTTTTTTCTTCGGACAATTTACAAGGTGCTGCATGGTTGTCGTCAGCTCGTGCCGTGAGGTGTCAGGTTAAGTCCTATAACGAGCGCAACCCCTGTCGTTAGTTGCCAGCGAGTCATGTCGGGAACTCTAACGAGACTGCCAGTGTAAACTGTGAGGAAGGTGGGGATGACGTCAAATCATCACGGCCCTTACGTCCTGGGCCACACACGTGCTACAATGGTAGGTACAGAGAGCAGCCACTGCGCGAGCAGGAGCGAATCTACAAAACCTATCTCAGTTCGGATCGGAGTCTGCAACTCGACTCCGTGAAGCTGGAATCGCTAGTAATCGGATATCAGCCATGATCCGGTGAATACGTTCCCGGGCCTTGTACACACCGCCCGTCAAGCCATGGAAGCTGGGGGTGCCTGAAGTCGGTGACCGCAAGGAGCTGCCTAGGGTAAAACTAGTAACTGGGGCTAAGTCGTAACAAGGTAGCCGTACCGGAAGGTGCGGCTGGAACACCTCCTTTCTAGAGAAGATTTAACCGTTAGGTTTGATTGAAAGGGAAATATTACTCTCGCTGTTAATTTAAAGAATAAGAATAAGCAAAAAACAGAGTCTCGTAGCTCAGCTGGTTAGAGTACTACACTGATAATGTAGGGGTCGGCAGTTCGAGTCTGCCCGGGACTACTTTTTAAGCTTTATTTAAAGGAAATTCTAGAAGTTGGGATTCATAATTCGTAATTCTGAATTCATAATTCTGAATTCAAATTGGGGGATTAGCTCAGCTGGCTAGAGCGCCTGCCTTGCACGCAGGAGGTCATCGGTTCGACTCCGATATTCTCCACAACGGCTATGAAGTCAAAGCTGATAATTTTTGTCAGTGGCGACGCGCCACAAGTTCATTGACATATTGAGATAAAATACATTTAAAAAGTAGAAAGTACAGTAGATGTGTAGCAATACACATTTATAAAGAAAGTCCTAGTTTTATTATATAAAATTAGGCGGCACATAAGCAAAATAAGGGCGTATGGGGGATGCCTAGGCTCTCAGAGGCGATGAAGGACGTGATAAGCTGCGAAAAGCTACGGGGATTGGCACACACGAATTGATCCGTAGATATCCGAATGGGGCAACCCGGCATGTTGAAGACATGTCACACCGATAGGTGAGCAAACCCGCTGAACTGAAACATCTAAGTAGGCGGAGGAGAAGAAAACAAAAGTGATTCCGTAAGTAGTGGCGAGCGAACGCGGATTAGCCCAAACCAATGTTGTTACGGCAATGTTGGGGTTGTAGGACCACGACATTCTATGCGGATTGAACCGGAATAATCTGGAAAGGTTAACCAAAGAGGGTGATAGTCCTGTATGGGTAAGAGAAGATATAGATAGTGGTATCCTGAGTAGCGCGGGGCACGTGAAACCCTGTGTGAATTTGGCGGGACCATCCGCTAAGGCTAAATACTCCTGAGAGACCGATAGTGAACCAGTACCGTGAGGGAAAGGTGAAAAGAACCGTGAATAACGGAGTGAAATAGATCCTGAAACCATACGCTTACAAGCGGTCGGAGCCCTTTAGTGGGGTGACGGCGTGCCTTTTGCATAATGAGCCTACGAGTTACCGTTGCTGGCAAGGATAAGTACTTCAGGTATGGATCCGTAGCGAAAGCGAGTCTGAATAGGGCGCTTTAGTCAGTAATGGTAGACGCGAAACCGTGTGATCTACCCATGGGCAGGATGAAGCTGTGGTAACACATAGTGGAGGTCCGAACCGGTTGACGTTGAAAAGTCTTCGGATGACCTGTGGGTAGGGGTGAAAGGCCAATCAAACTCGGAAATAGCTCGTACTCCCCGAAATGCATTTAGGTGCAGCGCTGGGTATAAGTTATATAGAGGTAGAGCTACTGATTGGATGCGGGGGCTTCACCGCCTACCAATTCCTGACAAACTCCGAATGCTATATAATGTTTACCAGCAGTGAGGGCATGGGTGCTAAGGTCCATGTCCGAGAGGGAAAGAACCCAGACCATCAGCTAAGGTCCCCAAATGTATGCTAAGTTGAAAAAACGAGGTTTGTCTGCCCAGACAGCTAGGATGTTGGCTTGGAAGCAGCCATTCATTTAAAGAGTGCGTAACAGCTCACTAGTCGAGCGGACGAGCATGGATAATAATCGGGCATAAGCATACTACCGAAGCTATGGATTTAACGTAAGTTAAGTGGTAGGGGAGCATTCTAAACTGGGTCGAAGGTGTGATGTGAGTCATGCTGGACTGTTTAGAAAAGAAAATGTAGGCATAAGTAACGATAATGCGGGCGAGAAACCCGCACACCGAAAAACTAAGGTTTCCGCAGCTATGCTAATCAGCTGCGGGTTAGTCGGGTCCTAAGGCGAACCCGAAAGGGACAGTCGATGGCCAACGGGTTAATATTCCCGTACTACTTATAATTGTGATGGAGAGACGCAGTGGTGAAAGTACCGCGAACTGACGGAATAGTTCGTTAAAGCACTTAGCTATAGGCCCGGTAGGCAAATCCGCTGGGACTGGTGAAATGCGATAGTACTCAGAGTCTTCGGACAACGAGATAGTGTACCTAAAGGCTGCCAAGAAAATCTTCTAAACTTCAGATTATAAGTACCCGTACCGTAAACCGACACAGGTAGTTGAGGAGAGAATCCTAAGGTGCTCGAGAGATTCATGGCTAAGGAATTAGGCAAAATAGACCTGTAACTTCGGGAGAAAGGTCGCCAGCGCAAGCTGGCCGCAGTGAAGAGGTCCAGGCGACTGTTTATCAAAAACACAGGGCTCTGCAAAATCGTAAGATGAAGTATAGGGCCTGACACCTGCCCGGTGCTGGAAGGTTAAGAGGAGATGTTATCTTCGGAGAAGCATTGAATTGAAGCCCCAGTAAACGGCGGCCGTAACTATAACGGTCCTAAGGTAGCGAAATTCCTTGTCGGGTAAGTTCCGACCTGCACGAATGGTGTAACGATCTGGACACTGTCTCAGCCATGAGCTCGGTGAAATTGTAGTAGCGGTGAAGATGCCGCTTACCCGCAGTGGGACGAAAAGACCCTGTGCACCTTTACTATAGCTTAATATTGACCTTGGACACGTGATGTGTAGGATAGGTGGGAGACTATGAAGTGGCGTCGCTAGGCGTTGTGGAGTCATTGTTGAAATACCACCCTTTGCTTGTCTGAGGCCTAACCCCGAAACCGGGGGACATTGTTTGGTGGGTAGTTTGACTGGGGTGGTCGCCTCCAAAAGAGTAACGGAGGCTTCTAAAGGTTCCCTCAGCACGCTTGGTAACCGTGCGTAGAGTGCAATGGCATAAGGGAGCTTGACTGAGAGACATACAGGTCGATCAGGTACGAAAGTAGAGCATAGTGATCCGGTGGTTCCGCATGGAAGGGCCATCGCTCAAAGGATAAAAGGTACGCCGGGGATAACAGGCTGATCTCCCCCAAGAGCTCATATCGACGGGGGGGTTTGGCACCTCGATGTCGGCTCGTCACATCCTGGGGCTGGAGAAGGTCCCAAGGGTTGGGCTGTTCGCCCATTAAAGTGGCACGCGAGCTGGGTTCAGAACGTCGTGAGACAGTTCGGTCTCTATCTACTGTGGGCGTTAGAAATTTGAGTGGATCTGATTCTAGTACGAGAGGACCGAATTGGACTAACCGCTGGTGTATCTGTTGTTCCGCCAGGAGCACTGCAGAGTAGCTACGTTGGGAAGGGATAAGCGCTGAAAGCATATAAGCGCGAAACCCACCACAAGATGAGATTTCTTTTAAGGGTCGTGGAAGATGACCACGTTGATAGGCTATAGATGTAAAGGCAGTAATGTCATAGTCGAGTAGTACTAATAACCCGTTAGCTTATGTATAAGACTCCCCCTTCGGGGGGAGTGAAACTTTCTTTAAATTAATTTATCTCAGTATGTTAAGATATTGTTCAATGGATAATTAGTAATTAACTATTGAAAAATTGCTCAAAGCAATTTAACCTCTTAAGGTGGTTATTGCGTCGGGGCTCACCTCTTCCCTTTCCGAACAGAGAAGTTAAGCCCGACTGCGCAGATGGTACTGCAGTTATGTGGGAGAGTATGTCGCCGCCTTTCTTTTGAAAACCCTTCATCATGCGATGAAGGGTTTTTTGTTTTTATATGGTGTACTGAAGGGACTATAAATAATAAATCCTAACTTTTATCGGTTAGGATTTATTATTTTTACTATTAAAAAAACGGCATTTCTGAATCATACCTCAATGCCGTTTAATCTTTTGCGAACTAGTTAACTAATCCTAGTTTAATTTAGAATTTTTGAATGGTTGTATTTCTTAATCTGAAACATTACCTAAGTATGAGTTTATTTTTAAGAATTGAGATATAAAATAAACATAACTATCGATAAAATCAAAAAAACTATTCCAAAAAAAATTAATCCTAAAGTACGATTGTATGTCATCAACTTTATCGAATCACTAATATACTCAGAAAAACTTTCTCTTTTAACACCATACTGTGGACTATAGTTCTTTTTCTTATACTGTTTATATAAAACAAAACCTATTAAAAATAAGATTATACCTATAACGGATGAGATTTGAGCTCTCTCTAAAAATCCTTCTTTTGTAATTGTAATTAAAGTCATAATAGTTAATTATTTATTTGATGTTGGAGTAGGTTTTAAAAAAGGTGAGGCAACTTTTTCATAAATAAAAAAGTTTATTTTAAATACTGTTTGTTCTATACTGTGTTTCGCTCCTGGTATTCTCTCTAGAGCCTTTCCAGTCCCTAAGGTAATTGCGAATTTTGTTCCTCTGAAGGCAAGACTTTTGTAGTCTCCCTCAATAATATCTATTACAGAGTTACCAGCAGTTCCAACAGCAGCATGCCAAAAACCTACAGTTTCTAATGCTAAAGAACTCCCCCCTGTAAATGGAGCTAATACAACACCTGTAATTTCCATCCATCCACCTATTTCTTCAAGAACGTCAAATCCTTTTCTTAAATCAACAATTGTTTGTTCTCCACTTGAAATTGAAGTAATTGTGTTACCTGTTGTCAACGTAGTACTTTCACCTAAAGCCAAATCTTCATTTGTATTCAAATCCGTTACAGTGCCATCTTCATTGAGATGATGTTTTGTTTCAACATTTTTAACGCTACCATCTTCGTTTTTCCCATATCCTGAAACTACAGTATTAGTCTTTCCAACATACTCTTCACCTTCTTTCAATAACTTTGACGCATTGTCCTTTGTTAGTTTATAATCATAAACATAATTACCTTCTACTGTTTTTTTCCAATCAAAAGCTCGCATCCCATCGGGGTCAACAAACACTAAAGGATTATTATAAGCATAATTGTAAGGATTCCATCTTCTTGATGTTTCCGCAAGCGGGTCAATATTCATCCATCTACCAAGTGCAGGGTCGTAATTCCTAGCTCCATAATCATACATGTTAAGTCCTAGTTCGTCTTGATATTCCTTTCCGTTGTATTTATACTCATATAACAGACATCATTTGATAACGAAAATAATCAAAATAACGATTGAAATTAGGTTAATATTACTAAAAAAGGTATATCTATTTTAAATACATCATTTGTGTAATCACTTTCATGAAAAAATCCGACTTCAAAAGAGTCGGATTGGATATTTATTGATTTAGTACGATGACTATTTTATTAAAGTCGGCTGCAGCGTTGATGACTGCTTTGTACGAATCGAAGTGTTCTAAAGGATAATTGATAACATTGTAATATTCTGTATTCTCAATTAGAATTTCGTCGCCCTGCGTCTTGTAATTGCTTACAAAAGCTGCTTCTGTTTTACCATTGATATCGGTTTTATGATTCATGGCAAATTTCTCTAAGTTTTTAACCGTAGCTCCTTTTGGTAATTTGATTTTGATTTTACGTAAATAGGAGTGAGGATAATCGATTTCTACTGGCATCATACGTTTATTTTCTTGGTACAATTCCATTTGAGAACCGATAGTTTTTCCTACAGAGAATAAATAATTGTCACCAGCTTTTTGAACCAAATCTTTTCCGTCAAATGTTACTTTTAAAACAAAAGGTTTTTTACCAATAAATTCTGTTCCATCATTTTCAGTTGTTAACGAAGAGTATTCTTCCTGAATGGTATAGTTTTCAGCAATGCTTTTTAAAATTTCTTTATATTGTTCTGCAGGAACGAAATCTTTGATAGGTTGGAAATTTAAAGCCGCGTAACCTCCGAAAGAAATTTCATTTGTAATCGTTGGATTTTCGATGTCTTTTGTAAAATCGATTGTGATATCCATAACATCGTGTGTGATTTCAACTCCAGGAATCGGAATAAAATTGATTTCACCAATTCCCATTTTAACTCCTGCAAACTCTTTTCCTTTGATGAAAAGTCCGTTGTTATTAGCCAAATTGTTTGGAATTAATGGAATTCTATATTCAATTTCTGTTGGAGTCATGAACTTGTTTATAGAAGGGAAAAAGAACAACAATTCATCTAAATTTTCATAACTCTCAAATTCAGGATCAAATGCAATATCATAACGATCTGAAGCAAAAACGATTTGGTGATCGATTTTAAAATGTTTGAAAATAGCTAAATACAACAATAAAATCTCTGTTTGATTTGCTTGTTTTGTTTTGATAACATCGGCTAACGTTTCTTTAGAATCGAAATAACGGTTGTATGGAATGGTCTTTTTTACTTTGTTTTCGATGTTCCAAATTTGCTCTTGTAAATCATTCGATTTTGGTATAGATTTACAAAAATCATCAACTGCTTTTTGACTTTTCTTGTCTAAATCTTTATTGAATCTTTCATAAACATTTGAAGCAAATTCTTTGAAGTTGTATAGGTTTTTAGAACCATTGTATAAGTTTCCGTCTAATTTGTAACGGAAATATTTGATGTTTGCTTTCCAATTTGAATACTTTTCGTCGTCTTCTAATTTTGGAACATTGGTTTCTTTAACTGAAATTGCAACTTTGTCTTTGTATAATTTATCATCAACAACGGCTTCTGCTAAATTGTTGTAACCTTTCGTTTTGAATACTAAGTGATTTGGGAATATTAATTCGAAATTAATATCCATAATAGGCAAATCGTCTTGCATTCTAAACGATTTTCCGTTTAGTTCTGGAGCTTCTTCTAATAGGAATATCTTTTCGATAACCGCTCCTTTTTCTAAACCATTAACGGCAAAATAGTTGTATTTAACTCCGCGTTCTTCATCAACTTCTTCTTTAATGTCTTTTTTATCTAAAGTGATGATTTTACCACTTTTTAAAATAACACGCGCTTCGTTTTTAACTACGTTTTCTTTTACACTAAAAGGCAAGTAGATTTTGTTGTTTTTCTCAATTGCATCGTCTGAATTGATGAAAATTTTATCGTGAAGCAAATAGTATTGCTTTGGTCCGTTTTTATCGGAAACAATTTCAACTTTAATATTACGGCTTACAATTACTTCGTTTTCATTTTTAAATTCTTCTGGAGCCACAAATGCTTTTGGCTTTTGTTCCCATTTGTAATCTTTAAAGCTATAATCTTGAGCAATAATTGTATTTACATTGCACAAGAATAAAACAAGAATGCTTTTCGCTATTAGTTTTCTCATTTGTATGGATTATTTTTCAGTTAAAATTAGAGTTTCGCTATAGTTGTTTTTCATTTTTTTGATGCTGTCATCCCATAATTGGAAATCGCTTGGTTCAATAACCAGTTTTTTTACTTCAAAAGTATATTTCACTGTTATTTTATTGTTTTCTTGTGTATAAACAGTTCCTACTTTTAATAAGTCGTTATCCAATGAGAAATTTTTAGGAATATACTTTACTGAATAGTTTTCAGGAATTTCATATTCGTATTGCGAATTGAAGAAAGAAACGATTTCAAAATCATAACCTGTTACACGGTCTTTTTGAATTGGATTCTTTTCAAATATTTTATGTAAGAAAGGATTCAAATAAACTTCTTTGTCTACTTTGATTAAATAGTTGTCCAATTCGAAATCATAATTAACATTATAAGGTAAATCGCGATTACCGATATTTTCTTCTGTATACGAATTAAGATTGAACTTGTTGTTTCCTTTTAAAACCAAACTTTTAATCATTTCGAAACGAGTTTTACCTGAAGCATCACCAATTTGCATTAATGTCATACTTCTGTTGAAACCATGAAATTCCATTCTACCGTTTCCGAATAATTTTCCGTCTTTAATTTTGATTTTTACAATATCATCAACTTGATTTTTTGTTGCAGCAACAACAGGAATTTTCACAATTTTGAATTCGGTTCCATTATTTACCAAGGCTTCTTTTCCTTGAATGAAAGATGTTGGTAAACCATATCGTGTTTCTCTATCTGTTGCATCTAAAAAAATATATTCGTCTCCTTTTTTATATGAGGCAATCATGTGATTGTCTACTGCTGGAGTTGCTAATTCTGTGTATGAATACGGAATTTCTCTTGTACCAATCCAACATAAGTTAACATCTTTAATATTAGCATAATTTGCCATTGAAACAATGATGTTGGCCATGTCTTTACAATCACCAAATTTTCTTTCAAAAACCAAATCGGCTTCTCTTGGAATAAAACCTTCGTAACCGTTTTCAAAAGCTACATATTTGATGTTGTCTTTAACCCAATAGAAAATACTTTTAACTTTTTCTTCGTCAGTAGCTTTATCTTTTGTAATATCTTGTGTAATCTTTTTTAAATCGACACATTCTTTTTTATTAAGATTATTTACAAATCCTTGATAATATTTGTGCAGCATTTCTACATCATCTAAAACCACGGTTTTTTTATCATTTATAGTGTAATCTTTTACATAAATATCGATATGCGGAGCCGAATGTAATATTCCAGGACCGTTTGCTTCATATTTAAAAGCTTTAACATCTTTTAATGTCCAAGTGTAAACGATTTTACCTTTAATTTCTTTTTTATTGAATTTAATAGCGTTATTTGGGTCATTAAAAATTTTGTAACCAATGTTGATGTTTTTGTCTGTTTTAACTTCAAATGTTGCATTTTTTATAGGAAACCCACCAATGAACATGTATTTATGAAGTAAGAAAGGATCTAGAAATTCTCTTTTGTAATTGTATACTTTTTTTGCTCCTTTTTCTAAATGAGGAAATATAAGTTGACGTTCTTTAATATCATCAAAGAATACCGAACTACTGCGCGAGTTTTTTTCGGCAGTTTGCGTAACTTTTATTTTCTTTTCTTTTCCGTTGTTGTTAATTACCGAAAAAGCATCGTATTCTAACAATTTTACCAATTCAGAATAGGTGAAGGTTTCTTCGTTGTTATGAATTCCATTTTCGGAAAGAATCATCGATTCAAAAGAAGTGTTTTGAACAATCTTTAACTTTTTATTTTCGATAGAAATATCGTAGCCTTGATAGTCTAAAATTACTACTTCATTAAAATCAGGATATTCTGTTTTATAATCCTGAAAAGTTTTTTGCGCATGCATACTTGTAACTGCTGCAAGTATACATGCGAAACTGATTTTATTTAATAACTTCAACCAATTCATCTGAATCGTATTTTTTGGTTACACTTAAAACTCCATTGTTATAGATTAACAAATCGCCATGAAGTTCGTCGTTTTTATAATTTGCTGTAATCCATGGTTTTCCATCTTCTTTGAAATACGAATGTACTCCTTCGAAGTCACCATTTTTTAAATTTTCTTTTTTGTAAACTTTTCCGTTTGCATAATATTCAACTCGTTCACCGTCGAATAATCCGTTTTTATAATTTGCTTCATATTCCACTTTTCCTTCTGCATTATTAATAACCATTTTTCCTTCTAAGTTACCTTTTACAAATTTTACTTTCATAGCAACTTTTCCGTTTGGATAAGTAGATGTAATATCAGCACTTTCATTAACAGCTTTCACTTTTTCAGAGAAACCTCCAGTTTTGTTTAAAGTAGCATAGCTAATTAACTCGTTTCCTTCAAAATCAACTTTTAAAATTGGTTCTCCTTTTTGATTGAAATAAATGTATTCGCCTTCTGTTAAACCATCCATTTCAGTGTATTCAAACATTTTTGCTTTGTTGTGGTAGTAACGAATTGTTTTTCCGTTTTCTACACCAAATTGATACTCGCTAGTAATTCTTAAATTTCCAGCCATATCGTATTGCGTGTCTGTTCCGTTGATTAATCCACAATAATAAGTTCTTTCAAACATTAATGTTCCTAGTGGACTATGATATTTGTAATTTTTATTAAGTCTACCATTTACATATTGATACTCTGCAATTTTGTTGCCAAACTTATCTTTAGAATTAAATTTTCCGTTATAATCTCCGTTTACTAATTCAAATTCTTGAGTTGTAGCACCATGGTTTAAGCTTAAATTTACAAGTCCGGTTTTGTTTTTGAAGTCAATTTCAAATTCTTTCTTTCCGTCTTTATCAAAACTTTCAGTAAAAAGAAGTTCGCCATCTTCAAACTTAGAAACTTGTGATACTTTTCCTGATTGTCTGAAAGTTGTTTTGATATTATTGATTTCGCCATCTACTAAGAAACCATCACCACGAACTGTTCCATCAGGATAATAAGAGATATATGGACCATTTTGAGAACCATTAGTATAATACGATGTTTCACTTAAAATGCCATTATTATAAATTTCATAAACACCATTTAAGGCATCGTTTTTATAATGCGAAATACTTCTTAATAAACCTTTATTGTTATAAGAATAAGCCATACCTGTTTGTTCACCATTCAAATAACTTTCTTTAATTTTTAAATTTCCATTAGTAAAATAATAATTCCATTCACCCGATTTTTTACCTTTTTCGAAGAAACCTGTAACTTGTTTGTCATTATTAAGTCCAGAAATTTGAAATGCTTTTTTAGTTAAGTTAACTTCAACAGGTTTTGGATTTGAAGCTGAAAATTGTAAACCTGATTTTAACTCGCCTCCTTTGTATTTTTCTTCAAAATATTTTTTTCCTCTTGGATTGAAATAAGAATACGTTTCTAAATCTTCATTAGCATTATAAATTAATTCAGTTGATTTTGCACCTGTAAAATAGTAATTTATAGTTTTAGTAATCTTACCATTAGTATAGAAACTTTCATATTCTAATTTATCATTAGTGTAGTATTTTTTATAAGTTCCTTGTGTTTTTCCATTGATGAATTCTCCTTCAGCTTTTACTTTTTTACCATCAAAATACTGCATGTATTTTCCATCAATTTCACCATTTTTATAAGTAGTGTTTACAGTTACATCACCAATTTCGTTGTATATAGTATACGGGCCATTTAATTTTCCATTTGCATAAGTAATAGCACTACTTTTAGTTCCATTTGAATAATAGCAAGTTAAAACACCATCACGTTCACCATTAGTAAAGTTTAATTCACAATTTTTACCTCCATTTATGTGATAAGAAGTACTCATGCCGTGAAGCACATCATCTTTGTAGTTTTCAATAACATTGATATTTCCATTGCTATAATATTCTTTCTTTTCACCGTGTAATTTTCCTGCAACGTAATTTTTTTCTAATTCTAAGTTACCTTTAGCATCAAAATACTTTTGCAAACCATCTAATTCATCGTTTTTAAGATTCAATTCTCCTTCGATGTTTCCGTGTTCACCTAAAAGTTTAAATTTACCTTCTTTTTTGTTGTTTACAATTGGCCCAACGATAAAAGGTTTTCCATCACTCAAATAAATAACAACTTCTTGTTTTTTACCAAAGTGCTCCATAGTTCTTTTTGCATATTGATTCCAAAAATCAACCATGTAGTATTTTTCATAGAAGGTTGTGATTGTTTTTTTATGCTTTGTAATCTCTTTACCTAGTTTTTCTTCTAAACCAAGTAACATATAATAACTAAATCCTTCAAATTGTTTTTTCTCTACAACATCTTTAATCCAAGGTAAGTAAGTAGTTTCAAAAAAACCATTACCCATTTTGTGCTCTAAGCTATATTCCATAACCGCTTGCATTTGACGCATGATAACATCGTCAATTTCAGTTTTTAGTTTGTAGGCTTTTCTTAATGGAAGTTGATTTCTTAAAATAGTTTCTAATTCTTCATAATTATCTCCACTTGTACTAAAAACTACTTTGCCTTTAGTTAGATAATTTTCACCAAACTTTTTGTTTAATTTCAAAACCGCTTCTTCAGCAAATTTTCCAGATGGAGCAATAGCTAAATAACTTAATAATGCTAAACTTCCTTCTACAATATTTCCGTTTTCTAATGCAATTGATCCTAAAAAGTAATGACCTGAAGCTAAGTTAGGATTGATTGTAATTGCTTTTTTAAGAATATCGGCACTTTTTTGAAGGTCTTCTTTTCTTAAATATAAAAGCGCTTGATTGTATAAAAAGTTTGAAGAATTACTTAAGTATTTTTCACCTTCGTTGAATATTTGTTCTGCTTTATCATAATCTTTTGTATCGCTGTAATAAGTTCCATACAACGTAAATAAAGAAGGTTGTTCTTTCATTTTACCTTCTTTATATAAAGTTTCATAATGCTTTAAAAGCTCTTCTTTTTTGTCATCAGCATATAATGACAAAGCAATTTCATGCTGCGCTACTAAATATTTAGGGTCTGATTTTGCAATTTTTTTGAATTCCTTAATTGCTTCACTGTATTGCCCATTTTCATAATGGCCAAATCCAGTTTTAATAATAGAATCAGTTGAGTAAGCTAATGTGTAATCTTTTTTTGTTTGTGAAAAAGCATTGGTACAACCAATAACTAGTAGTGTTAAGAGAAGTTTTTTCATGAAAAATTAAATTTACCAAATATAAATTTTATTTCTCATTTTGTCTATATTTTCTTAAGAAATCACTGCTTTTTTAACAGTTGAAAAATTAGAATTCTAAGATTTTATCATAATGTTTGTGGTGATTTTTAAATTCGGTTACTCCTTCATTAAAAGTCAGGTATTTAGCACCATTTTTTTTATTTTCTTTACTAATTAAGTACATGTAATGAAAATGACGAGTAAGTTCTTTCCAACCAAACAATAAGCTATGTTTTGGATCATACATATGCGTTGGTTCACTAATAGCACCGTTTATTTCAACAATTTGAAGGTTTTTTCCTTTGGCTAAATCTGAAAAGGAGTTGTACATAATATCCATTCTGCCGAAATAAAATCCATCAATTTTATCGCAAATGGTATTAAAACTAGCAATCATTTCAGGAGTAATTTCATGACTAGCATCAACAAATTTAGTTCCTCTGCAGTGGTTTCCATACGGAACAAGATTTATTGTTTCTCCAAGCTTTAAAACTTCATTTAGTTTCTCTTTGTATTCGAGTTCCAATGTTTCTAATTGAAATAAATATCTTTTGTCTTTGTGAAGTAATTCTCGAATGGTGTTTTTTCCATTTCCTTTAATTATCATGAATTCTTTCGATACAATACCTGTTATTTTTCCATCTTCATTAGGGAGTTTTACATAAAAAAGCCCGATTTCATTTTCGTACGGAATCAAATCTTGAATTAAAATATCAAATTTTGCTTTTTCAAGATATCTTTTTAATTCTTCGATATCGTGAATTTTTTTTACGGCTGTTCCTCGTAAACCAATGTCGGGTTTAGCAATAAAAGGAAATTCAATTCTGGTATCGTTAATTTTTTGAACTATTGCTTCAAAGTCTTCATTTGGAGTAACTAAAATGGTTTTTGGATAATATTCTTGAGGAATTAAATCGTAAATTTCTTTTTTAGATTCCATAAAGAAACCACCATTTTTAATCGTTGGGTTAGAAGCGTTAAAATAGAAAAAGGAACGCGTTCGAAAAGCATAGTATAAATACTGAAAATATACAGGTAAATAGACAACCTGATATGGCCAATATTCCCAATGAATTAGTTTATGAATGAAAAGTTTGAATTTTATCATTTATTTTAATCTAGTAAATCTAAATAATTCATTTTGATTGAATTATCGTAAAATTGACATTGTGTTATGCTTATTGTTTTTAAAAGATTATCTCTATTTATTTGCAAACCAAACTCCTTATTTTTAGCTTCTGTAAATTGATGAAAATGTAAAATTTCATCAGGAGATGGATTTGCTTTATTCACCATAAAACTATGAAACCAATTTTCTCTTTGTAATCGTATTTCTTTTGAATATAGAGTAGAAGAGGACCAAATGTGTGGTTTTTCAGCATCAAAAACTTGCTGTGTTTTTTCAACTTCATTCCATTGTAATTGAATCAAATTGTTGTTTTCAAAACATACTATTGTAAAAGGCTCAATATCGGTTAAATCGATAGTGTTCCAATGGTCTAAAGTAGTATCGGAAATCATCAATTCTAAAACAATTAAACCACGACTTTTTCTGTAATTGTTTTTTGAAATGTGTTTTTCTTGAGCGCCATTGAGAAGTACTATGATTTTATTCAAATCATGAGCAATCCAAGTTCCGCCAGCATTTGGATCTTTAGGGAAAGTGATTTTTTTTCCTTCAATTGTATATTCTTGCGGAGGAATAGCTCTTTTTCGGGTAGTTTTTTCATCTCTGTTAGAAGTTATAATACAACCTTCAGACGTGGGAATATAAGTTACTGTGCACATTGTTTTCGATATTCGATTGTTGAAGGTGCTATCCCAAATGAATTTGATGTTTTTATATGTTGCAAGCCATGTAAAGCAACTTTTATTAATGCTTGATGATGAATGCTATGTTCAATGTTATAAACCAATTCTCTGTAATAATTTGTTTGGATTTCTTCTTTTGGACCAAAACAGTTTTGTTCTAATAACAAGGTTTTGTTTGGTTTGTCAATTAGATTCAAATATTTTTCTAGAGCTGTTATTGCTTCATTTTTATTGGTTTGAAGAAGAATATCTCTATTTCTATTGTCGTAATTTATTAATCCATAATCGTAATTGTCTAACAAGCATCCAAACAATTCGATGATATGGCGAATGTGTTCTCCAATAGTAGCGTTGCTTAAAATAGAATTTTGAAAAGTATACTCTTCGTGAGAAAGTTGACGAAGCAATTCGATATTTTCTTTTAAATTATTTTGTACCGAAATTATAAGCATCTAAACAATTTTTTTACTAAATAATTAATTTTCTCACGCTCTTGATAAAGAACTATTAAACAAAATAGAGCTGTTGTGCACGCTAATATAAATAAAAATCCTTTATCATTGTTTGTTTCAATTCCCAATATAAATAAATGAGAAGCAATTGCACCAACCATAGTTCCAAAGCCAATAAAGGCACCATAAAAACTTTTTTTTGGAATTATTAATAATATGGCTGCCACAAGTTCGATAATTCCAGTGCCAATTCTGCCAATAGGTTCAATGCCTAATTTTGAAAATATAGCAACACTTTCAGGTGCAGCTGAAAATTTAAAAAATAAGGTTTGAAATAATATTATTGCTGGCACGATTCTGATAAACCAAAACAATAAGCGTTTCATGATTATTTTTCTTCAGGAATAAATTTTATTGAAACCGAATTCATACAATAGCGTTGTCCTGTTGTTTCTTTTGGGCCATCGTCAAAAATATGACCAAGATGACCATCACATTTAGAACATAAAACTTCAGTACGAACCATTCCATAACTTAAATCTTGTTTAAAAACAACAGAACCTTTTATTGCTTTGTCAAATGAAGGCCAACCACAATGCGAGTCGAATTTTGTATCCGAGCTAAAAAGTTCATTGCCACAAGCAGCACAAACGTATTTTCCTTTTTCAAAATGGTCCCAATATTCGCCTGTAAAAGCTCTTTCAGTTCCTTTGTTTCTTAAAACTTCGTATTGCTCAGGAGTAAGTTCTGCTTTCCATTCAGCATCTGTTTTTTTAGATTTTGAGTCCATAGGTTTGTTTTCTTTAGATTGCGATTGACAAGATTGAAAAGCAATTACGATTAATAATAAAAATAATTTCCTCATAGCTAACATTTTTTATCAAAATTAAATTTTAGGTTTCAAATAAAATGTTAACTAATTAACAAATATTTGAATTAGGTGTTTATCTCCAAATCTTTAATATAATCTTCATTTTCATAGAAAAAACGCTCAAAAGCATCCATTTTCTCATAGAAAAAGTCGAAAATTTCAGGCCAAGTATTTTTGTTGTTGATGCTAATTCCTGTTTTCTCAACCCAAATTCTACTGATAACTTTTCCTGTTTCTAAATAAAAATTTCTTTCAAAAATAGCATCGTCAATATAGTCTTCGTAAAGAATGGTTTTCAACGATTCTACTTTCTCATAATATATCTTACGTTTTTCTTCGTCTTTTGGTTCTATATCTAATAAAACTTGTGCTTTTTTATTGTCTACATGAAATTTAAAAGTTACGTCCTTAATTTTTGTATTGTATAACAGCCATTTACGTGGATACTCATTTGCAAATGCTATCCAAAAATCTTTTTTTATTTGTAACGCTTCTTCTTTACTAAACATATTATTAATTTAGAATTCTAGTTTGTTTGAAAAAAATAGCTACCTTTAAGGTTGCAAAATTCAAACTTTATGCTTTTTAATGATTTTATAAAATATATTCCAAAGATAGAAAAAGAAACCCTTCTTTCTACGGATGCGCATGCAAAAATGGCACCTTTAGAACGTATTTCTTATTTAAAAGAGGAAAATTATTTAGATAAAAATCCCAGAAAAGCAGCCGTTTTAATGCTTTTTTATCCTAAAAACGAAGTCACGCATTTGGCTTTGATAGTAAGAAACTCTTATCCAGGAGTTCACTCGTCTCAAATTGGATTCCCTGGCGGCAAAGTAGAAGAGTATGATGCCAATTTAGAAGAAACGGCTCTCAGGGAAACACACGAAGAAGTTGGGATTCATCCAGATAAAATACAAATTATTAAACCGTTTAGCGAGATTTATATTCCACCAAGTAATTTTTTAGTTGCGCCTTTTATGGGAATTTCCAATGAAGAATTGAATTTCATTCCAGATTTAGACGAAGTAAAAAGAGTTTTGGAATTTTCAATAGCAGATTTCTTAGATGATAAGACTATTACAAAAGTTAAAATGTCGACTTCGTATGCGACTGATATTGAAGTACCTGCATTTATGGTGGATAAATATGTGGTTTGGGGAGCTACTGCTATGATGATGAGCGAGTTAAAAGAAACCATAAAAAGTGTTTTAAATGGTTGCAAACTTTAACAAGTTTGAATTTATAGTTAATAAGTTGATTTTAAGTTTTTTTTCTTTCTAAAGTCACCTATTTTACTACTTTTGCGTTCTTGTTTTGTAAAAAAAATGAAAATTATGGGATTATTTAAAAGAAATCCTTTCGGACATATATTGTTTTTAAAAAAATGGTTAATTAGAATCGCTGGAACGTTAACACACAAGCGTTATAGAGGTTTTAATCGCTTGCATATTGATGGATCTGAAATCATAAGAAGTTTGCCAGATACCAATGTTTTATTTATTTCCAATCATCAAACGTATTTTGCAGATGTAGTTGCTATGTTTCATGTTTTCAATGCCGCACTTAAGGGTAGAGAAGATAATATCAAGAATGTTGGTTATTTGTGGAATCCGAAATTGAACTTGTATTACGTTGCAGCAAAAGAAACCATGCAAGAAGGTTTATTGCCTAGAATTTTAGCTTATGCGGGAGCTATCACTGTAGAAAGAACTTGGCGAGCAAAAGGAAAGGATGTAACAGAGAAAAAAGAAGTTAATCCAAACGATACAGAAAACATTAAAATTGCTTTAGAAGACGGTTGGGTTATTACTTTTCCTCAAGGAACCACTCGTTCTTTTAAACCTGTAAGAAAAGGAACAGCACATATTATTTTACAACATAGACCTATTGTAGTTCCAATTGTTATTGATGGTTTTAGACGTTCTTTTGATAGAAAAGGATTGTTTATTAAAAAGAAAGGAATTCTTCAAAGCATGGAAATTAAACCACCATTAGAAATTGATTATGATACGGAAACGGTGGAAAGTTTGGTGGAAAAAATCGAATTTGCTATAGAACAGCATCCTTCTTTATTAAAGGTAATTCCAGCAGAAGTGCTTGAGGAACAAGCCAAATTAGATATTGAAAGAAAATGGAGATATTAAATAAAAAAAAGAGGCAAGTGCCTCTTTTTTTATTTAACTGCTTCTACTTTGAAACCTTTTTTTCTAAGAAGTTTTATAACGCCTTCTTCGCCTGCTAAATGACCAGCGCCAACGCCAAAGAATGTTGGTTTTTGCATCATAACTTCAGTCATTTTAGAAATCCAATTTTTGTTACGATTATTTAGTAAAACATCTTGATTTTCAGAAGTAATTTTATTGTCTGAATTGTCCATCATTTTAAGCATGCCTTCGATGTCTTTGTTTTGATAGATTGCCATCATCTTTTGCATTTCTTCTTTATCTTTTGTTAAGTCACCTTTTGCTGTTTTAAGCAATTCTTCAGCTTGAGTTTGATACGGAATATTATCAAAAACTTTCATTTGGTCTTCAACGCTTTCTAAGCCAAAAACTTCCTCGTTTTGTTCTTTGGTAATTTTCATTAACTCTGTTTCAACAGATTGAAAAGAACAATCAATCATTTTTGGATAAAGCATAGTTGTAATGATGAAAGGTTTAAAACTATCAAACATTTTTGCCGACATGTTTATGTTTTTTTTCAAAAATTCGTCAACAATTTTAAAATCTTCAGCACTTAATAAAGTAGACAGTTTAACACCATCTTTCATCATCATGTGTTTCATCATTTGCATTTGCATCGATTTGTCATCCATATCAAGTTCTAAAAACAATTGTTCTGTTGCTTTTAGTGCTTTTAATGTGTTTTCATCTAATGTTGCATCACAAGTAATGTGAATGGTACCATATAAATAAGAATCTTGTTTTAATCCGTTACCTGAAATTTTCCACAATAAACTTTTTTCTAATTCTTGAGAAAATGATAAACCTGTTAATAAGGTTAAAAGTGAAATGAAAATTTTTTTCATTAGTAGTCAATTTTTTTAAGTTCGTCGTAATTTTTTTGAAGGCGTCTCATTAGAATTCCATATAAAACGCGGTAGAACAACCAAATAAGTCCAACAAAGACAGCAATAATAACAGCGTATATCATAAACATAATGCAATAGAAAATGTTTGTGTCTACATTTTGAGACATTTTTTCTACCATTTTAGTGATGTTTGGGTCGTACATGAACTGAAAAATAAAAACCAAAATGAAAGAAAAAACAGTCATGGCTAAATTGTACCAAACGTAATATTTAACTGTTTTTCTGGTTTTTAAAATACTATGCATCAATTGTTTTACTGTATCTGTAGCATTTATTGCTTTGTAGTTTTTGTAAAATAAATAGATGAAGAAGAATATTACGCCATAATTAATTACGGATATAATTGGCATTGCAGTATCTAAATGATACATTTTTAATGTTTTGAAATATTCTTCATCAGCAGTAAAAAGAGAAATGGATGTCCATAAAACAAGTTCAAGAACACTAATAACTGCAATCCACTTCACAATGGAAGAAGATCCTTTGTGTAGCATGCTGTAAATCTCTTTTTCACCTATTTGTTGGAACGAACTTTCTTGTTTTTTCCAATCTTTTTTTAATAAATCTAATTCATCCATAAGTTACGGATTTAATATTTTTTTTAATTTCCCTTTTACACGATTCATTTTTACTCGTGCATTAACCTCACTTATCCCTAACGTTTCTGAAATTTCCGTATAATCTTTATCTTCTAAATACAAGAAAACCAATGCTTTTTCAATGTCGTTTAATTCACTAATAGCACTATATAAAAGCTTTAGTTTTTCTTCTTCTTCAAAATTGTATTCGTCTTGAGTTACTTTATGAAAAGTACTGTCAAACTCAATCGTATCTAGCGATTTTTTCTTTTTTCGATATAATGTAATAGCGGTGTTTAACCCAACGCGGTAAGCCCAAGTAGTAAATTTAGAATCACCTCTAAAATTTGGGAATGCTTTCCATAATTGTATGGTAATTTCTTGGAACAAATCGTTATGCGAATCTGAATCAGTAGTATATAATCGACAAATTTTGTGGATTATATTCTGATTTTCTTTTAGTTGCTTAACAAAAAGTGCTTCCGATTCTGATTTCATATTGTATAAGTAGTTAAACAAATCAATTTGTTACAAGTTTAGTAAAAATCAATAACAGTTCTACAACAAATTCCAAAACCTCTTTTTACTCTTTTAAATGATTAAAATTTGTTGATTATTGGAATTGAACTTGAACTCGAAATTTCTTATCTTTGATACACTAGAAAAATAACAATGAACATACCTCGTAGTAGTTTCCCAAGAATCGTTATCATTGGTGGCGGTTTTGCCGGAATATCATTAGCAAAAAAACTTCGCAATAAAAAAGTACAAGTTGTATTATTAGATAAACACAATTATCACAATTTTCAACCTTTAATGTATCAAGTAGCAACTGGCGGTTTAGAACCCGATTCTATTGCTTATCCTATAAGGAAAATAGTCCAAGAATATAAAGATTTTTATTTTAGGTTGGCTGAAGTTCGTGAAATTGATGCCGAAAACAATACCATTTATGCTGATATTGGCCAATTGAAATACGATTATTTGGTAATTGCAACCGGTTCAAAAACCAATTATTTTGGCAATAAAGAAATTGAGCGAAATAGTATGGCTATGAAAACCATTCCTCAATCGTTAAACATTCGTAGTTTAATATTAGAGAATTTTGAACAAGCTTTATTGACGAATGATATTGACGAACGTCATAGTTTAATGAATTTTGTGATTGTAGGTGCCGGACCAACAGGAGTGGAGCTTGCAGGTGCTTTAGCAGAAATGAAAAAAGCCATTTTGCCAAAAGATTATCCAGATTTAGATGTTCGAAAAATGGAAATTAACGTTATTCAGAGCGGTGATAGAGTTTTAGATGCAATGAGTGAAAATGCTTCAGAAAAAGCAGAAAAATTCCTTTTAAATCTTGGTGTTAGTGTTTGGAAAAATGTTCGTGTTACCGGTTACGATGGAAAAACGGTTACTACAAATTCCGATTTAACTTTTGATGCCGCTACTGTTATTTGGACAGCTGGTGTACAAGGAGCAATGCCTCACGGATTAAAATCAGATAGTTTTATTGCTCGTGTTAATCGAATAAAAGTTAATTCATACAATCAAGTTGAAGGTTATAACAACATTTTTGCAATAGGCGATATTGCAGTAATGATGACAGAAGAATATCCTCAAGGACATCCTATGATGGCGCAGCCTGCTATGCAACAAGGACGATTATTGGCTGAAAATTTAATCAAAATCATCAATAAAAAAGAGCCAAAAGCTTTTGAGTACAAAGACAAAGGCTCAATGGCGACCATTGGAAGAAATAAAGCCGTTGTCGATTTACCAAAATTCAAATTTAGTGGTGTTTTTGCTTGGTTTGTTTGGATGTTTGTGCACTTGTTTTCTTTAATCGGATTTAAGAGTAAAGCAGTTGTGTTCTTAAACTGGGTGTATAATTATATTCGTTTCGATAGGGAAGCGCGTTTGATTATGCGTCCGTATAAAAAGAGAAATCAAGTAAGTTTTACGAGTGATGAAGTATAGTTTAGTGTTCAATCACAGTCACAGTGTTCAGTGGTTTATTAATATTTAATTTTTGATATGAAAAATATTATTTTATTATTTATTATTTCATTTTTTGTAGGTTGTACTGAAAAAGAGGAAACTCAAGAAGAAATACTTAATCGAGAAATAAAATCACTTTTTAAATTTGAAGATAATGATGGAGAAGTAATTTTGATTTCAAAACCAGCCGAAATTTATGAACATTGTTTAGAGGGTTTGAAAAATGATACTTTAAATTTTAATAGTTTTGAAATTCAACAAATTTTAGGACAAATTAAAAAGCCTGTTATATCTGATTGGTCTGTTTTTAATTTTGAAAATGTAAAAATTTTAGATCATAAGGTTTGGGTTGACATTTTTAAAGGAAATTTAGAAAATGGTTGGAAAGTTTTTCAAAAAAAATATGGAAGTCGTTACTTAGCGATTTCGTCTCCTATCTTTTTAAAAAATTATAGTTATTGTTTAGTTTTTTCACACTCACATTGCGGAAGTAATTGTGGAGGAGGAAGTTTTATTTTATATAAAAGGATCAATGGTAAATGGGAAATAAGTAAGCAGTATTGTAACTTTATGAGTTAAATTAAATTTTCTCATACCCAATCGCCAATCCCACAAACTTACTATAACCTTCCATGCCATCTTTTTGTTGGTTGGCTTTTAGGAAATTATCGTAGAAATATTCAAAAAAAGTATTGATAGGTGTTTGATATTGCTTCCAAAAGATTTTGTTTTCTTCAAAGTTTTTCAAAACTCCTTTGTTGATTTTTGCTACATAAGGTTCTGAACTTCCTTCTTTGATATTTTCTAGATTATTCAACGCATAGCGCAGTGCAAAACTGTATGCCGAATATTGAAAATATAAATCGTCGTTTTTAGCAGCAGTTACAAAACCAATAAAGTTGCATTCACTTTCGCTACCAATTCCCGTTTGATGCGCCATTTCGTGACAAGTCGTTAACGGTGAAGTATATTTTGGTTTTAAATGATTCACTTGCGCTTCATTGGTAAACGGATTCAAATAACCACCAAATCCCATATAACTCAATGGATAACTCCATAATGACGATTTAATGCTTTTTACTTCGTAACGGAATTCTTTTAAATCGTTTGGGAGTTTTTCATAACCTTTCAAGGCTAAATCATAGATTTTTTCTTCGGTATACGGAATTACAACGGCTAATGAATCGTTTTTCGCAATTTTTAGTTGCAATTCGTTGGTTTTAATAATCATTTTTTCAGTAAAAGCTTGTAATTGCTCTACCGAATATTCTTTTTCAATTTGTAATTTTTGGTGTAACGGAATTCGGTAATAGTTCATTCCCCAAAGAACATGAAAGAAAAAATAAAACACAGAAACCCAACTCAATATCGCCAATCCGTTATTTTTCCATTCTTTAAAAAAGCCAATATGGTGTTTCCAAATCCATCTTATCAAAAATAGGATAAGAATAAAATAAACAACATCACCAAATGAGAAAGGTAACCAACCTAAGGCTTTTCTAGATATGAAAGCCAATTTTGGATAAAAACCTCTGCTGTACCAGTTTTCTACAACATCAGGAAACAAACCAATAGTTTTTACAACTATGATTTGCACAATTAAAAAGATGGGTAAAAAATGCTTTCTCTTCACGGAATTTATTAAAACGTAAATATAATCACAAATCAATTTGTAAAGCAATTAAACTTTGTAACTTTGTTGTTCAAATAAAAAACCGCAAACAAATATAATGAGTCAAGAAATTAGAAATCTAGAGCCAAAACCGCTTTGGAATAAATTTGCCGATTTAAACGCAGTTCCGCGTCCGTCTAAAAAAGAAGATCGTGTAATTGAATTCATGAAAAACTTTGGAAAAAGTTTAGGATTGGAAACGTTTGAAGATGAAATTAGAAATGTAATCATTCGCAAACCAGCAACACCAGGAATGGAAAATCGTAAAACAGTTGTTTTACAGGGACATTTAGATATGGTGCATCAAAAAAATAACGATACAAATTTTGATTTCGACACACAAGGAATCGATATGTATGTAGATGGTGACTGGGTTCGTGCAAAAGGAACAACACTTGGAGCCGATAATGGGTTAGGAGTTGCTATGATTATGGCAATTTTAGAATCTACAACCATACAACATCCTACTATTGAAGCTTTGTTTACGATTGATGAAGAAACTGGAATGACAGGTGCTTTAAACTTAAAAGGAGGTGTTTTACAAGGTGAAATCTTGTTGAACATGGATACAGAAGAAGACGATGAAATTGATATCGGTTGTGCTGGTGGAGTAGATGTAACGGCAACAAGAAGCTATAATGAAGAAGAAACTCCAGAAGGTTCTGTAGGATATACCATTACCGTAAAAGGTTTACAAGGAGGTCACTCTGGAATGGATATTCACAAAGGATTAGGAAATGCAAACAAAATTATGAACCGTTTATTATTTGACGGATTTGAAAATTTTGGATTGCAAATTGCTGAAATTTCAGGTGGAAGTTTACGTAATGCTATTCCTCGTGAAAGTGTTGCTAAAATAATTATTGCAGCTATTTATGACGAAGCTTTTGTTTTTGATATGCAAGAAGTTATCAATGAAATTAAAGCAGAATTCAAAACAATGGAGCCAAATTTAACAATCGAAATTGTTAAGAATGATACAGTTCCTGCGAAAGTAATGGATTTAGGTGTTCAAGAAGGTTTGTTACGAGCAATTTATGCTGCACACAATGGTGTTTATAGAATGTCGGCAGATATGGCTGATTTGGTTGAAACATCAAATAACATTGCAAGAGTTATTGTAAAAGAAGGCGAAATTTCGATTCAGAATTTAACGCGTTCTTCTGTAGAAAGTTCAAAATTTGATTTAGCAAATGCTTTGCGTTCGGCTTACGAATTGTTTGGTTGCGAAGTTGAATTTTCGGGAAGTTACCCAGGTTGGACACCAAATGTAAATTCGGAAATCTTAGATGTATTAACTTCTATTTACGAAAAACAAAACGGCGAGAAACCAAAAGTAGTAGCGTGTCATGCTGGATTAGAATGTGGGATTTTAGGAACTAATTATCCAAATATGGACATGATTTCTTTCGGTCCAACAATTCACGGAGCACACAGCCCCGATGAAAGAGCATCGATTAAATCATCTCAGAAATTCTGGAATTTTGTAATTGAAATTTTAGATAATATTCCGGTTAAGAAATAAGAGAATAGAACATAGAATAAAGATAAAATCCCGAGTTAGATCGGGATTTTTTATTTCTATTGTTCTGAAATTTCTTTTAATTTATCCAATGCTATCGGATAAGTATTATTGAAGTAGTCCAAATATTCGTCAACGCTATCCATTTCTACAGTTACAGTAGTAATACCGTTGTTTTCTTGAAAGCTGTAATTTTCGTGTCCACCAGCCCATTTTTCAACTTGTTCGCCTGTAGTTATTTCAGTATCACCATCTAAAAAGCCATAATGGCGAATGGAAACAAATTCAGCAGGTTGGTGTGCCACAATTTCCGAAATCATGCCGCCTTTTTTACCGTTTTCATCTGTTCCTACAAAAAGGATTTTACTTCCATTGTCCCAACTGCCTTCGTAAGTAGAAGTAGGGTTGAAAGCTGCTGTCCAATATTCGTAAGAAGCTTTGTTTTTTAAGCCAAGCATCGTTTCGTACACTTTTTGTGCCGAAGCGTTTATTTCTTTTTTAAACTGTATTTTTTTCATTGGTTGAGAGTTAGTTATTGTTATTTATAATATATAACTATAGTGATTTTTAATATATTTCAAATATAAGAAAATAGATAGTGTTTTACTAAAATAAAAAAGGCTCACATTCGTGAACCTTTCTATAATTAACTCAGTATAAATAAAACTAAAATTGGGAAAACTATACCCGCGAGAGCAAGTTTCCATCCTCGGCGTTTAAAAGTGTGTTTGCCATGAGTAACCATTAATGTTCCTGTGATGGCTATAAGTATTAATGAAATTCCAAAAATGTCAGAGTAATAAATCCACCAGTTGGATGTGTTTTTGTGTAACTTCATAGTTTGGCTAATGAAAGGCGTTTTGTTGAAAGCTACAATTTCACCTTTTCCACTTTTCATATCGATTTCTACATCGTGTTTTTCAAATGAAATTTTGAATGTTCCTTTTTTAACATTATGTCTACGCATTTTATCTTCGATACCCAATTGTTTTCCAAGGTTTTCAGCGTATTCTTCAGTGATGTCTTTTTCTTCTGGAAGTTGTACCTGAATGTTTTTTGTTTCAACAGTGTATTTTTCAGGATGCCAATTTTCTCTGTGATTCATTAAAATACCAGAAAAAGCAAATGAAATGATTAATCCTACATAGAAATAGCCGAAATCGCGGTGAATATCTCTAACTAATTTTTGTTGTTTCATGAGTTTAAGAACTAAATAAAATTAAAATTTATATTTCAAAGAAGTCATAATTTGTCTTGGTGCAATTGGATTAATACTGTAATTCTCATGCATTGTATAATTTAACTCGTTTGTAATATTTGATAATTTGCAAAGTAATGAAAATTCTCTCCAACTATATCCTAAAGAAACGTCAATTGTTGTATAACCGTTTACTGGAATTTCTCTATCCCAAACGTTGTTAGGATAAGCTGGGTTTACTTGGTTGTTCCATCCTCCAAGACGATCTCCAATGTAGTTTCCAATAGCTCCCACAGATAGGTTCTTTAAAACACCTGATTGTACTGTATAAAAGAAACTTAAGTTAGCTGTGTTTTGTGGTGTTCTTACTAAACGATCTCCTTCGATAAAACTTCCTGTTGCTCCTGTTGTTTTTGTATAACGCATATCGTTATAGCTATACCCTGCAATAATGTTTAAACCGTCAATTGGTCTGTACGTTACATCTAACTCAACACCTTTACTTGTAGTTTCACCGCTTAAAGCTTTCACATTTGTGTTGGTATTGATATTACCATTTGCATCAAATTCGGCAGTTTGAGCCAAGTTGCTGTTTACAATTTGGTATACCGTTACGTTAGTAGTTAATTGTCCTTTGAAGAATTCGTTTTTAATACCTCCTTCAATTTGGTCAATAATAGATGGTTTAATTGCATTGTTGTAAATATCAACACCTGTATTTGGTGTAAATGAATTTGAATAACTAGAGAATAAAGTAATAGTTTTTGTAGGTTGGTATATTAAACCCACTTTTGGAGAAAAAGCTCTGTCATTACGAATAGTTCCTTCTGTTTCTGTACCACCAGCATGTGTTACAGGTTTTGCTTCTTGGTATGAGTAACGAACTCCTAATAGTGCTTTGAATTTTTCGCTAAAAGAAATTAAATCTTGAGCATAAACTCCCAAACGAGTAGTTTCTGTTTTTACAATTCTGGTAACTTCAGATGGCATAATTGGTCCGTCTAATGACGAATTGTATAAGTTTGGGTCAAAAATATTAACACTATCATAAGTGGTAACAGTATTACCAGTTGCAGGATCATAGAATCTAAATGTGTAAGCGTCAGCATACGAAACTTCAGTATCGATTCCAGTAAATAATTGGTGTTTAATTTTACCAGTATTAAAGTTACCTTGTAAACTTATTTGATTAGCTAAAATTTTCTCAACTGCTTTTTGTCTTCCGTAAGGACGATTCCAATCGCCATTGGCAGCTGGTTGAATACGTTCTGTTCCAATAGATTCTCTGTTGTAATCTTGGAAAGAAGAATTGAAATTCAATTTCCAATTTGAGTTAAATTCGTGATTCACTAAAACTGAAGCTGTTGCTTGTTTTGTATTTCCGTTTGACCATTTTGCTCCTAAGTAAGCGTTTCTTGGTACATCAGCAATTTCTTTTCCTATGGAACCAGTACCAAAATCAGGTGTCCAATCGTCACTTAAGTAATCTCCTTGTACTGTAATTTCTGTTTTATCAGTAACTTTAAATAAGAAAGAAGGATTTACATAGTAACGATTTTTAGTTACATAATCTCTAAAGCTTTCAGAATTTTCATAAGAACCATTAAAACGGTAAGCAATAGATTTATTAAAAGTACCATAAATATCAGCTGATGGTTTGTAGAAATTATAACTTCCTACTTGCATCGTAATTTCGCCACCAGTTCTAAAATCTGGAGTTTTTGTTACCATATTCATAATTCCACCTGGAGCAACATTTCCGTATAATAAAGCAGAACTCCCTTTTAAAATTTCTACTTTGTCTAAAGAAGATACTTCAGGAATAGAACCACCATTAAAACGGAATCCATTTTTAAACATATTGTTTGCAGACATATCGTAACCTCTTGACCAAAATGATTCTTGAGCGCCACCACGAGCTGAACCAACATATACGCCATTTGCATTTTTAACTACATCGCTTAATCGAATAGATTGTTGTTGTTGGATAACTTCGCTATTGATTACTTGAATAGCTTGTGGTAAATCTTTTTCTTTAATTCCAGCTCTGTTAACAGAAGATTTTCCTTTGTCATTTTTAACTTCGATTACTACTTCTTTTAATGTTTTTACAGAATCATTTAATGTGAAATAGTTTTCGCTAACGTCGTTTAAGTTTTCTTGAGATACTGCCTGTAGTGACGACAGTAATACTATGGCTTTAAAAATGTTTTTAGACATCTTATTTAGATTTAATTAAAATAATGACGCAAAAGTAATGTCTAAAATTGAATTCACAAAGTTTATTTAGATTTATTTTAAATAAATTTTATAACGAATTGAATTTCAAAATGAATCATAAAAAAAAGAATCACCGAAGTGATTCTAATAGTTGTTAATTCCAATTGATATTGTTTTTGAAATCGTAGTAGGTTAGCGATTCTTCACTTTCATTGGTATTCATGAGAAATAATAATTCATTTAATTCAAACCGATTGATGAGAATGATGAGGTTGTTTTGTAAAGTAGGAATGGGAATCTTCTTTTGATAAATAGAATGTTTGTATTCTTTTTCCCAATAATCAACATCAATTTGCTTTAGATATCTTTTAAAAGCATCTAGTTCTTCTTTTGTAAGACTAAAATTCAAATTGTTGAATGTCAATTGATAATTGCCGCATCCTTTCAACAGAACAAGCATCCCGTTTTGAGTTTGTTTTAAAATAGAATAATTACAACACATGATTTACTTTTTATTTCGTTTTCCCCACCAAATTAAAAAACCAGTAACAGGTAATGAAGCACAAACCAAACTCACTACAAAAGCAATAATTTTTGTCCAAATGCCAAAAATGGCTCCAATATGTGTGTCGTAGTTTGCGGCTACGGCTTTTTCACCTAAATTTTTATCTTTATGAGAATGTTGGTGTAATAATTCCCCTGAATTTTCATCAAAAATTAAACTGTGATTTACATGATACGAATAGGAGAGTTGTTTTACAAAAACATCATAGTTAGGATGTTCGTGATCATCTAAATGCTCGTAACCAAAATCCAAACTGTATTGAAAAGCATCTGGATATAGCTCTTCTACTTTTTTACCTATTTTGTCCAAAGTATGCTCGTTTCTCATTTCAATTGGAGCTTTTGTTTTGATATGTGAAAAATCGGGATAAGTTGTACTTCCTCCAGAAAATACGACATATAAAATTGCCTGAATAAAGTAGAAAGCATAAAAAAGTCCAGTAAAAGCAACTACAAAAGCTACAGAAGCAACATAGAAACCCAAAATATTGTGTAAATCATAATTTTTGCGTTTCCAACTTTTTACGTTTTTCCAATTGAATGAAAAGCGTTGTTTTCTTGCGTTTTTGTTTTTTGGCCACCATAAAATAATTCCAGAAACCAGCATGAAAAGAAAAATTAATGTTGGAATTCCGCATACATACGTTCCCCATTCCGTTTTTAGCATAAAACTGTAGTGAATAGATTTTATGATGTTAAAAAAATCAGCAGTTTCATCATAAACGCCTTTTATTTCTCCTGTAAACGGATTTATGTAAACCGATTTGTAAATGACGTATTCTTCGAAAAAGTTCCATCCTTCCGGATTTCTTTCGTAATAATAAAAAATATAACTTCTACTTTTATCTATAGGAATGGTTGCCCAATGAATCTGGTATTTTTCATTGGTGAAAGCATCTACTTTTTGTTCTAGAACTTTTAAAGGAAGTGGCTTTTTTGTTGCTATATCCGATTCGTTATGATATATGGCATCTTTTCTAAGATAATTTGTAATCTCTTCTTGAAAAACATAAATTGCTCCTGTAATCGAGATTATAAAAACAATCAAGCCCGTTGATAGTCCTAACCAGAGATGTAATTTTCGAATTCCTTTTTTGAAACCTAATTTTTTCATGTGATAATGATAAACTCCCCACCGAAATGAGGAGCTTGCTTAAATTAACTGAAACTAAACTAAAATTTATATGTTACTCCTGCAGTAATGCTTCTTAAGCGCTGAGGTGTTATAGTTGACCAACCTGAATAGTATTTTTCGTTTAAAAGGTTGTTTAATTTTAATGTCACATTAAATGTATTGTTGTCATACGATAAAGCTGAATTTAAAACCGTGTAATCAGGTAAGGCGAAAGTTCCTGTGTTGGCTCTGTTCCAAGTTTTGTATTCGCTAGCGTAGTTGCCACCAAAACCAATTCCGAAACCTTTTAATTGTCCTTCTGTTACCGTATAATTTGCCCAAAAATTCACTAACGTTTCTGGACCAGCTTCTTCTGGGCGTAAGCCTAAATATCCGTCGCCAGGAGATTCTTTTGTAACTTCTGCATCATTATGACTGATACCTGCAATAACGTTTAATCCTTTGATTGGATTGGCTACGATACTTACTTCAACACCTTTGCTTTCTACTTCACCACCTTGAATGGAGTTGTTGATGTTGTTTGGGTCAGTAATTACGCGGTCTTTCACTCGAATGTCATAATAACTCACCGAGGCTGAAATAATATCTTTATACAAACTTGTTTTTAGACCTACTTCTAGCTGATTTGCTTGTTCTGGATCAAATTCTTTAGTTCTTGGATTGCTTCCGTCGATATCAGCAACTGTTGTTGGAGCTACATTTTGGAAACCATTCATATAATTACCAAAAAGAGAAACTTTATTTTCAACAATTTGATATACCGCACCAAATTTTGGAGATAAAGCAACTTGTCCTTTTGTTTCTTCGCTATCATATTGCGAAGTTTTTCCGTCAAAATAATCCAAACGTAAACTTGCCATTACTGATAATTTATTGGTAACATTTAATACATCAGAAACGTAAGCACTCATGATTTCTTGATTGGCTTCTGTATTTCCGGCAAAACTTCCAGTTAATAGAGCGTCAGTTCCTGCTTGTGTTAGAACTCCGGTATCGGTTCCATTCACTAAAGAAACAGTTCCATTCGCAACCCGACCCGTTCCTCCATTCAATAATCTTGAATTGTAATAATCCAATCCAGCTACCATGCGATTTCTCATATTTCCGATTTTGAAATCTCCAATGAAATTTTGTTGGATGTCAGTAGTGTAGAACGTTCCATCTGCTTTTGAAATAAATCTTGTGAATTCGTCGCCATTGGCAGAATCCCATAAATAGTGATAATATCCGTTTGTTTTTGTTGTACTTTTAGATAAAACCGTTTGTGAAGTCCAATTGTTCGATAATTTATACAACGCTTGCATTTGCATGTTGAACGAATTGTTGTTCATAGTCAAATCATTCGATGTAAAAGATCTCTTGTAGTTTCTATCAAATAATTCCATTGAGTCAAATGAAAGAGGAGCATAACGACTCAAGAAAATCATGCTTTGTTTTGCCGATGTATTTTTGTAAAATTCAGTATTTACTAAGAAAGTTAATTTGTCGTTTACCTCATATTTTAATGAAGGCGCTAAAAAGAATGCATTTGAAAATCCAGCATCTTGAAACGATTCTTCTGTGGTGTAAGCCGAATTAATTCGAACCGCAGCTTTTTCATTCAGAGGAAGATTAACATCTGCAGTAACGCGATTGCTTCCATAGGTTCCGTTGTTGTAACTGATTTCACCACCAAATTGTTGATGCGGTTTTTTAGTTACGACGTTGATTAATCCACCATACGAAATCACACTACTTCCAAACAACGTTCCTGAAGGACCTTTAATCACTTCGATGTTGTCGATGTTGATTGGATCGATAGTTGTGTTGGTTAAGGATGGTAAACCGTTTGTCATGGTTGGTTGAACTGAAAAACCTCGCATTGAGTAATATTCGGCACCATCGCCATTACGACCTGTAGATTCCCAAAGACGCGTTACACCAGTTGCGTTTTTAAGCGCGTCGTTTAAGTTGGTAACCACCTGTTCTTTTAAAAGATTGGCCGGAATAGAATTGTACACTTGTGGATTTTCAATATCCTTTAAAGGCATTTTAGAAACGGTGGTACTGCTTTCTTTTTTGTACTTGTTTTCTCTTGTGCCTTCAACAGTAACTTCTTTTAAAACTTTAGTTGAATCCGCTTTTTCTTGACTAAAACTTAGTAGCGAAGACAATAAAAGCGTTGATAATACTATTTTATTCATTTTATTTAGATTTAATTAAAATAACAATGCAAAAATATTGAGTCAAAACCAAAATACAAAATTTATTTAGACTTAATTTAAATAAAATTTTTAAATGATTGATTTTCAATTGTAAAACTTTTAAAGACAGAAACTTTTATACTTTCAACTAAAATTGTAACTTTGCACTCCAAAATAAATAACAGCCATGTTAGATAGATTACAATATGTAAAACAACGTTTTGACGAAGTATCAGATTTGATTATTCAACCTGATGTAATTGCCGATCAAAAGCGTTATGTACAATTAAATAAAGAATACAAAGACTTAAAAGAGCTAGTTGAAAAACGCGATGAGTATATCAACTTAGTTGGAAATATCAATGAAGCGAAGGAAATCATTGCTGATGGTTCGGATGCCGAAATGGTTGAAATGGCTAAAATGCAATTAGACGAAGCTAAAGAACGTTTACCACAATTGGAAGAAGAAATCAAATTTATGTTGATTCCTAAAGACCCAGAAGACGCGAAAAACGTTATGGTAGAAATCCGTGCAGGTACTGGAGGTGATGAAGCTTCTATTTTTGCAGGTGATTTATACCGTATGTATACAAAATATTGCGATAGTAAAGGTTGGAGAACTTCTGTTGTAGATGTTAGTGAAGGAACTTCTGGTGGATTTAAAGAGGTTATTTTTGAAGTAACTGGTGAAGATGTTTACGGAACTTTGAAATTTGAAGCGGGTGTTCACCGTGTACAACGTGTTCCTCAAACTGAAACTCAAGGTCGTGTTCACACTTCGGCTGCAACAGTAATGGTTTTGCCAGAAGCAGAGGAATTTGATGTTCAAATTGATATGAATGATGTTCGTATCGACTTTTTCTGTTCGTCAGGACCTGGTGGACAATCGGTAAATACAACGAAATCGGCTGTTCGTATGACGCATATTCCTACTGGATTAGTAGCGCAATGTCAGGATGAGAAATCACAACATAAAAATAAAGACAAAGCGTTAACTGTTTTACGTTCTCGTTTATACGAAATGGAATTGGCTAAAAAGCAAGAAGAAGATGCTAAGAAGCGTAATTCTCAAGTAAGTTCTGGAGACCGTTCTGCTAAAATTCGTACTTATAACTATGCACAAGGAAGAATTACAGACCACAGAATTGGTTTAAGTATTTACGATTTAGATGGTTTTATGAATGGAAATCTTCATAAAATGATTGAGGAGTTACAATTAGTAGCAAACACTGAAAAATTAAAAGAAAGCGAAGTTTTTTAATATAAGAGCCTCTTTATTGAGGCTTTTTTTATATCCAAAATCAAAAATATTTCGCAAATTTGCGACAAACAACAACACCATGACTACTGAACAACTTATTTCCCAAATCCAAACTAAAAAATCATTTCTTTGTATTGGTTTGGATGTCGATTTAAATAAAATTCCCGAACATTTATTACAAACCGAAGATCCAATTTTTGAGTTTAATAAGGCAATTATCGATGCTACTCACGATTTGTGTGTGTCGTATAAACCCAATACTGCTTTTTATGAAGCTTATGGAATAAAAGGTTGGCAATCGTTAGAAAAAACAATCAATTACATTAACGAGAAATATCCAGAAATCTTCACTATTGCCGATGCAAAACGTGGGGATATTGGTAACACTTCTTCAATGTACGCTCGTGCCTTTTTCAATGATTTGGATTTCGATTCGGTAACTGTTGCGCCTTATATGGGAAAAGATTCAGTTGAACCTTTCTTAGCTTTTGAAGACAAACACACGATTATGTTGGCTTTAACTTCTAATGGAGGTGCTTTTGATTTTCAAACCAAAGATGTAGCAGGTAAGGAATTATACAAAGTGGTTTTAGAAACTTCTAAAACTTGGAAAAATGCACATAATTTAATGTATGTAGTTGGTGCAACTAAAGCAGAATACTTTACCGAAATTCGAAAAATAGTTCCTGATAGTTTCTTGTTAGTTCCTGGAGTAGGAGCTCAAGGCGGAAGTTTAGCTGAGGTTTGTAAATATGGAATGAGCAAAAATGTTGGTTTGTTAATCAATTCTTCGAGAGGAATTATTTACGCTTCAAATGGTGTTGATTTCGCTGAAAAGGCTAGGGAAGAAGCATTGAAGTTGCAACAAGAAATGGCAACAATTTTAGGATAATTTAGAGTCTTCAATAATGCAGCTTACAGATCAATTAGGAACCCAACATACATTTGAAACTTCGCCATTGCGTATCGTTTCATTAGTGCCTTCGCAAACCGAATTGCTTTACGATTTGGGTTTAGAAGATAACATTGTTGGTATTACTAAATTCTGTGTGCATCCGCTTCATTTTAAAGCTTCTAAAACAATAATTGGAGGTACTAAAAATGTAAAGTTTGACAAGATACAAGCATTACAACCTGATATTATTATTTGCAATAAGGAAGAAAATACAAAAGAAATTGTGGAAGATTTAGCTCAAATTTGTCCAGTTTGGGTAACCGATATTTTGACGATTGAAGATAATTTACAAATGATTCAAGACTTTGGTCAGTTGTTTAACAAACGTACCGAAGCACAAAAATGGATTGATAAAATTAATTTTGCACATCAAGATTTTAAGCAATTTATCAAAGATAAACCTATAAAGAAAGTAGCTTATTTTATTTGGTCAAATCCACACATGGTAGCAGGAAACGATACGTTTATCAGCGAATTGCTACAACTTAATCGCTTTGAAAATATTTATGAAAATAAAGAAGGTCGCTATCCAGAAGTTGAATTAAAAAAAATCCGACTAGAAGGCGACCCTGATTATGTATTTTTATCTTCTGAACCCTTTCCGTTTAAAGACGAACATGCTTTTGAAATAGGGCGTTTTACTCATCACGCGAAAACTGTTTTTGTTGATGGCGAAATGTTTTCTTGGTATGGCAGTCGATTATTAAAAGCGTTTGAGTATTTTAAAATATTGCATTCTAAGATATAGTTTAGAATAAATCAATGTGTTTTTTTAATTTATTTGTTTCATTATTTTACATCCTAATTCAATCCAACTTTTAGTTTCTTTTTGAGGAAAAACCACTTCTCCATTATAGCCTTCTCCTTTTATTCCAATTCGACATTTTTCAGGAATATTTTTTCCAAATTCTTTTTCCGCAACTTGGAATAAGTCAACTCGATAATCGTTTAACAAATGAAATACTGCAGATAAAACTATTCCACGTGGGTCTTCATTTTCATCTGCTAAATATTTAATCAGAGCATGTTCTTCAAAAAGAGACCTTTTGTAAGTTACTCCGTCAAATTCATCATCATCTAGTTCCTCATCTTCAATATCTGTTGGCATTTTAGGGATTTTATATAATTCTGAAAGTTTCTCAAATGCTATTTCCGCCTTTTCAGTCAAGGTTTTGTCTATTGATTCGATTTCAACGATTAGGTCATTGAGTTTTTTGTCTGTATTTATCCAATGCTCAAGTGGGTTCTGTTTCATAAGTTTGCCAACGTTTATATAAGCAATAAAGTAACCCATATAATCCTATATTTATATGTTTATGTGCTACAATTAGTAATATCAAATATAAAAATAATAGTACATCCTAACAACAAAAAAATCCTCAATTTCTTGAGGATTCTATTTACTTTTTATTCTTGCCAGAGTTAAACTTAAAACGTTCTACTGGACTTTCTGGTTTTTGTTTTTTTGTTGAGGGTGTTCCTTGTCCAAAAGGTTTTTTATCGGTTGTCCCTTTTGGTTTAAAAGGTTTCTTATCGCCTTCTTTAGAAGCTTGTTTTTTGTTGTCTTTGCTTAAAGGCATTTTGCTTTTGGCAATTTGGTTTAAAACTTCTTTCGGGTCTTTTGGATCTTCTTTAGTGCCTCGCAAATGAATAACCAATCCGTTTAAGAAATTACGCAACAACTGATCGCCACAATCCATATAATTAGGATGGTTTTCATTTCTAAAAACATTTGCCAATTCTCCTTTAGAAACTCTAAAGTCAACCAAGTTTAATATTTCAATAATTTGGTCGTCACGTAATTGTAAGGCTACACGTAACTTTTTAAATATATCGTTGTTATTCATTTTGTTTACAGTTTATGGTTTTGGTTCTTAGTTGATATGTAATAAATAATCAGCAATAAACACAAACCAGTTTAGAAGAGCCAAAGGTACGCTTTTCCAAATTCTTTCGCCCATAAATTTTCATTATGTTTTCCGCCAGTTACAACAACTTTTTTGGTCAAATGCATACAAGTACATCTTTTTTCGTTTACCAAATGTGTCATTTTATCCATATCGCTTACCATAGTTTCGCTTTCGCTATCACCACACATAAAGTAAAGTTTGGTTTTTAGTTTTTTAGCGTTTTCTGTTAAGGAATACATTTCTTCGTTGAACCAAAAAGAAGGAGAGAAAACCATTGCTTTTCCAAAGATTTCAGGATATTTTAAAATTGCATAATACGAAACCAATCCGCCTAAAGAACTTCCGCCAATAGCGGTATTCATTTTGTTGGTTTTGGTTCGGTAATTCGAATCGATATATGGTTTTAATTGGTTAACTATAAAATCCAAATAAGCGTTGGCATTTCCGCCACCATACTCTTTGTTAGGAAAAGGAGTGAGTTCGTCTAATCGTTTTTCATTACCATGTTCAATTCCTACAACAATAATTTCGGCTTTTAAACTATCTAAAGTTTCATCAATTCGCCATTCGCCTGCATAAGAAGTTTTGGCATCAAATAGGTTTTGAGCATCGTGCATGTAAAGCACTGGATATTTCTTTTCGGAGGTTTCGTAATTGTGTGGCAAATACATCCAAATTTTCTTAGAAGTCTTTAATTGTGGGGCTTCAATCGTAAAAGTACTTACTTTTCCTTGCGACGATCCACAGTAGTATGTTAATAAAAAAAAGACCAAAAAGCGTAAATACTGGTTTTTCATTTTTATATTTGAATAGATGTATGATATAAAATTACTATTTTGATGGACAGTTACCAAGAAAA